>NZ_JAVRCB010000023.1:0-129071 GCF_034530955.1 Nostoc sp. DedQUE05 | reverse complement strand
GATCGCCTACATTTGTGATGACCCGTAGCCAAAAATGGATAAAGTCGAGCTAAGAATTAAACCTGTTTTATCCTCAATACTCATCAGCTTTTGCTATTTAGATTGACCTCCAATTCAAGGCTGAAAGGGTGCTGATTCAATTGTAAAAAGTTGCTGGCTCGCTATAACTCGCAACTGGGATTAGCGTTTAAGGAGATGTAATTAAATTGCATGGCCACAAAATATCCTAAATTTAACCAGGATCTCGCACAAGACCCGACTACACGTCGGATCTGGTAAGCGATCGCTACGGGAAATGATTTTGAAAGCCATGATGGCATGACCGAGGAAAATCTTTACCAAAAGATTTTCGCTACTCACTTCGGTCACGTGGCAATCATATTTCTGTGGGCATCTAGTCTATTGTTTCACGTAGCTTGGCTTGGTTCAAGAGTGCTGAACCTCGCCTAAATCACCACTTGGCAGGTTTGTTTGGTGTTAGCTCTCTGGCTTGGGCTGGGCATCTTATTCACGTTGCCATTCCTGAATCTCGCGGTCAACACGTTGGTTGGAATAATTTTCTGACTACCTTGCCACACCCAGCAGGTTTAGCACCTTTCTGGCGAGGTGACTGGGGTGTATATGCCCAGAATCCTGATACGCCAGGGCATTTGTTTGGCACATCTCAAGGCGCAGGGACGGCTATTCTGACTTTTTTGGGTGGCTTCCATCCCCAGACTGAATCGCTATGGCTGACCGATATGGCTCATCACCATTTAGCGATCGCAGTCATCTTTATCGTTGCCGGTCACCAGTACCGGACTAACTTCGGCATTGGTCACAGCATCTGACCTTAGCTATCTCCCCCTCTATCCCGTCCGGTTAAAGGGGGATTTTTGTATATTCAATACCTTCGCCAAAAAAAAGAAATTGATTATATGAGGTGCGCTAGCAAAGCGTAATACCAATTTACTAAAGTTATGAAACAGATGTAAACCCTGAAAAACTTGATCTCTCTAAGTTTTTTAATTGTGTTAGCGTAGCGGGGCAAAGTTAGACGTAGTAGCGTGACATGCTTAAAATGTTGGGTTTAAAAAACTCACAAAGACTAAAATCTAATCATTAACAGAATTATTCAACCCAATAAATTCAACTTGCCGCGCTTGTAGATTGGGTTGCGCTCCGCTCCACCCAACCTACAATTTTTTTGCAATATTTTAGCCTTGCCATGCCACTACGCATATTTCAAAAATCAAATATGAGTACTATAGTTACTTCAGGTACTAGTATTTGATTTTTCACCTGGACGTTCGGTAGCAGGAGGAAACTTAACACTTTCTTCGACTCTATGGACTTCTGTGTTAGTTTGCTCTTCCGACAGGAGATCATCAGGGTTTAATGATTTATCAGCAGCATCATCAATTACTCCATTGGCATTAACATTGGGTTTATCAGAAGTTCCTTTATGGCTAGCATGTCCACTGGGCATAACTATTACCTCTCATTTTTATAACTAAACATCCCCAGACTAAACTTTTTTGTTTAGAGAAATACACTATCAGAAGGCTTATAGCAAAACTATCAGAATCCAGTCTAGAGTTATATAGATTTCTCGTAAGGGTAGAGCAATACTCATTGATGTCAACTTAAGCAAAAAGGTTGCAGAAGATGTCATCTAAGAACATCAAACCAGATGTTCTTAGTGATACATCATGAATAAAAAACGTCCAGCGCGACTCGGCAACCCAGACCTGCGTCAACAAAAACCTTTTACCTCTGTTGTTAATAATCAAAAATTGCTATAAGTTGGCTTCAACTTCCCCAGAAAATTGAGTATGGCTGAAACTACAGCATCCGGCGACTCAATCAAGAAGCCGTGACCCCCGCGTTCGATGACTACAAGTTCAGCATTGGGAATACCTTGAGCAAGTTGTTGAGAAAACTTTAGCGGAGTGAGAATATCTTGTTTACCAACCAGAACTAAGGTAGGACAATGAATTTCTTGGAGGCGGTCTATTGTGTTACTACTAAGGATGGCTTGGCTGTGATGATAAAGTGAATGAGTTGCAGGCGGGAAAGGATATCTGATAGCAAATTCAATCAGACCTTCGATCGTGTCAGGAATTGAGTAGAACGTATCTGTAAATATCCAGGGCAAGATAACTTTTTCATAAAGTTTTAGGTCTACATTGCTAGGAAGTTCGCCCCAAGTCTCAATGATGCTGTTGAATAATGCATCACCTTTTGCCAAAGATGAAAGTAGTATCAGACTTTTTACCTTTTCAGGGTGTGCTAACACTAGCTCTTGAGCTATCTGACTACCCATTGAATGACCTGCTAAATGCACCCTATCGATGCCGATGCGATCGAGCAATGCTGCAACGTCACTAGCCATCTGCTTCAGACTATAGGGGTTTTCGGGAGCAGAACTTCTCCCCATACCTCGGTTATCCAAGCGAATGACTTGATACTGCGAAACCAGCGATGGCATAATCAGCGACCAATAAGCATGATCGCAAAGAAAGCCAGCTATTAATAGCAAAGGCTCACCTGTTCCCTTAATGTCGTAGAACAAATCAATCCCGTTAATCTGAACCTTGGGCATAGTAAATGATTTTGCTAAACCTTATTTTTAAGTAGGGATAGACAAGGCTAAATTCCTACGTCTTGAATTTCTCGTCCACCGGAATTTGATAGCCATTGGCGAGGCGATTGGTCATATTAGCAGTAGCTGCGATCGCCATTAGTTCCCCAAACATAGTATCATTCATACCCTTGGCACGTGCTGCCGCTGTGTGCGAGGCGATGCAATACTCACAGCCATTCGTTGCACTCACAGCAATATAAATCAGTTCGCGCATCAGTGGATCGATCTCACCAGGGCTAACCATCACTTCCTTCAACGCTTGCCACGTTCGTTGCAGGGTGGGAGGATGGTTGGCTATGGCTTTCCAAAAGTTATTGATGTAGTCATTCTGACGTGTAACGCGGATGTCGTCATACACTGCACGTACTTCGTCGCTGGCTTCTTCGTATTCAATCAGCTTAGTCATGTTTTGATTCCATATAGTTTCCCCAGCGAGTGGGAACCCCTAGATTGTAATACTGAGTTGCAATTAAAGATAGTAATATCATGTCCTCTAGGCGTCCATAGGTGAAAATTCTACATCGTCTACAAACGACTTGGCATAGACTAGCATTTCTTGGGTGTTCTAATAGAACAGACTAAACAGGAAATTTACACTATCTTGTCAGATAAATAGGTGGGGTAGTCTATGAAAAAATTCCTACAGCGTATTAAAGCATTACTCAAACGTATCCTCAAGAGGTCTGCATCCAATTCTCAGCAACTACCACCTCTAATAAATACTCGATTAGAAACTTCTATTTCAACTGTTTCTCCCCGATGGGAATCTGGTTTGGTGCTTGTGTGTTCGCAATGTGCAAACGAGCGGTTAGGCTCAACCGCTTCCGAAGATTTAGAGAATTGGTTGAAATCTCGTTTAAAGTTTGAGGGATTATGGGGTGATTTTCGGGTAGTTAGCACCAGTTGTTTAGGAGTTTGTCCCCGGATGGGCATTACTGTAGTTATTGTAAGTAATGGAAGCAACGGAAATAGTCCATGCTTAATTATAAACTCTCCAAGCGATCGCGAACTTCTCTATTCATATATCAAACAGAATAAACACTGACTGCAAAAGTTGTTTATCTTGCACTATATTTTACTCAAGTGGCAAATAAAAAAGGGGATGAATATTTGAATTCACCCCTTTTTCCAGTCATCAGGGAGGTAAAGAATACTTATCCAACCCGTGTTCGTGTTATTCCAATCTCAAGAATTATTCTTTTAAACGAGGTATATTTGGTCTGACAAAGGTAGCTGAAGAATTAGTACTTCGAGCATTAGCGTTTGAAGAAGTAGTTGGCGAACTGAGATTCAAGAAATCGATGAGTTTAAGGGTACGATTACGAATTTTCCAGCGTCCATTTCTGTTAACGACTTGATCTTCATAAGTGCCATTAGCGACATCAATGCTGGTTTCCGAGCGTTTGTGAGTCGCATGGAGATAAGAAGTCATCGTTGCTTGATTATTTTGAATTGAAATGTTTATTGTACCCATCAAGTGTTGAGTAGCCGTGTAACCATTTCCTTGAAATACTGAATAGACAAAATCTGCCCAAGAATCTGTCCCATAATTTGTTTGAGTTGCCCCATCAGGAAAAATGGCGGTAAGGACTGAATCTTGAGTAAAACAATCCCGATAAATATTTTTTCCTTCTTGGAGATTTCCTCTACCAATAGCGTCAGTTCCCAGGGCGTAACAGGATGTTAATTTTTGAATTTCTAATTCTGCATTAGGTTGAGTTGCACTTGCTACCTCAAACTTACCTCCAACAAACAGCACAAGAATAACTGCAAGCGCAATTAAAGTTATACGATTTAACAGGAACGAAATAGCTTTTGAAACTATTCCCCCATTTTCTCTTCTTTTTTCCACAAGATGATTCCCTTAATTATTTACGATTTTTGCATCTTGTACTTTACTACAAACTAAAGTTTGGGCTAATATTTTTAGCCTATCAAAACTGTCTAATATGCTTGTAGACTTCACTAGTAATTGAGTTTTATATCTACTAAAAATCTTTTTTCTAGTAAATGATAAAGCTAGTATATACAAGAGTTGATGTATACAATTAGTTATAACAGTTAATTAATAAGTTACAAGTGCTAATTGTAACTAACTTTGTATTGATTTGATTAAGTAATAAAGTCACTACTTACATACAGGACTTACGCAACCATCACTCTTGAGAAACAGTAAATTTATCGGAAATTCACTTTATCAAAATTGCCAATGCAGATATAAACTAATTTAATCAAGAATACTGCAAAGCATCCGCACCCATACCGAAATTTAAGGAAAACTATTAAAAATTCCTTATCCCCCCAAAATTGGAATAGAAATTATAAATTGTGTTCCTTGTCCCAAGACTGATTCGCAAATCAAATTTCCACCATGATTTTCAACTATAATTTGCCGACTAATGGATAATCCTAATCCCGTACCTTTTCCTACACATTTGGTGGTAAATAAATGTTCAAAAATGCATTTTTTAACTGCTTCAGGCATTCCTTTAGCATTATCTTGAATCTTAATTACCACCTTGTTATTATCTACTTCTAGAGAAGTCTCAATAGTAATAATATTAGGATACTTTTCTTGAATTTCTAAAAAATCACGACCGATATTTGCTTCTTCTAAAGCATCGATTGCATTTGCAATAATATTCATAAACACCTGATTCAATTGTCCCAAATAGCATTTTACTGATGGAATATCTGCATAATTTTTAATGATTTTAATTGCTGGACGATTATGATCGGCTTTTAAACGATGTTGTAAAATCATCAAAGTACTATCAATACCTTCATGGATATTAGCTAACACTTTAGAGGTAGTATCAGCACGAGAAAAAGTACGAAGAGATGTACTAATATTGCGAATACGCTGTGTTCCCACTGTCATACCATCAATCATTTTTGGTAAATCTTTTAGCAGAAAATCTATATCTATCTCTTCAGCTTTTTCTTCAATTTCAGCACCAGGATTGGGGAATTTTTCTCGGTACAGTTGCAGATAGTCTATTAAATCTTTAACAATATCTTTTGCTTGGGCAATACTACCTGTAATAAAACCAATGGGATTGTTTATTTCGTGTGCTACACCTGCAACTAAATTACCCAAAGAAGACATTTTTTCACTTTGGATAAGCTGTAGTTGCGCCTCTTGTAAATCTTTTATCGATTGTTCTAACTCTTTAGATTTATCTTGCGCCTTTGTGTACAAACTGGCATTTTCTATTGCAATAGCCATTTGAGAAACTAAGACTTTTAATACCTCTACCCTTTCTGGAACAAAAGCCCCTGATGATAACTGGTTTTCTAAATAAATAATACCAGTAAGCTGTGATTGGTACATAATCGGCAAACAAAAGATTGATTTTGTTCGAGATTTTTGGATATAGATATCAAAATTAAAAGGCTCTGTAACTATTGCATCATTTAATACAATATATTGCTGAGTTCGGAGAACGTAATTAATCACAGACAGTGGTAAATCTTGATAGGTTTCAACCGGAATAGAACGTAAAACCGTCACCACATCATCAGTAGCATTTCCAGAAGCTTCAATATACAAATGATTATCTTTAAGTAAGAGTAGTGCTGCTTTTTGGGCAGCAGCATTTTCTAGTAAAATTTGGATTAGCTTACCCAATAAATTTTCTAAAACAATTTCATTAGTAATCGCTTGTGAAAATTTGATGAATGCATTAAAATCTAGAAAATCGCTTAAGCTGTTATTGGTAGTAGTGTTAGTGGTAATATGAGTTGTGTCAAGTTTTGAACTAGTGTTTTCTATGGTAGTAGTTTGTCCTACTAGAAAAACATACTTTGATTCTAGGTGTTTAACTTTGGCGATCGCACCCCAACGAATATAGGCATAATAGGCTTTAGTTATATAAGTTTGATGAATTAATTCTTTACCTAGAGATTGATAAAATTTTCCAGCTAACTCATAGGCTAAAGCTTCTTCTTGGAGAAAACCGTTTGCTTGAGATTTGGCAATCGAGTTTTCATAATAGTCCATTGCTTCTAGCTTTTGACCCAAAACCTGACACCGTTCTGCCTCTACGAGATAAAATCTATGTAAGTGATTGGTGGGAGCATGAGTAGCCCAGAGTTCCATCTTTTGCTGATTAGCTTGAACTTTTTCTAGAATAGCTTGCTTCTCAGACTCTTTAGCAGTATGATATATTGCCAAGTGGGCTAAAGAATCGTAGAAATAAAACACTGGGACAACAAACAACCCTGTAACACCACCTAAAGAGTTTTCTGCGATCGCAGCATTTTCTACAGCTTTAAAATACTCTCCAAATATGTAAGAGAGCATTAGCTTATTAACAAATAAATGGTTAATTGTGTAAAGGTCATTTACTTGCTGATGAATTGGCAGCATACTTTGCTCGTTGTAGGCTTCTCCAATTAAACAGTCCGCATTTTCAAAACTTCCTTTCAAGTTCAAAACTGTTTGCAAATACACTGAGTTCCAAGTGAAAGCTACTTGTTGATTGATTTTTTTCAGCGAATCACAATAAGCTATCAGTTCTTTTTCTAGAACCCAAAGTTCTTTACCCAGCCAAAATGAATGATAGGGATAAATATAGCCACAATAACCAGCATATTCTAAATCCCCAGTCTCCAGACCACTAGAATATCCTGACATTGATGATGTTAATGTCTCTCTAACATGCTCTTTCCAATGCATAACATGGGCACTAACAACCGTCAGAATTTTCGCCTTGAGTTCTTCAGCATTAAATTGTGACACTAGGTGAGAAGCTAGTTTCCCAAATTCATAGCCAGAATCAATTTCTCCTTGAATTCCACAAAGAAGTAATCCATAAAGACTATAACCATAAGCAGATACAGCTGTATTTCCATACCTTAAAGACAAATTAACCATTTTACAGACAATAATTGGCATCATTGCCGGAGCAGTTTGAAAAGCCGCAGGAAGAACTCCCATTAAGATTCTCATCGCTGCAATCTTGTTAGGATCGGTCATTAATGGTAAATTAATTAAATCTGCAATGGCTTTCCCTTTCAAAGAAACAGCAATTTCATCCATCCCCTGCTGAATATCAGTTGATGTCGGTTCGTCTGGAAAATTTATTCCTAATAATTGCAGAATTGATACTGCTATTTGAATGGCTTCCAATTGCCTGCTTTGAATGATAGAAGCGATAATCTGTACTTCATAGACTTTCACTTTATCTAAAAGAATTTTGGCTTCTTGCTGCACCACCTTAGCCCATGTTTGCATCTGCTCAAAATCACCGCCCAGATAGGCTGCCTCTGCGGCTCCTTCATATAAACCGATAGTTAAGGTATATTCCGTTTGCCAAGCATCTATATTTAAAAGTTCTATCCCATTTGTGAAGTATTTAAGAGCAGCTTCGTAAGCTGTAGAAGCTTTAGCTTTTCGTCCTGCAGTTAAATTTAATCGTGCCAATTCAGTTTTTTCAGATTGCTCTATCAGGTTAACAATACCTACATTTAACTGATTGACGATATCAAAAATGTTAGCTTCTATTTCCTCTTTAGGTATATTTTGAAGAAGCAATTGCCCAATTTTCAGGTGAGTAGATTTCTTAAGTTCTTCTGGAATTAAGGAATATGCTGCTTGTTGTACTCTGTCATGCAAAAACTTGTAACCCACCCGTGAAGTGTCGAAATTTAAATTAACCGCTTCTTCTTGATTAAAAACTAAAGGGATGCGGTAAGCTTCATTTAAAGGCAGAATTAATCCTGCTTGCAAAGCTGAGTGTAAATCATTTGCTGTCAAAGAAGGTGATTTTTCATTTACTATCGATAAAACATCCAAACTAAATCTGTCACCCACACATGCTGCTAATTTTAAAACATCTTGGGTGAACCGTGGTAGTTTTTCAACTCGGCTGGCAACTAATTCAACTACATTCTTATCGGTAATTCCAATTGCTTGAATATCTTCTATACTCCATTGCCATTTAGCATTAGCAAAGTCAAATTTTAACAGTTTTTCTTGATGAAGTGCTTGAATTAGTTGTGTTATAAAAAATGGATTTCCACCGGTTTTATTACAAATCAACTCAGCTAGTTTAATAATGTCTTGGTTAAAGACTGCTGTTTCTTCATCCTGCTTCACTTCTAATTTTTGAAGAGTTTCGGCAACTAGCTGAGTTACATTGCCTAAATTTAAGGGTTGTAATACAAGATTATTAACAACCGTCCCACTATTCTTAATCTCTTCTATCTTTTGGATTAAAGGATGCGCTGAATTAACTTCATTATCTCTATATGCACCAATAAATAAAAAGTATTTGCTATCGGTATCAGTTACGATCAGTTGAATTAGATTTAAAGTAGCTGAATCTGCCCATTGTAAATCATCTAAAAATATGACTAATGGGTGTTCTTTTTGAGTAAAAACTTGGATAAATTCTTTAAAAACATGATTGAAACGATTTTGTGATTCTGTTGCACCAATTTGGGCAACTTCCGGCTGTATACCGATGATTAATTCTACTTCTGGAATTACGTCAGTAATAACTTTTCCATTTGTTCCTAAAGCTGCTAATATTTTACTACGCCATCTTTCTATTTTTTCATTATTCTCGGTCAGCAAATATCGCATTAAGTAAGCAAAGGCTTGAATTAAAGAAGCATAAGGTATATTCCGTTTTAACTGGTCAAATTTACCAGAAATAAAGTACCCTTGTCTGCGAGTAATTGGTTTATTAACTTCATTGACTAGAACTGATTTGCCAATCCCAGAATAACCAGAAACTAGCATCATTTCACTAGTTCCAGATGAAACTCGCTCAAATGCAGCTAAAAGTTCATTAACTTGTTCTTCACGACCATATAATTTTTGAGGAATTAATAACTGGCTCAATATATCTAAACGGCCTGGCACAAAATCAGTAATGATTCCTTTTGTTTCTAACTGCTTGAGACATGATTCTAAATCTGCCAATAATCCTGTAGCACTTTGATATCTGTCTTCTGCATTTTTTGCCATCAACTTCATTACAATTTTAGAGATGGCGGCAGGAATTTTTGAATTTAATAATTGCGGGTTTCTCGCTTGAACTGCAATGTGACTATAAACTACTTCTAAGGGATCTTGGCTAACAAATGGTGTTTTCTCAGTGAGCATTTCATATAAAGTCACACCAAGAGAATAAAAGTCAGTGCGATAATCAAGAATGCGATTCATTCTCCCAGTTTGTTCGGGAGACATATAGGCAAGTGTGCCTTCAACGCAGTTAGGGTTATTAAATTGGGGATTTTCCTTATTGAGACGGGAGGCTATACCGAAGTCAGCGAGTTTAACAATACCTGTCTGGGAGTTAATTATGATGTTATTAGGTTTGATATCTTTATGAATAATCTGATTATTATGCAAATAATCTAAAGCTTTAGTCAGTTGAATAGCAATTTTTAAATGGTTAATTAAGTCAAGTTTTTTGGTTTGGAGCAGTTGAGATAAAGACTGACCGCCAAAGTCTTCTAGCAATAATCCCACACGGTTTTCAAAAGTTTCTAGACTGATAGCTTTAATTATATTGGGATGGTCTAAACCTTGCTGAATTTGATACTCATTTTTAAGGCGAGTAAAGGCTTCAAGGGTCGGATATTCATTTTTAAGCAGCTTGAGGATAACTCGCTGTTGCGCCTTTGGCGTTTGTGCTTGATAAATAATTGTTTGGATTCCTTCGTGGAGAGTGGAGTTAATTTGGTATCCAGTACGATTTGGCATTGGTTTTTGACTATAAAGTTATAAAATTAGCATCATCCCTGTTCTATTGTGAAAGGGGTTCTAGTTTAATTATTCCCAGTACGTAGAAAATTATTAACATTGCGCTTCAGTATCCAAAGATTGTAAATTAAAAAGCGATTATTTCTTTGTCACGGAAATTAGCGGCTAAAATCTGACTGTAAGCTTTACGCCAACCGCAGATAAGGACACTTCTGTAAAAATCCAGATGCTTTTTTATGGGCATCTAAGTTATAAGTATGCGTTGGCGTAGGTCGAATAATGCCACCAAATAGGTCATCCAACCCGTAGGGTGTGAAAAATTGCCATTGTCCCTGGGTATCTAGTCGAACTCCCACAGCAGTAGCGGTGTGCAGCCAATTTGTGATGCCATCCTCTGTACTAGTGTAAGGTCTGCTACCAAGCCGCCAACGAGCAAAACTGGCTTGATTTTTGACATCAAACTCGTCATCAGGAAATTGTTTTGTGAGAATCGCCTTTGCTGCTAGTTCTTGGGAACGGTTTCCCTCTATATCAAAGAATGCAATATCAAAATCTTTAATACCTAACCCACAGTCATTGCCAAAAATTGAAGACCAAACGGTGTTTCGGACTGCACCCCCGGCTAACCACCAGTTAGGTAGATTTAGTTGAGCGATCGCAGGTAATACTGTATTAATGCGTGTATCAGCTAAAATCATCTGTAGGCGAGTGTTACTATTCATATCAAATTCCTGGGATTAGTCAAGTAGAAGGTGAAAATATTATCATTCGCATTTCATTAAACTTACGGTATTGATAGTCCTGTTGTGACACTTGGCACGTCAATGTTTATCATGAGAAATTCTGTATTAATAGTATAAATAAAACACGTTGCACAGAAGGTTAAATTGTGAATTTAGAATTTAGATTTATATCTAGAACCGGGTGGTAAAATGACCTATCTTTATGATTTTGGTGAAAACTGGAAATTTGATGTCCAGTTAGAAGCAATTAATCCCCTTGATAGCAAAATCCAAAAACCGAAGATTTTAGAAGTTCACGGAAATGCACCTCAACAGTATTGGAGTTAGGATGAGTGATGAAAAGGATTTAGGAAAGTGCAGAGAATGAAAATATATTCATGTTCAGATGTCTTCTATTTGTGTCTAATAAAATCCGCTTTTATACTGAAGTAGTTTTAGTTACAATAAAACAATACAAATTCTTAGGAGATAAAAACTGTGAGTCTTCCATATACTGGAGGTTGTCAATGTGGACAGATTCGTTATGAAATTCATGCCGAACCATTAACACTTTACCTATGTCATTGTAAGGAGTGTCAAAAACAATCGTCTAGTGCCTTTGGTATGTCTCTTACAGTACTACGAGATACTGTTGTAATTATTCAAGGAAAACCGAAAGCTTGGACTCGGAAAAATGATACCGGACGTGAAGTAAATAACCTGTTTTGTGGCGACTGCGGAACGCGATTGTTCCATGAACGGACT
Source organism: Nostoc sp. DedQUE05 (assembly GCF_034530955.1). Classification (NCBI taxonomy): domain Bacteria; kingdom Bacillati; phylum Cyanobacteriota; class Cyanophyceae; order Nostocales; family Nostocaceae; genus Nostoc; species Nostoc sp. DedQUE05. The sequence goes on along the minus strand of NZ_JAVRCB010000023.1, from coordinate 117,238 downwards.
TACAATTCAAATACTATCAATGTCAAAGCTGGAACCTTAGATGATACAAGTTGGTTACGCCCAGTGGGTAACATTTGGACACGCAGTGCCCAGTCATGGGTGATAATTTCAGACCAATTGCTCAACTATGACGCTCAACCAGAGGATACACAGCCTTTATGGGAAAAATGGAAACAACAACATCCATAGATGCATAACTTATGATATTAGACATCATACTTATGATACTTAAAGTATCTAACTCATCACTGTACTAAAGAAGATAATAATAAAATTTTACTGGTAAAGTGCTTTAATAAACATATTAAATTATTTAAAACAGTAATAGTAAACTCAAATTATAAGTTCAGTTTGTGTATTATATATAGTTCCACTTGTCTCAAATCATTGATAAAGCTAATACACTATTAATATTTCACATGAAAACTTACTGGACATTTGCCATCAAGTAATGTAAATGAAATTGGATAAGTAAGGCGATTTTGGTTCATTTTCAACACTTTTAACAGTTATTTCTAGACAAGCTTGATGAAAAACGATACACCACCAGAATTGAACCCAGACCAAGAAATTGGGCGCTTAATTGATGAGGTAATGTCTTCATCTCTGACTGATGAACAGTACCGGAAAAAAATGCAGCGACGCAAAGAAGTGCAAGACAAGCGCATAGCAGAAGCTGTACCAGAAAAAGGATTAATTATTGTAAATACTGGGAACGGTAAGGGTAAAACCACTGCGGCTTTGGGGATGGTGTTGCGATCGCTCGGTCATGGGTATAAAGTAGCGATCGTCCAATTCATCAAAGGTAGCTGGGAACCTTCCGAAAAAAGGGTTTTCAGCTATTGGGAAGACCAAATAGAATTTCACGCAATGGGCGAAGGCTTTACCTGGGAAACTCAAGACCGCGATCGCGATCTTGACAAAGCTAGCGCCGCCTGGGAAAAATCGTTAGAATACATTCGCAACCCAGACTTTCATCTAGTGTTGTTAGACGAAATCAATATCGCCCTCAAAATGGCTTACTTACCAGTAGAAGACGTTTTAGCAGGTTTGGCGCAAAAACCCGCTAACAAACACGTTATTCTCACAGGTAGAGGCGCACCACCTGCTTTAATTGAGCGTGCTGACTTAGTAACTGAAATGACTCTAGTTAAGCACCCTTTCCGCGATCAAGGTGTAAAAGCACAACCGGGAATTGAATATTAAATCAGAATTCAGAATTGTTAAAAAACAGGTTTCCTACTCAGCAGAGATTAGAAACCTGGTTTTTAATTCTCGGATTTCATACCAATTTGAAAAAAGAATGCAACACATAGATAATATATATCACCAACCCTGCCCTTACTAAAGGGTGCGCGTCAGCGTGGGTGGGCTTATCTGTCGTAAACATTTTTTGAATTGGTATCAGATGTAAAAAAGCAGATTTCAAGTTGATGAGGTACACAAGCTAAGTCTGTTATCTAGGTAGAAAGCGTATTTTGCTTCTGTTAGCGCAGCAAGGCGTAGCCCATTCTGAATTCTGAATTGAGACTTCTGCTATCAGTCCCATTTGTTACTTCTTATTCCAAAGGCTTAAAAATGCTTGAGAGATGGCTGGGGTAATCTGACTTTGTAAGTGATTTAGTGCATCACGATGATTTGCATTATTGTCATCATAATAAGTAAACAGATTCGTCAGCTTGACAATCTCAGGATTTTGATCGTTTGTCCCCCTCCATTTGTTAGTAACTTTGTGTAAAACGTCCTTGGGTAGATTTTGTTGTAAGTTATTTAACGCTGCAATGTAAGAAGGATTTTGAGGATTCTTTTGGAATTGAAAGCATAAATCTCTCAGCTTTAGTTGTGACTGAGGCGGAGTCTGGGGCTTATCTGTCAGACTAGATTGCTGTAGAATTTGACGCTGTTCAATAGTAGCAATACCATTTTCAGTTAAACCCTGAGATTTCTGAAATTTTTTGACTGCTGTATAAGTAGCCGGCCCATAAAAAGGCTTGTTTGGAGGGATTTCAGCATTGGTTGCAAAACCATGAAACTTCAATCTGTTTTGAAGCCCGATGACTGTTTCTTCCATGACAGTTCGAGTCTCTGCATCAGCATTACCATTAACCACAAGTTTTTGTGAGTACTGTTTCTGAAACTTTTTAATAGCTTCTTCAGTAGGATCGTCAGTCAAGGAGTTGTTATTTCGCTTCCAGGGAGCAAATTTAGTGAGATCCGGCTTAGGATCAATCTCAGGAGCTAAATATCCCAATCCAATCAATATGTGACGGATGACTTCAGGGCTACTAACGGCCATGCTTTTTGGTTCCTTTGCGATTAAACTACCATTTAATGTATCTTGTTTTACAAAAATTAGGTAAGTAGAAATAAACAAATCTAACATTTCTTGTTTGCAAGGCGTTCCAAAGGATAAGCAAAGTGTGACGACAAGCTGCAACTCTTTGAGACGTTAGACGTGTGCGACTACAGATAGTGAAAAAGAAAGACGACTTGCTTGAGCGTAGCGTCTCGTAGAGAAGTCGAAAGGAGCCGAAGTGCTGCCTCCTCTCCTGCCTTCTTCACTGGCATTTACCAAAACCACCGCCACCAGGAGTTTCTATCACAAAAACATCCCCAGTTTTCATTTCTACCGTTGCTGTGCTGTCTAAATTCTCTTCAATTCCATTCTGACGCTGTATCCAGTTTCGTCCTACTTTTCCTGCCTCCCCATCATTTAATCCAAAGGGAGAAACAACCCGATGGCCAGAGAGAATATTAGCTGTCATCGGTTCAAGAAATCGAATGCGGCGGACAACTCCATTACCACCCGAATATTTTCCTTTGCCACCGCTATCGGGACGAAGACTAAAGCTTTCTAAAAGTACAGGATAACGAGTTTCTAAAACTTCTGGATCGGTCAAACGAGAGTTAGTCATGTGAGAATGAACACCATCAGTACCATTAAAATTAATCCCCGCGCCAGAGCCACCGCAGATAGTTTCATAATATTGATATTGCTCATTACCAAAAGTAAAATTATTCATCGTTCCTTGAGAAGCAGCCATAACACCCAAAGCACCATATAAAGCATCCACAATAGTTTGAGAAGTTTCGACATTACCCGCGACTACTGCGGCTGGATAGGTTGGGTTGAGCATACAGCCAACTGGGATAATAATTTCTAAAGGATTAAGACACCCAGCATTCAGAGGAATATTATCATCAACTAAAGTACGGAAAACATATAAAACTGCTGCTTGAGTTACAGCTTTAGGAGCATTAAAATTACTATTTAGCTGCCAAGAAGTTCCAGTAAAATCAATAGTAGCACTACGGTTTTCTGGGTAGATGGTTACTTTAACTTTAATTTGCACCCCATCATCCATTTTATAAGTAAATGAGCCATCCTTGAGAACTGCGATCGCACGCCTAACAGACTCCTCAGCATTAGCTTGCACAAATGTCATATAAGCTTGAACAGTGTCAATTCCGTATTGTAAAACCATTTTACAAAGTTCTTGAACTCCCCGTTCATTTGCAGCAATTTGGGCTTTAAAATCAGCGATATTTTGGTCAGGGTTACGAGCAGGATAAGTATGATTTGCAAGGTGCTGTCTGACTGTGGTTTCTTGAAAATTTCCCTCTTCGACCAAGAGGAAATTATCAAAGAGAATTCCTTCTTCTTCTACTGTGGTACTGTGGGGAGGCATAGAACCGGGAGTAATTCCACCAATATCTGCTTGATGTCCGCGAGAAGCAACAAAAAATAAAGGCATTGGGCATTGGTCATTGGGCATGGGGCATGGATTATTTTCACTATTTTCCAAAAAAACAGGGGTAATTGCAGTGACATCAGGAAGGTGGGTTCCGCCGTTATAGGGGTTATTAGATAGATAAACATTTCCCGGTTTTAGGGTGTCGCCTTTATCGTTAATTAAACTGCGGACACTTTCACTCATTGAGCCTAAATGTACAGGAATATGTGGGGCATTTGCTACTAATAATCCCGATGAGTCAAAAATTGCGCAGGAGAAATCCAGCCTTTCTTTGATATTCACTGATGTAGCAGTGTTTTGCAACACAATTCCCATTTGTTCGGCGATAAATTGATAGAGATTTTTAAAGATTTCTAAGCGAACAGGATCGGGTTGAGATGTTCTGTGCATTTTTAATTCGTGTTTGTTTAAATTCAATGAATTACTTAACATTTGCTGATGTAAGTTGAGTTAAGAAAAGTGCAACCCAACACAAAAATTGATTGATGTTGGGTGTCACTTCACACATTATGTTCTCGACCTATAAACCTCATACATTAAGAGGCTACCTGCTACAGCAAGATTGAGGGAGTCAACCGCACCTACCATCGGAATCCGAACAAGATGCTGGCATAAGTCTCGCTGTTCTGGGGTTAGACCTTGGCGCTCCTCGCCCAGGAAAAGAAGAGTAGAATTGGGATAATTAAACTGATGAAATTCAGACATCCCATCTGGTGAAGCACCAATAACAGGACAGTGGTGGTTCTGTACCCAGTGACGGAGCGCAGAAAAGCTTGTGCGTACAAACTTCTGGTTAAAGAGCGAACCCATAGATGCCCGAATAACATCGGGAGCAAAGGGATCTATGCTATCTTTGATAAAAATAAACCCAGCACCGCCAACAGCTTCTGATGTGCGAATCAAGGTTCCGAGGTTTCCTGGTGAGCGAACAGTTTCAAGAGCCACCCAGCACAAATCAGGTTGTGGCGAGATATCACGCAGCTTGAACCAGCGCTGACGAACAATTGCACCAACTCCAGAAGCACGTTCACTCTGGGAAATACGTCGAAACTGTTCGGGTGTAAGGCTGATGCAAGGAATACCAGAACGCCGAGATTGCCGAACTAGTTTCCGTGCTAAAGGTGCTGTGAGCAGTTTCTCACTAAACGCGATCGCTAAAATATCAAAACCGTTGTCAATTACCTTGACAAAGTTACGCACACCTTCGATATAGAATAATCCAGAGGCGTTACGATGTGCGCGGTCAAATTGGAGCCTTTTAACTTCGGTTAGCGTAGCCTCAACATCTAACCGTTCATGGCTGGAACTATTAACACCAGCCATCCTCCTTCAGCAGAGCTACTTGGCTCTCTAGATAAAAAACTTGAATTAGCATGAGACATTGCGGAAACTATACCGCAGACATCAACTTCACTGCGATCGATATTAGCACATATTTATTCTAAGTCAGGTGTATTTAACTTTCATCTAGACAAAGCTGGCGGATTTGCAAAGGAAGAGAAGAAAAATTTAACATTGAAAATCTCCGAATAATTTACTGAAACTTAGTATTTTCGGTTAATGAAATTAAATCATAAATCTTTATATAATCTCTATAAGACGTTGCAAAATTAAATGATTACGTTCAGTTAATCTTGCTTCCCAGTTTGGTTCAACTACAATCGTGCTAATTTTTTCGATAATAATTGCAGGGCCATTAATACTATCTTCTGGTTGTAAATCTTCCCGTCGATAAATAGGAGCATTATGCCATCTATCAGCAGTAAACATCCTGACTGTCTCAACAGAGACAGGGGCTTCATCTAGAGAACGGGTACGAATAATTAAAGGTTCTTCGGGAGTATCCATTTTTTGAATTACTTCCACTGAAGCAGATTCTACAATTAAGTTTTTATCTAATTGAATGAAACCATAGCGTGATTGATGCTCAACCTCAAAATTTTGCTGCATTACTACTACTTTATTGGCAAAATTAACGGTCAGGATAGAGTTAGTACTCTCATATTTTAAGTTAGCTTTTCGGATTACTTCTAATTGACTATCTGTTTCATTTATTTCACTTCTAGCTTGAGTTTCTAAATATCTCATTAACTGCTCTAATTTAGGGATTAATGCTTGAGTTAAAGGTTGTTCAACTCCTCCTTCTCTAATTGCCCGCACATCAGCTAATCCCATTCCGTAAGCTGAGAGAACTCCAGCATAAGGATGTAGAAATATTTTTTTCATTCCCAAGGTATTGGCAATTAAACAAGCAACTTGCCCACCTGCACCGCCAAAACAACAAAGTACATATTGGCTGACATCATAACCGCGTTGCAGACTGATTTTTTTTATTGCATTCGCCATATTTTCCACTGCGATCGCCATAAATCCTGCGGCTACTTGTTCGGGAGTACAATCATTTAATGTAGCGGCTTGAATGTCTTGGGTTAATTGGGTGAATTTTTGAATAACAATATCTTTATCTAAAGGTAAATTACCATCAATGCCAAAAACTGAGGGAAAATATTGTGGGTGAATTTTACCTAACATTACATTGGCATCAGTAACCGCTAATGGCCCGCCACGCCGATAACAAGCAGGGCCAGGATTTGAACCAGCAGATTTAGGGCCGACACGATAACTAGAACCATCAAAAAAGAGAATTGAACCACCACCAGCAGCAATGGTATTAATTGCTAATACAGGAACTCGCATCCGCGCCCCAGCAATTTCTGAATCTAGTTGTCGTTCATACTCTCCTTTAAAGTGGGCAACATCTGTACTTGTTCCTCCCATATCAAAGGTAATAACTAACTCAAAACCTGCTCTTTTACTAGTTTTAACTGCGCCAACAATACCGCCAGCGGGGCCACTTAAAATACTATCTTTGCCTTGAAATTGTTCAGCTGCGACTAAACCGCCATCAGATTTCATAAACATTAATTTGACGGTGGGTAACTGATTCGCTACTTGGTTGACATAGCGACGTAGAATCGGAGTTAAATAAGCATCGACTACTGTTGTATCTCCTCGGCTAACCAACTTCATTAAGGGACTAACTCGATGAGATACAGATATTTGAGTAAAGCCGATTTTTTGGGCAAGCTGGGCTATTTGTTGCTCGTGTTCGGGATAGCGATCGCTGTGCATAAAAACAATAGCACAACTCCGAATTCCTGTATGGTAAATTGCTTGTAGGTTTCTTTTGACTTGTTCAATATTTATAGATATTAATTCATTCCCTTTAGCATCATAACGTTCATCTATCTCAATCACCTGTTCGTAAAGCATCGTTGGTAAAATTATCTGGCGAGCAAAGATGTTAGGACGGTTTTGATAGCCAATTCGCAGCGCATCTTTAAACCCTTTGGTGATCAGAAGAACAACCCTGTCTCCCTTTCTTTCTAACAGAGCATTTGTTGCTACTGTTGTCCCCATTTTTACCACTTCTATGGCTTCAGCAGAAATGGGTTCGTTGCTAGCAATACCCATGATATCTCGAATACCTTGGATGGCTGCATCTTGATATTGTTCGGGATTTTCTGAAAGTATTTTGTAGACGATAATCCATTGCTGATTAGGCAGAGGGACAATTAAAAAACGTTCGGGATGTTTTGAAAGTCTATCGATAATTAGTTGATTATTAGTAACAGCAACAATATCTGTGAATGTACCACCTCGGTCAGCAAAAACCTTCAACATTACTCTGTTTCCTGTAGAATCATGAGAAATTACGAAATAGCTCTAATATCCGTTGTCAATTAATATTCATCTACAAATTGAGGATGAACCCAAAGAAATTCACGGCGTTTGTTTTGCACCCGCACTAGACCACCAAAACTAGGATCTTTCTCTTTTAATAAGGCGTGTAATTCTCGCAAAATCGAGCCTTGAGCGCGGATTGCATCGCCTTCCAAGAAGGAGGCATCGCTCTTGGACTTTCCAGCCAAAGCCATATCACTTCCCTTCAAAGTAGACTCGATGCTTTTCTGTCCCAAATCGAGTTGTTCTTCAATGGCTTTGTAGGTGGTATCATCCAGTATAAATTTAGTTGCCGAACCTGCCACAGGTAAGACTAGGCTTAGGGTTCCGGTCAAAATTCTGAGATAGGGAACTGCCTTGGTGAACCAGTCACGCGGCAAGTCTAATTCATAAACTCCCTTTTTCTTGTCGTTGGGATTTAAAACTGGAAGTGGCTGACGTGCGTGTTCGCACCACAGGGTAAGTTGAAACTTGGCACTAATCCATTTGGGGCGATCGAAAAATCCTGGTTCAATGGGCTTAAAGCTAAACAGGCGCGGGCCATCTTTCGCTTCATCGGTGAGCATCTGCATTAGTTCTGCAAACTGCTGATCGACCTGGCTTAAAATGGTGCGTTGCTCCTGAGATAATACCTGAAAGCGTGCTTGATCTAGGCGATCGTACATAACCAAATCTTTGCGGATGACGTTTAACTCGTCTTTCACAATGTATCGGAACTGCTCAATGCCAATTGCTTGAGATGGGGGTTGAGCAGTCGGCGCGTTATTCAGCAATTGATCGATGTTTTGCCATTCACCACACCCAGAAATGGGACACGGGAATTCATGACGATTTTTCTTTTTGCTTTCAATTAGTTTTTGTACCTCAAACAGTCCGTTTCCAGGGGCATTCATACCGCAAGCTTCAATGCAGGGAACCATCACATTACAACGCAATCCTTCCCAGAAATTCTCGACTAGCCATTTAATCTCTTCCGTGAGATATGACAGGAACCTTTCTGGATAAGCTGCCCGCACCGTAATTTTTACATCAGTGCCAACATATTCCAGCAATGCCCGACCGTTGTAGTCATTGTCAAGCATTAAGCCCCGTTGCCAGTGAATGCTGTCTTCGTAATTCGCCCGCCCTAGTGAGTATTTGTGCAACCGGACAATCAACTGGTAAAACAAACCTTCTGCAACTGCAAACTGTCCGCGACTGTCCACAACACGGCAGATTTGTATCTGTTGCCTGTCTCCGGCTTCCGGTTCCTCTCCCCAATTGGGTAATGTCTCTGGGCGTGTGTCGGGAACAAGTTGAGCAATCAGGCTGGTATTGCTAGTTTCTGATGGATCGAAAACTACTTTGTAGGATAGATCAAAGCGTTCCATCAGCCGCAGAAAAATTGGATGCAATTTTGAGGGATAGCCTTCTTCGCCTGCAAATGGCGGATGGCTCCACAACTGGCTGAGATGCTGAAATTCCACTAAACCGTTGCGTTTGCGTGTCTTTTCATCATCTAGCACGAAGCTGATCGCCTTTGCCAACCAGTCGGGTTTGAGGATGACGATATCGCGTAGTGTTGGGTCGTAATGGTAATGGATGAAATGCCCTAGTGTATGGGAGATGCGAAGGAACAGTTCTGCTTGCTCCTCATCGATTCCCTGTTCAGCGCAGATGGCAATAACATCATCGTAGGGGAGATAGGCTTTGTCACTTGTCTGTAAGGTTTCCCGCACCTGCTGCCACTTTGCAGGAACGGAACGCCCCATTTCGGGAAGAGATGCAGCGACACGAGCAATAGCATTTTTTAATTCTGCAAGTCCGGTGCAATGTGTCGTATCTTGGTTGGGTTTGCTGTCTACATGGAAGAAATCGATTACCGTATCTTTGCCGAATTGATCGATAATTTCTTGTCTGTCAATGTCTGGTTGTCGCTGTCCGGGGCCGCCGTGCGTTGCAACCACCAACACCTTTGCATCTGGTTCTCGATTTTTGATCAGCGTAATCCACTCTTTGACAAAGCCTTGCTGGGGGCCTTCCCGTGGTTTCCAGATCACCAGATACACTGCTGGCGCACTGAAAAACAACTGGTGCGTTGGTCGATAAACCCGTTGACCGCCAAAATCCCAACCATTCAACGTAATTTCTTTGGCAGTATCAACATCAGTGACGATTACAGGTTTAATCTCAATCCCGTGAGTTGTGGGGCGACCATCCACCCATTTATCTCCTCGCAATGCACCCAAAAGACAACTCTTGCCTACTTCACCCTCACCAATTAGGATTAGCTTGGCTTCATTCAGCGTCACTTGATTTTCTGCCTTTGCCCGTAGGTATTGCATGACTGCTTCAAAGCCTTGTTCGTACGCAGCAGCAAGATCAGGGTTAAGTGGATTTTCATCAAGGTTAAGCTTCTGCAAATTCTCAAGCTGAGATATTGAGGATGGAATATCTGAGACCTTTGACCTTGAAATATCTAGAGCACGAAGCTTTGTTAGATTTCTGATAGTAGAGGGAAGTTGGCAAAGATCAGCACTGTTACCCAATGCAAGCCACTCAAGAGAAGTAAGTTGACCAATTTCTGGTGGCAAGGCCACGATCTGGGAACTCGATTCAACATACCTACTACCCTCGCCACATTCTCCATCTCCCAAACCGAGGCAAGTTAAAGAGACTAATTGCCCAATTTCTGGAAGCAAAGTTTTTAGATTGGTACTGCGAAGAGATAGCTGCTTTAACTTTTTTAGTAAACCGATTTTTGAACTAAGCAACTCAATAGGATTTTCTCCAAGCTCCAATTCTTGTAATGCTTGAAGTTCGCATACCACATCTGGCAATTCCGTCAGTTGGTTGTTGTAGAGGTTAAGTGATTGCAACTGAGTCAGGGATGCGATCGCTTCTGGCAGTTCGGTCAGCTGGTTGTGAGAAAGGTTAAGCCGTTGCAACTGAGTCAGGGATGCGATCGCTTCTGGCAGTTCGGTCAGCTGGTTGTGAGAAAGGTTAAGCTGTTGCAACCCAGTCAGGGATGCGATCGCTTCTGGCAGTTGGGTCAGTTGGTTGTTGGAGAGGTAAAGCTCTTGCAACCCAGTCAGGGATGCGATCGCTTCTGGCAGTTGGGTCAGTTGGTTGTTGGAGAGGATAAGCTCTTGCAACCCAGTCAGGGATGCGATCGCTTCTGGCAGTTCGGTCAGTTGGTTATTGTCGAGGTAAAGCTCTTGCAACCCAGTCAGGGATGCGATCGCTTTTGGCAGTTGAGTCAGTTGGTTGTTGGAGAGGTTAAGCTCTTGCAACCGAGTCAGAGATGCGATCGCCTCTGGTATCTCAGTGAGTCTCATGTTACTAAGATCGAGTTTTATTGCTCCCTCTTGCCGTGCCTTTTTAATACGCTGCTCTGCTTGCCAATAATAAACTCCAATAAGTCTTGCCATGACCAAATCCTTTTTCTCACTACCCAAATCGGAGTAATAGCCAGACTTTTTCTAGGTAACAGCCTATACAGGTGGTTTAGCCAGAAAATCTCAGCCTAACATTCTAGCAACGCTAAGGGTGAAAATTTAACCACGCAAAATAATGTTGACAATTAGATAGCTTGCTGATTTAGCGGAATTACAATTACAAATTCTGTCCCCTGACCAGGAGTAGAAATACATTGTAATTTTCCCTGATGTTTTTGGGTGATAATCTGATGACTAATAGATAAACCTAACCCAGTACCTTTATTAACTGGTTTAGTCGTAAAAAATGGTTCAAATAATTGTTTTTGTACCTTTTCGGGAATGCCTATACCATTGTCGCCAATACGAATAACTACCTGATTTTCGCTAGTGAGTTTAGTCTGAATGCTTATCTGAGGAGTAGAGAGCGTTTCTTCCCTTACTTCCCATTCACCATTTTCCACTGCCTCTTCTAAAGCATCGATCGCATTTGCCAGAAGATTCATAAATACTTGATTTAGTTGTCCAGCATAACATTCTACTAACGGCAGATCGCCGTACTCTTTAATCACTTCAATTGCTAGATTATTAGATTTAGATTTGAGGCGATGTTCCAAAATCATTAACGTATTATCTAGACCTTCATGGATATTCACAGCTTTCATTTCTGCGTCATCTAACCGAGAAAAGTTTCGCAGAGATAAGACAATTTCTGTGATTCGTTCCGCACCAACTGTCATCGAAGTTAGCAAGTTGGGCAAGTCTGCAATCAGAAAATCTAAGTCGATCGCTTCTATTTCTTGTTGAATTTCCTTTGGTGGATTAGGATAGTTTTTCTGGTATAATTGCAGCAATCTTAATAAATCTTGGATATATTGATTGGCATAGCCGACATTGCCAGAAATAAAATTGATTGGGTTGTTGATTTCATGCGCTACACCTGCTACCAACTGTCCCAAACTCGACATTTTTTCACTATGTACCAGTTGAGATACTAGCTGCTTTGCTTCTTGGCGCAGTTGTGCTTCTGAGTATCGCAATATCTGTTCTGCTTGTTTGCGCTGGGTAATGTCGTGGAGAATAACAACATATTCCTGAAAATCCCGATGGGGTCGGTCTGAGATGGAAACTTCTAGAGTTCTGTTTTTCCCATTGCCGATGAGAATTTGTTCGCTACGCTTTGTCCACTGCTCTGGATAGTAGACTAATGCGGGTAGCCATTTGTTCAGGTGATTTCCCCGCAATTCTGATGGGTTGACACCAAAGAATGATTTGGTGGCTGGGTTTGCTTGGCGGATAATGCCTCGATCGTCTACGACTAAAATACCATCCTGGGCGACTGTAAAGAGGTGTTCGGCAGCAACTCTTGCTTCTGCGATCGCTACCACTTGCGGTAAACTTGTCCAACAAGCGATCGCTACTCCCACAAATGCCACGCTCATCAGTAGCACCACAAATATATTCTCACCGCCCGCAGTCGCCACTTTATTGAGTTTGACACCAAATAACCAGCCAACTGCCACGGCGCTGCACAGTAAAAAAATCAGGATACTCACCTGAAGAATTACTGAATCTTTGATAATTACTACAGGGCGCGTGCGATATCGCCGCATCCACCAATCAGGATGGAAAGCAGGGAAATCCACACGGCGAATTACCGCATCTATTCCTATAACACCAATGGGAAATAATAGCCCAGTCAGCAAGTTGAGCCAACCCCAGGCAAATCCGCCCACCAATAGCACCACAACTTCTAACAGCAGAATAGCCAGAGATATGCGAGGAAATAAAACTTCCGGGCGATCGCGCCGAAGCCAAAGCCCCAGATGCAGTAACATAAAGGAGACAAACCAACCGATGTTACCAACAGCGACGATTCGCGCTACATCTCCCCAAATCAAATAGATTAAGCACAATACCAGTGTCAATGTCAATGCAGGGACAAACACACCCCGACGTGAGACCACAGAAAATACTGGTGAAATGTGGTTATCTAAAGCCAGTTGATACAAAATTCGCGGGCAATTAGAAACCACTGTTGCCGAACCTAAAAGACTTGCAGCTACTAGTAAAAAAGAAACACTTACACCAGCGAATCTTCCCCAAAAGGGATGGGAAGCTGCCACCAGATTTAGGAAAGCATTATCTTTAAGGTTGGGATTTGTTGCTAACCGCATCACTACCCAAGACCCTCCCAAAAAGATGATTGGCATCATCCAGGCGGCAACGTTTAGAAACCGTAGCGTCTGGGTGGGGTGGCGGCTATCAGCGACAAAGGAAGAAGCCGTTTCACAGCTGTAGGTTGCATAAGTGACGAAAAAGAACCACTTTGCCCAATCCACGAAGCTCAAAGATGACCAACTGTTAGGAAAAAACCCAGGACTAACGGGAGAAAACGCTAACCAGCCAAGACCTTGGATACAGAAAGTTATTAGCAGTGCAAAGGCTGGAATTACAAAAAACAAATGTAAAATACTCAGGGCGCGAGTCCCACTAAATGCCACAATAAAAGGCAAGAGTGTAAAGCTAATATCCAGAAATATGTCTGGACAGGTAATACCCAGCGTCTCTAAATTTACTTTAATTAAATCTCTGAGTACGATTGTATTCACTGACAGGTAAGAAACCCAGTTGAGGAGGTATCCAATTGCTGCATAGCGAGCAAGTCTTGGGTAGTTATGCAGTAGCTTGGTAGCATAGTTAGGTGTTCCTCCAGCTACATTGATGAAATGCAAACCTAAGCGTTTTACCTGATAGTTAAGCAGCATTCCAAAAATCACCGCAGGTATCCAAACAAAAATAGCTTGGGAACCGAGAGCAGCATGAATCGCTGGAACCAATGCTGTCCAAGAAATATGAGCTGTCAAACCAAAGCCCCAACTTTCAACAGCACTCAAGCTTCTAGTCAAACGAAGGGAAGAAGATTGGCCCAATGTGGAATGAGCAAAATCGGACATGATTAGCAGTGTTCGGTGGGATACTTTAATTAAGCTTATTAGCTAGAGTTCCCATCTCTTAAATATTCAGAATAAAAACTTTCTGTATGGAATCATACTTAAATGTTACGACATCTATCATCAAAGAAAATTTACTTCACAACACCAGCGTTTATTGCCCTCATCCCCCAACCCCTTCTCCCAATTTGGGAGAAGGGGAGCCAAGCCAATTTCAAAGTCCCTCTCTTCCAAGTTGGGAGAGGGATTTAGGGTGAAAGCTCATTGATTTATCCAAAAAGTCTATTAGACAATTGTCGAGCGTGTATCTGCCAAAGTGGGAACTTTGACTTGTGTTTCGGCTTGTAAATCGAAGTCATACCACTCGTTACGCCATTGCAGGCGAAACTTCAAACGCGTCCAGTTGGGTGGTAGATTGGGACAGGCAATGGGGCCAAATTGAGTCATCCGAATACCGGCAAACCCGAAAACTACTGCTTGCCATACTCCTCCAGCACTGGCAGCGTGAATTCCTTCGGCGGCGTTCAGTCTGACATCATCTAAGTCTACCAAGGCCGATCGCATAAAATGTGTATAAGCTTCAGTTGGTTGATTGAGGTCGCAAGCTAAGATGGCATGAATGGCTGGGCCTAATGAAGAACCATAACTGTGGTCGGTGCGCTGGTTGTAATAGTCCCAGTTGGTGGCGAGGGTGTTATAGTCATAACGTTCGCGCAATAAATACAAGAGCATCAACACATCTGGCTGCTTGAGAATCTGCTTCTGGTTTGTAGCTTCAATTCCCAACAAACTTTGCAGAGATTTACTGCGCGGTTCGTAATCAGCGAGGTTAACGTCTTCTAGCTGGAAAAAGCCTTCAAATTGCTCAATTAAACCGGTTTGAGCATCTTCATTGACAAATAGACGCTCTTGGATTTCTGCCCAATGGTGCAGACGCTCTGTAGTTAAGTTGAGTTTTTGCACTAGTTCTGCTGAGGTTTCAGGATAAGCTTGTTTGAGCCAATCCCACAGCGCTAAAGCTGACTGCAAATGCCACTGTACCATAAGATTGGTGAAGGCATTATTATCGATGCGATCGTGATATTCATCGGGGCCAATTATATCTAGGATGTCATAACTGTGACGCTCTTGGTTCCACTGCACTCGACTTTCCCAGAAAACAGCCGTATCAAGGATAATTTCGGCGCCATAATCTCGCATCCAGTCATCATCGTTGGTAGACTGCCAGTAGTGCAAAATTGCATAAGCGATATCTGCGGTGATATGCACTTCAATATCACCGCACCAGATGCGGATTAATTCACCATTGGGAGCCGGAACCCAACGCGGAGTTACTTCATCGCCAGTAGTGGCACTTTCCCAAGCAAACATCGCTCCTTGATAACCCGCTTCTTGAGCTTTGCGTCTAGCTCCTGGTAGGGTGTGGTAACGGTAGGTAAGCAAGTTACGCGCTAGAGCTGGTTGAGTTAAGGTGAGGAAAGGTAGGATGAATATTTCTGTATCCCAAAAGATATGTCCGCTATAAGCAAAACCAGAGAGAGCTTTGGCAGGAATGCTTACCCGATTGTCGTGACGCGGTGTTACAGCTAGTAATTGGAAGAGATTGTAACGGACGCTCAATTGAGCCAAGCGATCGCCTTCTATTATAATGTCACTGTCTTGCCACACTTGCTCCCATGCAGTAATGTGAGCTGCCAATAAAGTAGTATATCTCGGTTCCTCAGCAAGTCTTTGTAAAGCGGTGGCAATGGGGATTTCTGTCTCTCGTGAAGTAAACAAGGTGACAATTTTTTCTACAGTTACCGTTTTTCCAGGATATAACTCTAAGGTAGTTGTCAAAGTGGGAGAAGTAGAAGTCTTTTCGACGCTCACAGGTGCAGTCTCATCACCATCTACCACTAACTTAGCTGCCATCCCAACTTGAATATTTGAGTGGAGAGTTGTACTGTTTAACCAGAGAATCTGATCTATGCCACCTTGGTTTAAGGTTCGCCAATGTTTGATGCCTTGGGTATGTGGTTCGCTGTCAAATCCGGCTTCAACGGTAATTTCACCTTCAAAGTCTACCGATGTAATTTGAGCGCGAATCGCCAAAACGTGTTGGTCTGCTAAACTGGTGAAACGCTCGAAGTGAAAATCTAGAGTATGACCATTAGGACTACGCCACCGCACATCACGGCTAACTAAACCTAAGCGTAAATCGAGCCGACGTTCGTAGTTGAGAATTTCACCACTGTCCATACTAAAGCGATCGCCTGCTACTTTCACTACCAATGGCAGCCAGTTGGGACAGTTTACCAATTCGGTATGAGTAATTGTCACATCATCATAAACACCGTGGATCAGTACGCCTGGAAAATCTTGGGGATATCCTTCTTCAAATGTACCCCGCACTCCTAACAACCCATTACCAAGAGTGAAAACAGTTTCTTTGTGATGCAACTGCGCCGGGTTAAACTCCGTTTCAATAACGTTCCAGTCAGTATTGTCAATTAATTGCTGATTTTGCTGAGAATTGGAAGTGGACACGTTGAGCATGAGTGATAAAACCTATGTCTTGGGCTGGGTAGAATGCGGTAAAATTAGGAGCAATCTTGAGCGCCGAGATTAAAGATAATCTGAACGCCAAAAAATACGCTTCTGATAACAGTAGCGTTTCACTTTTCATCTGTCTACAGTTAGATTTATTTAAAAATGCCAGTTATAACTCATAAATCTCAACTAGTTACGAATTGATTCAGTTTTTCATCAATTTCTTTGATATTTACGATTAAGGCCAGACGCGATGAATCGTTAAGGCAAGACGCGATGAATCGCCGTCTTTGTCTTTGTGATGGACGTTAGTCATATTTTGGCTGGTAAAATCTACAGGTGCAGTTATGTAACGTTTTGTTCTTTTAGCAGAAGTGGTATATTGGCACTTGACCTGACCGAGTACAAACTATGCATAAGCCCACAGGACAGCAAACTAGAGGTGTTGTACTCAGTACTACAGGACAGGAAGGGAGAGTGCGCAGATGAACAAAAATACTGGGCAAGGTAGTGTTTTTTCCCTGTTTAAAGGCGTACCTCTAAGTGGCATCTTGGTAGCGTTGTTTGTGCTGCAAATCTTGCTAGCTGTGGGATTGACTGCATACTTGTCAATCGGAAACGGGCAAAAGGCAATCAATGAGGTAGCTAGTGAATTACGTCATGAAGTTGCCAATCGAGTCGAGCAGAATTTACAAACTTACTTGGCAACTGGGCGTCAGGTACTAGGCAGTAATCAAAATATCATTAACATGGGGTTGCTGAAGATAGAAAATCTGGCAAACTGGGAGTCATATTTAATAGAGCAGTTAAAGATTTTTCCAGATGTGTTGGCAATAACTGCAAGCAATGAGCAAGAATATTTAGCGGTGGAAAAGTTCAACGATCGCCAATTTTTACTCAGAAAAGCCGATAAGTCAACTGGGTATGACCTCTACACCTACATAATTGATTCTCAAGGTCAACGTACTCAATTACCAGAGGTAATCAAAAACTATGATGCGCGATCGCGTCCTGATTATCAAACAGCAGTTACCGCCAAAAAATTCAGCTTTAGTCAGATTTTTACACCCCGCACTGAACCAACGCTCTTAATTAGTGCTTCTCTTCCCATTTATAATTCCCAAGGCGAACTACTCGGAGTCAACAGCACTCTCACTCACTTATCACAAATTGGGAATTTGCTGCAAAACATCAAAGTTGGCAAGTCTGGGCAAATTTTTATTATCGAGCGATCGGGGCTATTAGTTGCAAGTTCTACCAACGAAGAACCATTTCGCTTACAAAATGGTAAACCCATTAGATTAGCAGCTTCTCAAAGCGGCAATTCTTTGACTCAAGCAACCGCTAAATACTTAACAACTAAATTTAGTAACTTTGACCAAATTCAAGGTTTACAGCAACTAGATTTTTCCTTGGAAGGCAAACGGCAATTTTTAGAAGTTAGACCCTTCGAGGGCGAAAAAAATGTCAATTGGTTGATAATAGTGGCTGTCCCAGAAGCAGACTTTATGGGACAAATTAATCGCAACATTCAAACTACAATTTTTCTTTGTTTAGGAGCGTTGGGACTAGCTATTATATTGGGAATTGCCACCGCTCGGTGGATTACTCAACCAATTTTGTACTTTAGCAGGGCGACAAAAGATTTAACTGATTTTACCAACAGCGACTCAGTGGTGAAAGTACAAGGTATTCAAGAATTAGAGGTGCTGGGTGGATTTTTAAATGAGGTGGCGCAGGATTTACGCAAAACTTTTACTGCACTGATTAGTAAAAATGAGGATTTACAACTGCAAGTTCAACAACGAACTCAAGAATTACAGCACGAGGTTGAAGAACGCACTAACAGCGAACGAAAACAGGGACAGCATCATCAAGTACTTACAGAATTGGCAAATCACAAAGCGATTTTTGAAGGAAATTTAGAAACAGCATTCAAAGCGATCGCCCAAAAAGCAGCCAATGCCTTAGAAGTAGAACGAGTCAGTGTGTGGTTATTCAATAGCGAGCGCACCAAGCTCCAATGCATAAGTCTTTATGAACGTAGCAATCAAAAATATTCGGCAGGTTTAGAACGCAACCTTGCAGATTATTTCATCTACTTTAAAGCCCTATTAGCTTCTGGTACTATTGCCGTCTCTGACACTCGTACCGATCCGCGGGTACAAGAATTATCGGATAAATTGCTCGAACCAAATAATATTGTATCCCTAATTGATACCATTCTTTGGGTTGGGGGCAAAATGGTGGGAACAGTATTGTACGAGCAGGTCGATCTTCCCCGGAAATGGGAACTGAGCGAAGAAAACTTCGTTAGAGCAATCGTGGAAATTGTCGCTCTCACTTTAGAAATAGGCGATCGCAAACGCGCAGAATCCGCTTTACATGAGGCTAAAGAAATCGCCGAAGTCGCAAATCGTGCTAGAAGCACCTTTTTAAGAAACATTAACCACGATCTGAGGACTCCTTTAAACTCAATTATGGGAATCACAGAGGCACTCAAAGAGCAAGTGTACGGCCCTGTAAATGAAGAACAGCGTCAGTCTTTAAATATGCTCGAATCTAGCGGTAAAAACTTACTAGAATTAATTAACCAAATCCTTGACTTTACCGATACCGAATCCAGCAAGATCGAATTGCAACTAGCTGCTACTTCGATTCAGGAAATATGTGACTTCTGCTTGACTTTTGTCAAACATTTAGCCTTCCAGAAAAATATCCGGCTGACGGCACAAATCCCTGAAGAACTCGAACCCATCCAAGTCGATGAAGGCCGCATTCGCCAAGTATTTATCAACTTGTTAACTAACGCGATTAAGTTTACTAAAGAAGGAGGCGAAGTCTGGATTGAAGTCCAGCCAAGTTCTAGCAATGAATATATCTTTATCAGCGTGGTAGATACTGGTATTGGGATGCTTTCCGATGACTTATTTAAATTATTTCAACCATTTGTCCAAGTTGAAAATACTTCTAATCCTCGTTCTCCGGGTACTGGTTTAGGATTAGTAATGGTGCAAAAAATTGTCGAGTTACATGGTGGAACTGTCCACGCCGAAAGTCAGTTAGGCAAAGGTAGTCGATTTACTGTGAAACTTCCTTGGAAAAAAGCGAAAGAATCGAGAGTCTAAGAGGATGTTTGAAAAGCGATCTGTTGTGATTTTAATCGAATTATTACCCCCCTTAATCCCCCCGATATATTGGGGGGAAACAAAAAAATCCGGTTCCCTCCCCTTTACAAGGGGAGGGTTAGGGTGGGGTAAAACTCGGATTTGTCAATCATTTCTAACTTGTGTGTAAACGGTAGCTTTATAAGGGGAGAGTTAGGGTGGGGTAAAAAATATTTGATAGATCGATCATGACTTTTCAAACATCCTCTAAGCGATATGACGATAAGTATTAAACGGTAATCCAGTGCGCTGCTTCACATCAATCAAGGATTTATACTCACCTCGTTGCTGCCTTTCGACAACAATTTGCTCTGCGATCGCTCCATCTAATCCACAGCTAATTAATTCATCAGTTGAATATGTATTTAATCGTTTCCAAGAACAATCAGCTTCTTTTTTGTAGTTGTATCTAAAAGTAATCAGTGGTGTAATTCGATCTACTTGCTTTTCAGGAATTCCGGCTATTTCGATTAACTCTTCTACATGAGTGAAAACATATCCCTCATTCATCAACGATTCGATGTTATTTGCATAAACTATCGGTAGTCCTAAATAGTTAACTAATTCATGTTTTGAGCATTCATTAATATCTACTTTCTCACGAGTATTCGCAACTAATTTTGCTAACTCTTGTTCTTCGGGAATTGGTAAATTCTTTGGATAAGTTTTGATTAAATAAAATTTTTTGAGATAAAACGCAATACTAATTTGAGCTATCCAGGGCGCAAATGCTAAACTATTAGCCGATAAAGCTAAAGCTAATATAGAGATGCTAATCCCTAGAACAACCCAAGTTTTAGTCTTGGATTTATAACCTGCATAGACAATCGCAAATCCCCCCAATGTCGGAGTTAATGATAACCACACCCAAGCAGGAGTTTGTTGAAACCAAGATTTAGATTGTGACATCATAAATCGACTAATAGTTTTAATTTACAAAGATTTCAGAAGCTTTTGGCGCTTTTCTTCATATTCTTCTGCGGTAATTATCCCAGAATCAAAAAGATTTTTTAAATCAGCTAGCGCACTGGTTGCATCTTTTGCAGAGACTGCTCCACTTGTGCTTGCAATAACTTGATTATATTTTGTATTGAATTCGGTATCTGACATCAAAACTAAGACGAAGAATTCAACAAAGGCTATTAAAGATGGAATACAAGTCCAAAAAAACAATAAGTACAAAATACCTGCTACATTTTCTCCTAAATAAAATTTGTGGATTCCCAGCCACCCGCCAAAAAAGCAAAGTATAATTGCTGTAGATTTAGTCTTCATAACATTTACTTCCTTAGTTAACTCTAATAAATATCTATTGGCATATAATACAACCAAACTTTTTGACCTTCTTTAACTATTTATTTGGTTTGTTAGTGAATTTTGCCGTCAAAAAATAAATAACGATTATACCTAGCTGACATTCCATTAAGACTAAATATCCTTTAACTATGTAGTTTAAATCTAGATTGGAATTTACATAAAAAATCAAAGAACCAATTGCTAGATACGAAATTAAATGCAACTGATTAAATTTAAGTTTTAGTCTTTCGCTATTCAAGTTGCTCATCAGTAGATAAAATTATATTGAACAAGAGTTGCTTATCAACAATTAAGCAGTTATTTACAAATTTGTTTGGTTTAACAGATATTAACTGCTATTTAAAGCTAATCTTAGTTAATTTCTATCTGTTAAACCTCACGAATTTTACCGAGTTTGCTTATAGTTACATCAATAGACTTACGTAAAGTTTCTGATGACTAAAGTGAAAATGCACAGCATAAAAATCACTGAATTTTTGCTTTCTTTGCTTTTCTAGACAACAAAACAATGCAACATTCAAGCATGACAGATTGCAAGTTTACTAAAAACAAGCTTTGTTTCGGTAGCAGCAGACTTTAATTTCAGGGCGCTTTTATGCAGTTGTAGCATCCTTAACAACTGCTTCCTCTAAAGTCGATTTCAAGCGGGTTGCTCTGCTTTTACGGATGCGATCGCTTTTGCGAACACCACCCGCCATCTGATATTCATAGCTATCTTTACCGTACTTAAAAGCAACTCCCAGGAGCATTTTTTCACTTAGATCGCTCAAAGTTTTTTCCAACTCTTTCATCTCACTTTTATAAGAATCAATCACAGCCAGAGTGGTATTATAAGCATCTATTTTACTGCGGTACTGCTGGATTACTTGTGCGACATTTTGCAAGTTGCGAGCATCCCCAAAATCCATGCTGGGATCGATTGCTTTGAGTCCGGCGATTCTCAATTCAGCTTTTTCTAGAACGCGATATGTACGCTTTTGACGAGGCATAATTATGTTCTTTTTATGGTGTTCTAGAGCTAGCTTGCCTTACTAAAGCTTAATTTTGGTTGAGTATAATCCACAGTATTTGGTGTTTATTACAACAATCTACTCAGCAATGTTAACTAAAACTATGATGTTTGTAACGAAAATCGTAGTGATAGTAACTAAATTTGTAAATTTGTAACGAAAACTATGATATTTGTAACGAAAATCGTTGTGATGGTAACTAAACTCGTTATTTTAGTCACAAATTTGTCAGATTGTCACAAAAATCGTAGTGGTTGTTAATTAAACACAGCTTCAGCCAAGCGATCGCTCTTGTGTCACTGTTAAACATCCTTAATTTCATCCTGGGATATGTCAACGAACTTAATTGCGATCGCTCAGAAACTTAACCAGATAATCAAACTTCTCAAAAGATATCAAAGCTATAACTTGTTAATCCCTAAAATAGCAAAAATCATTGACACGCTAAGTATATACGCAATAAAATTATTATAGTTGAACCTAACAATAGAGTTAATCAAAATATTTTTCCCAGAGAATAATAGACGAGCAATATTAAAAATAATTTGGAGCGAGCAAATGAACGCCAAAATTATTGCTTTCTTGGGGATTACGGCAGCCTTTGTAAGCTTAGGAAGCCAAGCCTACGCTCAATCACCAGCATCAAACTCAAATCCCGGACAATATCGATTAAGTGGTGATTCTCTACTTGGAATCGATCAAAAAACAGCCCAAGATGACTTTAAAAGTTTTTTTGAGCAAACTAATCCAGCAAGCCTTTCCAACAATAATAGAAGAGAAAATAAAACTCCAGCCCAAATTCGCTTTAACGAATCATTATCACAGCCAGACACTTCAGTTTTCTTAACACCGGCTCAGTCAGGCAGTGACAATGATGGATTGCAAGTACAGTTAGATATAGGGAGAAAATAAGCAGGGATAAAAGCTGACGGTATAGTTTTAATTAATTATGCGTTGGCCAAAATCCTTGTTAATATAGCAATCCTAAATCATTCATAAGACAAAACCAAGGACAAATGACCAATGACAAAGGACAGTCAACACCAAGATTCTCACAAATCAAATAGGATTGCTATAGTCTGTTAAGTTTAAATTAGTAAGGTCAACAAGTTCGTAGTAAGCACTTTAGTGTTTACTACGAACTTTTCATTACTAGGTTAGACATTGTACTAAGCACAACTTAGAAATTATTTCCACATCATTTTCACTGTTACTATTTTTACTTAAATCAAAACAGTTTTATTAAAAAATATCGTTCAGACAATCTTTTAACCACTCGTACAGCCTCCTCTAGCAGAATAAAGTTTTACACCTGACTGAATCCGCCTGACTGAGTCGATAATTATGCAATCGTTTTGCAGTCAAATTAATCGTCAAGATAAGAGGAGAGTTTTGCGATCGTTCGTGCGATCGTTGTGTGACACGTTTACAGATGAGATACAGCTTATGTTGTTTTGTCATGTAACCTTGTAATAATGGACAAACTGTGATTTTTACTCTCTTTGAGTTGTAATTTGGCAGAAAAGCAAACGCTCTAGCTGTTGACAGTATAAAATAAACGGCAAATTCAGCGTGGACGCGTTGGCGTAGCGCACCGTACCCATAGGGGGAAGCAAGCTACGCGTAGCGTCTTCGAGAGAAGCTATCACCACTTCCAGATTTTAATTGTCACAGTTACTCCCAGATTCTGCTAATTCTTGTTAACTTAAAAGGATGCTAATCAATGCTGAACTCCTACTGCAATACCAACGCTGTAAACGCCGACCTTTTCTAGATATCCACGGTGACAAAAGTCAGCGCGATGCTCCCAATGAGTTGCTACGGAAACTGCAACAGGACAAAATCGCTCATCAGTTGAGTGCTTTGGCACAGATGACTTATTACCAACCAGATTATTCTTATGGAAACTGGGAAAAGGGAGAGAAAGCAACTTTAGAATTGATGCAGCGTGGGGTTGAGTACATCTATAAAGGAGTACTGTTAGCAACTTATTCGGAAGCAGACACCCTGCTAAGTCGTCCAGATTTACTTGTGAAACAGCCGGGACAATCAAATTTTGGAGATTGGATCTACGTCCCAGCTAGTATTGAACTGGGTAAGCGCCCTAAGCAAGAATATCAGGTTGTCGCTGCATTTCATGCCCAAGTGTTGGCAACAGTGCAGGGAGTTGCACCTGAAACAGCTTTGCTCATATTGCGAACCAAAAATACAAATTATGCAGTCGATCTATGCAAATGGACACCACGGATGCAGCAGATTTTGGAAGAGTTTATTCAAGTATTAGAGTTACCGAATCCGCCAGAGGTATTTATTTCTCGCCAAAAGTGCAATTTTTGCCATTGGTATACTGAATGTTATGCGATCGCTCAATCTGAAAAACATCTCTCACTACTACCAGGTGTAACACCCCTTCGCTACACTCAACTCCAAGCCTTAGACATTACCACACTGGAATCTCTTGCTAACACCAGTCCCAGCAGCTTAGAAAAGTTACTTGGTTTTGACACCGAAGTAGCGCCCAAATTGGTAGTACAAGCTCAATCTGCACTAGAAAAACGACCGTTGATTTTACCATATCCACTACCAACAGAAGATATTACATTTACAGCGCCTATAGAGCTTTATTTTGATATTGAAGCCCAGCCAGACTTAGATTTAGATTATCTTTTAGGGGTTTTGGTTGTTAATAGACAAACTAATACAGAACAATTTTATTCCTTTTTAGCAGATAAACCAGAAGACGAAGAATTAGTTTGGCAGCAATTTTTGGATTTGGTTTGGCAATATCCCGAAGCGCCAATTTATCATTTTTGTGTCTACGAGTTTGATACAGTCAAACGGTTGGCAAAACTTTACGGCACTCCACATTCCTTAGTGCGTCCTGTACTGAATCGATTTGTGGATGTGTATGAACAATTAACCCAAAGTGTAGCATTGCCCGTAGAAAGCTATGCCTTGAAAGCGATCGCTCGTTGGATAGGATTTGAGTGGCGTGATAAAGAAGCCAGTGGTGCCAAGTGTATTTACTGGTACGATCGATGGTTAGAAACAGGCGATCGCACCTTACTAGAAATTATCCAACGTTACAACGAAGATGACTGCCGCGCCACCCATAAAGTGAAAGATTGGCTTGTCAACTTTTTCCAAAGTGAGTATGATTTACGATTAGCTTAAGTAATTTATTATTTTTTAAAGGTTTTCAAATTCAAATACTTTTTGAGAAGTCTAAGTAAAAGAAACACCTACTCAGACTCGTCACCAAGTTAAAAAAACATGATTTGTCGGAATTTTCAGGCTTGTATCTGTTAAATTATAGCACAAGCCTTGTTAGTTAGGACATCAACAGACGATAAAACTTAGACACAAAAAGGCTTTTCACCCAGTCCCCAGTCCCTTGCTATATTTATTTAATTGATATTATTTGTAGGGATGTATAAGTGTTTGTTCCTAAAAATATTTATTTGATAAAAATTATGCAGATATTTAAAAAAATATTCGTATTTCCACAAATTATTTACTTGTTGATTCCAATTATAATTATTAGCCTTGTATTCACAAACTTTTCTTCAAATAGTGTTGAAATTAGTAGTATAGATTTTATTGGAGAAGCAACCTTACAGAAAGGTTTAATATTTAAAGAAACTGAAGTAGGAGGTTTATCTGGAATTACATATAATGCCAAAAACAACCTTTATTACGCTATTTCAGATGACCGGGGACAAAAAGCTGCCGCTCGTTTCTACACATTAAAAATTGATTTGAGCAAAGGTTTGCTAGAAAAAGATGGAATTATTCCAGTCAGTGTTACTACATTATTAAATGAAAATAGTCAAACATTTCACCCTGGTGAAACTGATACAGAAGGTATTGCATTAACTAATAAAGCAACCGTGTTTGTATCTTCTGAAGGTGATGCTGCAAAATTAATTAATCCTTTTATTAAAGAGTTCTCACTATCTTCTGGTAGAGAAATTGCGACACTTTCTATACCAAAGAAATTTTTACCAGATAAAAGTAATCAAAAAGGTATCCGCAACAATTTGGCTTTTGAAAGCCTCACCATCACACCCGATAATAAGCATCTATTCACAGCCACCGAAAATGCTCTAATTCAAGATGGTGTCGCAGCGAAACCTAATATTGGTAGTCCTTGCAGGATTTTGCAATACAACTTGCTTAACAACCAACCCGAAAAGGAATTTCTTTACCAAACTGAATCAGTTACACCATTTTTAAATCTAATTGGCAAATTTGCTAGTGGATTACCCGATTTACTCGCTCTTGATAATCAAGGACACTTTTTAAGTTTAGAAAGGTCTTTTACTGGTTTAGGATTTGCTATTTCTCTGTTTCAGGTTTCGTTAGAAAAAGCCGATGATATTCATAATATTGATAGCCTTTTAGCAATTGATTTCAAAAATATTAAACCAGTTAAGAAAAAACTGTTGTTAGATTTGAGAAAACTAGATGTACTGCTAGACAACATCGAAGGCTTAACTCTTGGTCCAAAACTACCGAATGGTCAACAATCATTAATTCTCATCAGTGATAATAATTTTAACTCCCTACAACGCACTCAGATACTAGCCTTTCAACTTAAAGTTGAAAATCCCCTCATTAGATTATTACGCCGGGTACTCCCAAATTTTAAGCTTTAATTGCACAGAAATAAAGGTGCTTAGGCGCAGCCCGTCATAAACATTGCAACTTGACTGCTATTTAGTTATTTCTGATTATTCCTGTGTATTCACTGAATATACTAGGTAACTTTATCTAGGTTATTTATAGTTTACGTGTAATTTCTCAACCGTACTCCTTAATAAATATGTTACACAATGTTTAGTAGCTTTTGCAGAGGGCTTAAGCATATTTACAGCATATAATTAATTTTCTCAAAATTCGGATATCTCTTAGATTTAAATTTAATAATTAGCTAGACTTATTAAAGTATTTTGCCAATAACATTTTTTATAAATGATTTTTATGCCAGAAAATAAAATTGAGAGTATGGTAGGGCAAAAGGCAGAAATAGACGATTACATCGGACATTTTTTAAACAATCGCTATTTAATCAGAGATTTGATTGGCAAAGGGGGGATGGGTAGAGTTTATCTAGCAGAAGATACTGCTAAAGGCGGTATGCCGATCGCAATCAAAATCTTATCACTTAGTTTGTCAAACCAACAAATGTCCCAACGTTTTGCCAGAGAGATTTTTATTGGCGCTCAATTGGGTCGCAAAAGTAAACATATTGTTCGCATTTTAAGTTATGGAGTTACTGAGGATAAAACTCCATTTTATGTAATGGAATACCTCCAAGGGAAAAATCTCAAACAAATTCTGAAAATTCAGCCTTTAACAATATCGAAGTTTTTAGAAATTTGTAATCAAATTTGTTTAGGCTTACAATGTGCCCACCAAGGTATCAGCCTTAAAGGAGAGATTTACCCTATTGTTCACAGAGATATTAAACCAGAAAATATATTTATTGCTGAAGATAGTAAAAAAGGTGAAATTGTTAAAATATTAGATTTTGGTATTGCTAAGTTTTTAACAGAGCGAAGTGGAATGACCCTAACAGATTCTTTTATTGGCAGTTTGCCTTACTGTTCTCCAGAACACATGGAAGGGCGGAAACTGCTAGATGTCCGCTCTGATATTTATAGTTTGGGAGTATTAATGTTTGAGATGCTGACAGGTAAACACCCATTTCAAACAAAAAGTAACTCCTTTGGTACTTGGTATCAAGCCCATCGCTTTCAAATGCCACCTACAGTTGAAGAAGTAAATCCACAAGTTAAAATACCAGAAATATTAGAAAAAATATTGATGACTTGTTTAGCTAAAGAAGTAAGCGATCGCCCTCAAAATATCAACCAAATATTAGAAGATTTAGAAAAAGTAAGTGTTCAAATTAATAATGTTATTTCTAGCAATAGCACAGACATTATTAAAGTTTCGCTTCCAGTTCAATTAGTACCCGCAACTTTACTATCAGAAAAAGAGTGCTTGCAGAAAAATTGGCCTAAAAATAAACCAATTGCACCAATTGGTTTTCCCCATTTACTACAGACTTCTCAAAGACCTATACCAACTTTTTGGGCAATGTTGCCCAAACAAGAGATTGCAAAATTTTTAGATAAAATACATAGTACTGAATTTATTAGTAAAATGAATGTATATCCGATGCTAATGTGGTTAACAGTGCTATATGACGCCCAACCTTCTACGACTAAGTGGCTACCTTATTTTCTGGATTTAAAAGATAATAAAAGTCAAAAGATAGCACGTAGTTTAGCAGAAGTAGGCTACTATCATTTACTATTTTTCCCCTTAGAAGAGCCAACTCATTGCTCTCATGTAACGACTTTAAATCTCACGGCTAAACAGCGTCAGCAACTTTTAGATTGGTTAGATATTAGTCAACAGTCAAATGAATTAATTTTGCCTGGTCAAGCCAAAAATATTCTAAAAGCAGAGTACGAAAAGCTGAAGTTAGACATATTACGAAACTTAGCCACACATCAAAAATCTGAGACAGAAGTTTTAAAAACTTGGATAAATAAATTTTTGGAAATGTTTTTGAAAATGCTATTACGTCGTTGAAGTTCTGCTAGTAAAATCAAAATGCTTGCCACCATTAACTAAGAATATTTTTATGTGTTTATTGCTAACTTTCAATGGACTCAGCATCAAAGGTGAACAAAGTGAATCAGAGCTTATCTACATCTCCCAGTAGTACGGGCTTGCTTGCCAATCGTTATCAACTCAAGCAATTAATTGGCAGCGGTGGCATGGGTGAAGTTTTTTTAGCAAATGATGTTTTGTTAGGAGGTATACCAGTTGCTATCAAATTTTTGACTCAAACTGTTGTTAATACCAAGATGCAACAAGACTTTGCTCGTGAAGCTTTAATGAGTGCAGCCTTGAGTCAAAAGAGCGTACATATAGTGCGGGCGTATGATTATGGTGTGAATGAGAAAGGAAAACCATATTACGTCATGGAATATTTATGTGGTAAGAGTTTAAAGGATTTAATTCCGCTATCTCTGTCCATGTTTTTGACTCTCTCTCGCCAAATTTGTTTGGGCTTACAGTGTGCTCATCAAGGAATTAACATTGATGGCAAAATTTGTCCGTTGGTTCATCGAGATATCAAGCCTGCCAATATATTAGTTATTCCCGATCCGATATTGGGCCAGTTAGTTAAAATTCTTGATTTTGGTATTGCTAGATTTTTGAATTATGCATCAACAGCTAGTACAAGTAGCGGATTTAATGGTACTTTACCCTACTGTTCTCCAGAACAGCTAGATGGGGAAAAATTAGATAGTCGCTCTGATATTTATAGTCTGGGTGTGATGATGTTTGAGATGCTCACAGGCAAAAAGCCTTGGCAAACAGAAACTGATTACTTTGGCGCTTGGTATAAAGCACATCATTTTGAAGCACCGAAAACGATCGCAGATGTTAAACCTACTATTAAAATACCTCAGAAGTTAAATAATTTAATTATGGCTTGTCTGGCTAAAAAAGCAAGCGATCGCCCTCAAAATATCGCTGAAATTTTACAAGTTTTAAACAGTATAGAACAGTCTAATTGTCCTACTTTACCTACAAACTTCACCTTTAAGTCTCCCTTAAATTCTGCATTACCAATTACTGTAGAACAAAGCTATCGGCAACTTTTGTGGCCTCAAAATAAACCAATTCAAGAAATTGTTTTTCCCCAGCTTCTAGACACTCCCCAAGGATCTATAACAGCGCTATGGTTGATGTTATCTAAACAAGAAATTAAAAACTATGCGGTTTCTACCCGTTATAACCAGTTTGTCTTTGTGACATCCCCTCACCCAATGTTGTTGTGGGTAAGTGTACTCTATAATCAGCAATTCGCTCCTAAGTGGCTACCGTGCTACTTAGATATGCAAAATCCCCAAAATCTGAGGATGGTAAGTTTCCTGGCTGAAAATGAACAGTATCCTTTGATTTTCTTTACTCTGGAAGCACCACATTCCTGCATCAAGGTTCTCAGCAGCCGCATTGAGCCAACTCAACGGCAAATGTTAAAAACTTGGGTGCAACAGAGTCATCGTCTACCACCCACTTCTCAACCCCAATTGAGCAAACAGCTATTGAAACAGCAGTATAAACAAATGCAATCCCGAATATTGCAGCATCTGGAATCAGAGCCACAGGTTGTATTATCACGGTCTGTTTAACGTATAATTCGCACCTAAAAAATACGTAATAAAAATCATTCCTAATTCCAGACTCCGAAACACTTGACAAGTAGAAAAAAAATAGTGATAATAGCAAAGTTGCCAAACAAGGGACTGTAGTTCAATTGGTTAGAGCACCGCCCTGTCACGGCGGAAGTTGCGGGTTCGAGCCCCGTCAGTCCCGTTCTAAATTTATGAGTAGCGAATCACTTAACTTAGGTGATATTAGATTCTGAATTACCCAAAGAGGTTGACTCAGGATTCAAGATTTAAATATAAGCTACATTTATCATGCTTTGCGAAAGAGAGAATTAACTGTGACTGTTAGAGTCCGTATTGCGCCGAGTCCAACCGGAAATTTACATATTGGTACAGCAAGAACGGCTGTATTCAACTGGTTATTTGCCCGCCACCACGGTGGGAAATTTATACTGCGAATAGAGGATACAGATTTAGAGCGATCGCGTCCCGAATACACCGACAATATTCTTGAAGGACTGCGTTGGCTAGGACTGAACTGGGATGAAGGGCCATTTTTCCAATCCCAACGCCTGGATCTTTATAAAGAAGCAGTAGAAAAACTGCTAGACCAAGGATTAGCCTATCGCTGCTACACTACTTCCGAAGAACTAGAGGCGCTCCGAGAAGCTCAAAAAGCTAGAGGCGAAGCACCTCGCTATGACAACCGTCACCGCAACCTCACCCCAGAACAACGCGCCGCCTTTGAAGCAGAAGGTCGTTCTTTTGTAATTCGCTTCAAAATCGAAGATGGGCGGGAAATTGTCTGGAACGACCTAGTAAGAGGAAAGATGTCTTGGCGAGGTAGTGATTTAGGTGGTGATATGGTCATCGCCCGCGCCTCAGAAGAGGGTAGCGGTCAACCTTTATACAACTTTGTTGTTGTAGTGGATGACATCGATATGCAAATTACCCACGTCATCCGGGGAGAAGACCACATCGCCAACACTGCCAAACAAATTCTGCTGTATGAAGCGATGGGTGCAAAAATTCCAGAGTTTTCCCATACGCCATTAATTTTGAATATGGAAGGGCGCAAGCTTTCTAAGCGGGATGGCGTCACTTCCATTTCTGAATTTCAGAAAATGGGCTTTACTGCTGAAGGCTTGGTAAATTACATGACATTGCTGGGTTGGTCGCCACCAGACTCGACACAAGAAATATTTACCTTAGAAACAGCAGCTAAAGAATTTGGCTTTGAGCGCGTCAATAAAGCAGGTGCAAAGTTTGACTGGGACAAGCTGGATTGGTTGAACAGTCAGTATATCCACAATACGCCAGTAGATAAACTCACAGATTTACTCATTCCCTTTTGGGAAGCGGCTGGCTATAAATTTGATGGTGGAAGAGATCGCCCCTGGTTAGAACAGCTAGTAACTTTGATTAGCCAGAGTTTGACTCGCCTGGTAGATGGAGTACCTCAAGGTCAACTGTTTTTTAACGACACAGTTGAATTTAGCGAAGAAGGCAGTACACAATTGAAGCAAGAAGGTTCTACTGCTGTTCTTGAAGCGATTGTCACAGCTTTAGAAAATCAGCCGCAACTGTCAGAAGCCGCTGCTCAGGACATTATAAAACAAGTTGTGAAAGAGCAGAAAGTCAAAAAAGGCTTAGTGATGCGATCGCTCCGAGCAGCTTTAACTGGAGATGTTCATGGCCCCGACTTGATCCAATCTTGGTTACTACTAAATCAGATTGGTTTGGATAAACCGCGCTTGAGTCGGGCTATAACGGAAGCTAAGTAGCGATTACTTCCAGATTTTAGAAATATTTCAGATTTTAGGGGCGTACAAATGTGTGCCCCTATCCATTAGGTAGAGCAACTATAAGAACAAGAAATCATTGACTAATTACTAATGAATTATCCCCAGTTTCAAATCTAAAATAGGTAGTCAATTCTCCTCATGTTGGGAACTTGGTGTGTAAAATTAATGTCTTCAAAAACACTTAGAAGCAAACGTAATTAAAATGCCTACAAAAGCGCTCAATAGAGGGATGAGATTATCGTTTATGATAGTTACGCTCTTCATCACATCGACAGTTAATGCTGCGGTTGATGCTCAGGAAGCGCCAACGATATTTGGAGATGTCACCCTTAGCCCTCAGTTTTCGCCAGACCCCCTGACAGTTCGCGGGATGAGTGGTGGCTCAATATCTGGGAGTCAAGTAGGTGGCAGAAGCGAAACAGCCACTGGCCCTTGTACCGGATTTGTGGATGAAACACCAGACCACACATTAGCGTTAACAAGTAAATTTGACTACCTAAAGCTGCAAGTGCAAAGTCCTGAAGACACCACCATGATTATCAAAGGGCCCGGTGGTACTTGGTGCAATGACGATTTTGATGGTAAAAATGCTGGCATTGTTGGTGAATGGCTACCTGGAAGTTACCAAATTTGGGTTGGTTCCTATGAAAAGGGCAAGTATCTTCCTTACACTCTAAAAATTACAGAAGTAAAGTAGGGCATTGGGCATTGGGCATTGGGAAAGAGGAGGCAGGAGGCAGGAGGCAGGAGGCAGAAGTTCTAAAATGTTTGAATGAGTGAATTTTGAATTGATTTCTCCCCTGCTCCCTCATTTCGCCCACTCTTGTACAGACGCGATTCATCGCCTCTCCCTAAATAGAATCATGATTCAGAGCGGCTGGAACGATACGAGGAGCATTCTGGAGAAATTCTCTCTGTCTTTGCATCCCGTTGCGCTCCCTTTTCTCGTGCGATATTGTATTAAAATTAAGTTAACTTTGATTAAGATTCTTGTTGGCATCGCCATAATGCTCTAATCGGCTTATGGCAGTGCATCTAAGAGATCGAATTAAACAAAATGGATTTATAAACATCCGTTTAACAGCTTAAAGTGACAGAGTGATGAACATTCGGTTACTAGAGCTAACGAGTTGTATAGGCATCTAGAGGCAAATTAAAATGAAATTCTCTTGGAAAGTCGTAGCACTCTGGACGTTGCCGGCTTTGGTAATTGGCTTTTTCTTCTGGCAAGGGGCGTTTGCAGGCGCTCCTGCTGACATGAGTAAGAATACAGCTAATACCCGCATGACTTACGGTCGCTTTCTAGAATACTTGGACAGCGATCGCGTCAGCAGTGTGGATCTTTACGAAGGCGGTAGGACAGCAATTATAGAAGCCCGCGATCCAGACCTGGAAAATCATGTCCAAAGGTGGCGTGTGGATTTGCCTGTTAACGCTCCTGAGTTAATTAGCAAGCTCAAAGAAAAAGCCATTAGTTTTGATGCTCACCCCATGCGCAATGATGGTGCAATTTGGGGATTGTTGGGCAATCTCATTTTTCCAGTTTTATTGATTACTGGGTTGTTCTTTTTGTTCCGGCGTTCTAGCAACCTCCCCGGCGGCCCAGGTCAAGCAATGAACTTTGGCAAATCTAAAGCGCGTTTCCAAATGGAGGCAAAAACCGGCGTCAAATTTGACGACGTAGCTGGAATCGAAGAAGCTAAAGAAGAATTGCAAGAAGTCGTCACCTTCCTGAAGCAGCCAGAAAGATTTACGGCTGTAGGCGCACGGATTCCCAAGGGAGTGCTGTTAGTTGGGCCTCCTGGAACTGGTAAAACTTTACTCGCAAAAGCGATCGCAGGTGAAGCAGGCGTACCTTTCTTCAGTATTTCCGGTTCGGAATTTGTGGAAATGTTCGTAGGTGTGGGTGCATCCCGCGTCCGCGACTTGTTCAAGAAGGCTAAAGACAATGCCCCTTGTATTATCTTCATCGATGAAATCGACGCCGTAGGACGGCAACGGGGCGCTGGTATCGGCGGCGGTAACGACGAGAGAGAGCAAACCCTCAACCAATTGCTCACCGAAATGGATGGGTTTGAAGGTAACACAGGCATCATTATTATTGCTGCTACCAACCGTCCCGATGTACTAGATTCAGCCTTGTTACGTCCCGGTCGTTTTGACCGCCAAGTAACAGTTGATGCACCCGATATCAAAGGGCGTTTGGAAATCTTGCAAGTCCATGCACGGAACAAGAAATTAGATGCAAGTGTATCCTTGGATGCGATCGCTCGCCGCACTCCTGGATTTACTGGTGCTGACTTAGCCAACTTACTCAACGAAGCAGCAATTCTCACTGCTAGAAGACGCAAAGAAGCGATCACCCTCCGCGAAATTGATGATGCAGTCGATCGGGTAGTCGCTGGGATGGAAGGTACTCCTTTGGTAGACAGCAAGAGCAAGCGCTTAATTGCTTACCACGAAATCGGACACGCCTTAGTTGGAACTTTGTTAAAAGACCATGACCCAGTACAGAAAGTTACTCTGATTCCACGGGGACAAGCACAGGGTTTAACTTGGTTTACACCCAACGAAGAACAGGGGTTAATTTCCCGTTCTCAACTGAAAGCGAGAATTACTGGTGCTTTGGGTGGTCGCGCCGCTGAAGAGGTGATTTTTGGCGCTGCGGAAGTCACAACTGGCGCTGGTGGAGACTTGCAGCAGTTATCGGGAATGGCGCGGCAAATGGTGACTCGGTTCGGGATGTCCGACTTAGGCCCACTGTCGTTAGAAAGCCAGCAAGGAGAAGTTTTCTTGGGTCGTGACTGGACAACCCGATCTGAATATTCCGAATCCATTGCTTCCCGCATTGATGGACAAGTCAGAGAAATTGTTGAGCAGTGCTATGACAATGCTAAGAAGATCATCCGTGACCATCGCACTGTCACCGATCGCTTAGTAGATTTGCTCATTGAAAAAGAAACCATTGACGGCGAAGAATTCCGCCAGATTGTGGCTGAGTACACTGAAGTACCAGAGAAACAGCAGTACGTACCGCAACTATAATATTTGACTCTTTTCTGGCTACATCTCGAAAGGAGTAAAGTGACAAAAAATAAAATGAGGGTGGAGTATACCATCCTCATTTTTTTACGTTTTTTCAGTGTTAGAAAGCTTCTAATTTTAAAATTCTCAAAATTTATGAACCCATAAACTCTATAACAAACCTTGTTTTTTCAACTTAGCTAGTGCATCTTCAGCAGCAGCTTTTTCTGCATCTTTTTTATTACGTCCCTTACCTTCTCCGTAAATTTTTTCATCTACTAATACTTTGGCGATGAATTCTGGTGCATGAGAAGGGCCTCCGATTTGGTCTGTAAAGTATTTTGGGGGATTTGGAGTAACGTTGCGTTGCACCCATTCTTGAAAGCGGTTTTTTGAGTCTACATTAGAACGAGGCACAATTATATGCTTAGGATCTACAGAATCAAATAGTGGTTCTATAATTGCGCGGACTGTTTCAATATTAGAATCATTATCCAAATAGTAAGCACCAAGAACTGCTTCAAAGGTACTACTGAGCAAATTAGGATTTTGGTAGCCTCCATCTCGAATTGCGCCTTTTCCTAACCGCATTCTAAAGTCTAAACCTACCTCTTCAGCGAATTTTGCTAATTGCTTTTCATCTACCAGCGCCGAACGTCGTCGGGTTAATTCATCTTCTCCCATTTCTACATGACGACCATAGAGATATTCGCCACTTAAAAAATTCAGCAAAGCATCACCGAGAAATTCTAGGCGTTCATTGTGTTCGCCTTCTCCTGGGTTTTCATGGACGTAAGAACGATGCGTAAGCGCACGACGCAGAAGTCTTTCATTATGGAATATTAGAAGTTTGTGCATTTTGATTTGTTCCTCTTCTTGGTAGTTAATTCAATGGAAAAGGCGGACAAGATGCCCACCTTATAAGATCAGAGCTTAATAAAATTAAGATGCTACTTAGAAACAGTTATTCTTGATCCGGAGAGGCGGATAGAGACTGTTTCCGCGAGAATTGTTACATGAAAAGCAAGAAAGTCGTAAGTTTTCAAAAGAATTAGAACCGCCACGACTCTTAGGCAAAAGGTGATCAAATGTCAGATTTGCTTGCGGGGTATTTTGACGACACCACCAACAGCAAGAACCATAAAAATCAATGAGTTGCTGCTTCTTATTGCGTTTTTGTTTGGGATTCATTTTGTCGATGTTCCATTTCGCTTATTGTTTGGAACAGCATTGGAATATTAGGCATCTACAGGTAACAAATTTCTGTAGAGAGAATTAATAAAAAATTAATTTTTCCATACAAAAAATTTGCTATGTACGCTTTCGTTTGGTTCAAGTCTCAGCCGTAGAACTCCTGGCTTCCTACCAAGTTTCGCGTCATCCTTTCCCCTGAACATTTATCCAAACATCTCATCTTCCCGTTAAAAGTCTACTCAATCAGTTGACTTGGCATTAGGCTAAATACTCAGCCGAAGGGATGACACGAAGCTCGGCAGGAAACAAGGAATTCTGCTGCTGAGACAACACCAAAAACTTGCGCTTTAGAGTGCGGTTACTTTGCTGTCTTAAATACACATTGGCATAGCTAATGCTGGATGTCAATATAGTTCTTTATGAAGATTTTGTAAAAGCTCAGATTCATAGCAGCTTGTTGTAAAACACCACCTGTTATTCATCAACTTTAAAAAGCATCTATGTATTCTATCAAAAACATCATTTATTTAAAAAATAAAAAATATTATAGTTAATCAATAATTTACGGTTTACTTTGCGCGATCGCACCATACAAAATACCTAAAATCCTCTTAATATCCTTAATATAATATTCACTCAAATCAATCGAAACTATATTGCCTTCAAGCTTGAGAAATTGCCAGATCGTACCGATAGTAACAGCACCATATATAGCTTTGATTTGATTTCCACTTCTCTCGTTAAATAACTGAGCCGCTACCATTTCGGCAATACATTGGGCTAAACCAGACCTCAAATTCTCATTTTTACTTTCTACTAAGACAACCACTGGGCTACGTACAAGCAACTGCTCCGAAGAAAGACTCAAAATAAAATCACAAAATCCGTTTAATCCTCGCTGGCTATCAACAGTAAAATCAACTCCTGAAAAAAAGCTTATTTCAAAATTAAACTTGCGTCTAATTTCTAATAAAATTGGACTAATTATCAATTCGCTTCGAGCTTTTTCTGAACTTATTGCTACTGCCAAATCAATATTTTCCCTAAGAATAGTAGATAATAAATCACTACATTCTTGCTCCTGTACATTTGCGAATAGTCCAGATGATTCGTGGATAACTAACCCAAAATAATCAATAACTTCAATAAGTTTAAAATCACTATAAGCCATAAAACTTACTCCTTTGTCTTATGACTGAATCCTACAACAAAGTTTAAAAATTACGTTTTGGCGGAAACACCTTAGCTAAATCAAGAGATAAATCAGGGAAGCAGGGAAAAGTTATTATCTCATCTGACAAGAAAATTCGCTTATTTGAATAACCATATCTGCCTTGATTATCCTGGTATGGTTCACTGTAAGCTTCCAAATAATTATCGAATAAATTTAATATCCAATAATCAGTAATACCCGTTTTAGCATAGAGAGGTATTTTAACATCTTGGTCATAAGCTAAAGAAGAATCTGCAACCTCCATTACCAATAACACATCAGTCGGTTTAGGGTGAGACGAGAGATAATTATCATCTCGGTTTTGAACAATCGCAAAATCTGGTTCGGGTTCGCTGTTAGGTGGCAAAGTAATCGGGGCTTGAGATTGCAAAGTTGCCCTATCTCCTACAATCTTTGGGAGTTGTTTCCATAAATTCCTTAGACAAGTTTCATGGGCTGTACCTTTGGATGCAATTTCAATAATTTCCCCGTTGATTAATTCAATATGGTCATCTTCATGGAAAAGGCCCAATTCTCCAAGCCTGTGGTATTCATCCAGTGTGAAGCGTTTAGCTTGAGCAATACTCATAACTTTACCTTTCTCTCATCGCCATAATACTTATTCTAAATGTGTCAGAAATTGGTATGCTAAAGGCCGAGACTCGCTATGAAAGCAAACAATGCCTGCGCCTACTATCAATCCCACCATCACTGCTTTTCCCTTGACAGCCGTAGTCGGTCAAGAAGCAATTAAATTAGCCTTACTGTTAGCCGCAGTTGATCCTGGTTTGGGAGGAGTAGCGATCGCAGGTCGTCGCGGTACGGCAAAATCTGTAATGGCTCGTGCTATCCACGCTCTACTACCGCCGATAGAAGTTGTCAAAGGTTCAATCAGCAATTGCGACCCCAATCACCTAGAAGAATGGGACGATCAATTATTAGCGGAGTACGCAGACAAAAACACTCAAGATGTTCCCGTCGAAATCATTCCCGCGCCTTTTTTGCAAATTCCTCTAGGTATTACAGAAGACCGACTCCTCGGTTCAGTAGATGTTGAAAAATCGGTAAAGCAAGGTGATACCATTTTTCAGCCTGGGTTACTCGCTACAGCAAACCGGGGTGTACTGTACGTAGACGAAATTAATTTATTAGATGACCAAATATCAAATCAACTTTTAACAGTATTATCTGAGGGACGCAACCAGATCGAACGGGAAGGGATTAGTTTTCAGCATCCGTGCAAATCCCTATTTATTGCCACCTACAATCCAGAAGAAGGCGGATTACGAGAGCATTTATTAGATAGAATTGCGATCGCACTATCTGCTGACGGTGTACTCGGCTTAGATCAAAGAGTAGAAGCAGTTGAAGTTGCGATCGCTTATTCTAAATCTCCCCAAGACTTTCTCGAACAGTATAACGAAGATTTAGACTCTCTCAAAACCCAAATCATCTTGGCGCGGGAATGGTTGAAAGAAGTAATCATCACCCACGAACAAATTGCCTACTTAGTAGATGAGGCAATTCGCGGCAAAGTTCAGGGACATCGGGCCGAGTTATTCGCCACGCGGGTTGCCAAAGCCGCCGCAGCTTTAGAGGGACGAACAACAGTTAATGCCGAAGATTTGCGCCGTGCGGTGGAACTGGTAATTGTACCACGCGCCACAGTTGTGCAGACACCACCACCAGATCAAGCACCACCTCCGCCTCCGCCGCCGCCACAAAATCAAGAAGAACCCCAAGACGAATCAGAAGAGGAACAAGAAGAACAGGAAGAACAGGAAGAAAATCAAGAGCAAGAACCGCCCAGTATCCCGGAAGAGTTTATCTTCGATCCAGAAGGGGTAATTCTTGATGACAGCGTGCTTTACTTTACTCAAACAGCAAAGCGGCAAGGTAAATCTGGTAGTCGCAGTGTCATCTTTTCGGATGACAGGGGACGCTACATTAAGCCAATGTTGCCCAAAGGGAAAGCGCGACGCATTGCAGTAGATGCCACGTTGAGAGCTGCGGCTCCTTATCAAAAAGCACGAAGAGAAAGACAACCAGATAGAAAAGTTATTGTCGAACAGCCTGATATTCGCTCGAAACGCCTGGTACGTAAAGCCGGGGCGTTGGTAGTATTTGTGGTAGATGCTTCTGGCTCAATGGCACTGAATCGAATGCAATCGGCTAAAGGTGCAGTAATGCAACTATTGACTGAAGCTTATCAAAACCGCGACCAAATAGCATTAATTCCCTTCCGAGGAGAACAGGCCGAGGTATTATTGCCTCCAACACGTTCTATTGCTTTGGCGCGTAACCGTTTAGAAAGGTTGCCCTGTGGTGGGGGTTCGCCCTTAGCACATGGTTTAACTCAAGCTGTGCGCGTCGGCTTAAATGCTCAGATGAGTGGAGATATTGGGCAAGTTGTCCTTGTAGCAATCACCGATGGGCGAGGTAATATTCCTTTAGCGCGTTCTTTGGGCGAACAGCTAGAACCAGGAGAAAAGCCAGATATCAAAGGAGAATTATTAGAAATTGCTGCGAGAATCCGGGCTTTAGGAATGCAACTATTAGTAATTGATACAGAAAGTAAATTTGTGTCTACTGGGTTTGCTAAAGAATTATCGCAAACAGCAGGCGGTAAATATTATCATTTGCCGAAAGCGACAGATCAAGCTATTGCTGCTATGACCAAAGGTGCGATCGCTGATTTAAAATCTAGATAATTTGTCATTTGTCATTTATCATTTGTCATTGGATTTTTGACTTAGCTATGACTACGAGCCAGTAGGCATTACCTGTGGTTGTAAATAGCAAATCAAATCTTGAATTCCCTTTTGCAGATAGCGGGTTACTGTCATTGGACTAGTACCAATGTTCTTAGCTGCATCCTTGCGAGAAAGTTCCTTCAAAAATACCATTTCAACTGCCATACGGGGCTTTTCTTCCAACATATTGATTGCGCCTTGGAGTTGTTGGCGTTCTTCTTCTTGTTGCAGAAGTACATGAGAACGAGGACAAGGAAGTGCCTCACCTAAGGTTATTTGGCAATCAACATAGTTAACTGCGGTTGCATCTAAACTCAAGGGCATACGGTTTTGAGCAGCTAACTTGGTTTCTTGCCACTCTTGTACAGATACCCGAAGTTGGCTGGCAATTTCAGCATCCTTGGGCGGGCGACCTAAAGAGATTGACAAGTCCTTGCGAATTTTTTGTCCTTCATTATATAATTCTTGCCAACGACGAGGAATTTTTAATAGAGTACTGCGATCGCGCAAAAAGTGCAGCATCTCACCGCGAATATATGGCACAGCAAACGAACTAAAAGCATATCCTTGGCTGGGATCGAAACGCTCAATAGCTCTAATCAAACCAAAATACCCAATTTGTTCTAAATCTTCATAAGGTTCATTGCATTGATGGCTGAATTTATGAGCCATCTTCCGTACTAAGCCAGTATGTAACTGTACAAGTTTATTACGAAGTTTAATAGATGGATTCTGGTGATACAAGTGCAATAATTCTATACCATCAGTTCGTAAAGAGGACTCACTTGTTGCCATATAAATTACCTTTGTTGTAACTCCTATTCCTGAGAAAATGGAGCTGCGTATATTTTCTTCTAAGCTGTTATTATTTTGCTGAGTCAGGGAAGAATAAGCCATCGTCGTTTCACTGAACTTGTTAGGGGTCTAACTCCACAATTCAGTATTTGTACGCATGATTTTGCGAACCCCTCTGTTACAGGTGATTTTTGCTTTTTATATAACTGTTGAATGGTAAATAATCTTTAGCTTTTGCAACAAAAACTAGCTATTTATGCTGAAAAATGCATCACTTACCTAATAGTCATCTGTCATACTGAGTGCAAGTGGATCGGTAGTCAATACTGCACGCTTTGTGGATTTTTAACTCGGAATTGGATTTGGGGAAAAGGTTACTGGGTAAAGGTTAAAGGTTTTTTCTTTCCCCTTTTCCCCAAAACCCGACAAGTATTGGATCGGTATTGAATTAATCGCAAAATAGGTTGCAATCAAGGGTAAAGAGTATGCTATCAGTACTAAAGATGCTGTGAAATCCTCAAAAACTGACGACTCTAATTTTCAACAACAAAGCCGCCCTTCAGATTTGGCAACGATATTAAATCCTTGTCCGTTAACGGCAAAGATTGGTAAGAATAGGAATAAGCAGAACGTTTTCCTCAAAAACAGTTTTTCAATATGAGCAATACCAGTAATTTTCGTGAAGCTATCCGTGAGGCTAAATCTCACGCCCTTGTTGGCCCAAACGTGATTGCCAACGCCCTCCCCTACGTCGGTGGTGGATTGGTGCTAACCGCATTAGGAACCTACGGCGGTTTAGGAATTATCCGTACTAACCCCGAAATATTCTTTCCCACCTTCATTGGTGCGGTGATTTTGGAGTTAATTTTGTTCTTTGTTGCCCAAAATGTTGCCCAAAAAGGTAATAAGGGTCTTGCACTACCTCTGTTGGCAACCTACAGCCTCTTGTCTGGATATACTCTCAGTGGCTTGGTGTATGTCGCTTTGAGATCCCAAGGCGTTGGCATTCAAGGCATTGGGTTAGCTGCCCTTGGTTGTGGTGTCACCTTTATTGCTGCCCGTCAAATTGGTTCAAATCTTTCTGAACAAGATGGCATGGCTTTGACGAAAACCATCAATCTTGGTGTCATTGCCTTGGTGGTTGTGTGTCTTGCCCAATTCGGATTTGCCATGTTTGGTGTTTACGCGCCAAATTGGTTAGAAATTGCCATCTCCGGTTTGGGAGTCTTCCTGTTTGTTGGGGTTTCTGTTGTCGATTTCTACATCTTGCCCCGCACTTACAGCGATGACCAATATTTGCCTGCTGCTTTGTCGATGTACTTAACTTACATAAACTTGTTTGTCTTTATCTTGCGGTTGCTAATTGCCATCAATGGCCGCGATTAATTGTCTGTAGGCACTAAGACAAGTAAAGTTTTATAAAATAAAACCCGTGGTTGAATTTTTAGCAACCACGGGTTTTCATCGTTTTAATAGTAGGATATATAGATAAGTTAAGCCTCAAGTGAGCAAAACTATGCTTGAACTCTTAAATATCAAAATTGAAGTAAAAAGGTTGTCTAATATCTTGACCAAGGCTGAAAGCTGTCTTTGACCTCCCAGAACTGAGTGCAAAAACTCAAGAGTTGAATCAATTAATTTCTCAACCTACTTTCTGGCATAATTCTGTCACTTACTATCAGAAACTTCAAGAAATTGAATACCTCAACGCTAAGAAGAAACAATATCAGCGATCGCACTTCATTCTAGAAGATATCAAAGCTGCACTAGAACTACTAGAATTATCTGCTGATGAAGAATTATTGCAAGAGGCGCAAACCAACCTAACTCAACTCCAAAAAGAACTTGAAACAGTAGAAATAGAACAATTCCTGTCCGGCCCCTGCGACCAAAAGGGGGCATTCTTGGCAATTACGGCTGAGGTTGGAAGTATAGATGCCCAAAAATGGGCAGCTATATTATTACAGCTATACCATCGTTGGGCAGTAAATCATAACCATAAAGTGTATCTAGTGCAAGAGTCAACAGGTGATTTAGGAGGGTTCAAACATGCCACCCTAGAAATTACAGGGCGTTATGCTTATGGCTGGCTAAAATCGGAACAAGGAACTCATGCAAGAATAGAGCGAATTTCTCCTGTTCATGGCAATGGCAGACGGCATACTTGCCTAGCCAGTGTAGAAGTCAGCCCGATTTTAGATGAGTCTATTGATTTTGAGATTCCAGATAAGGATTTGGAAATTACTTTTTATCGCCATCGGGGGAATGTCAACCGAACAGAAACGTGGGTAAAGATGGTTCATATTCCGACTGGGATTAGTGTATCTTGTAACCAAGAGCGTAGCCAGCTGCAAAACAAAGAGAAAGCCTTGGCTATTCTCAAGAGTAAACTGTTTGCGATGTCTACGACGGGCTACGCCTACGCACTAGCCCAAAATGTCCAGCTTGATGAAATTCAACCCGGACAGATAAAATCTCTATCCAGCAAGCTTATCCGTGAATATATCTTGCATCCTTACACCAAGGTGAAAGATTTACGTACCAATGTAGAAACACCTGCTGCGACAGAGGTTTTAGATGGTAAAATTGATTTGTTTATCAAAGCCTATCTGCAACAGCTAAATCACACTACTTCAGTAAGTAAAAAAGCGCTTGATAATTTAAAGTAACTTTTCTAACTTAGATTTAAGTAGTGCAGAAAAAATTTGCCCAATTACAGCTAAAATCAAAAAACATAAGTAGAATAAAGAGCAATTTTTTAATCCAAAGCGCTCTATCTATCATTCAGCAAGCATTATGGATGTCCTAGAACTCAAACGCGAAATCGAAACGTTGTCTGGCCGCCTGGGTAAAACCCAGGACTATCTTTGACGTACCTGCACTGACAGCCAAAATTCAAGACCTCGAAAAAATATCAGCTCAACCAGAATTTTGGGATAACCAAACCCAAGCCCAACAAACTCTGCAAGAACTCAACGACCTAAAAGCCCACCTCCAGCAATACGATCGCTGGCACGCCAATCTCGAAGATACTAAGGCAGTTGTGGAATTATTGGAGTTAGAAACTGATGAGGCACTACTCCAAGAAGCCGAATCTACCATCACTAAACTCAATCGTGACCTAGATCAGTGGGAGTTACAACAGTTACTTTCCGGCCCCTATGATGCCGAAGGTGCTGTACTGACAATTACTGCTGGTGCTGGTGGCACAGATGCTCAAGACTGGGCATTTATGCTGATGCGGATGTACACCCGTTGGGGCGAAGCTCACGGCTATAAGGTAACTTTAGCTGAAGAGTCGGAGGGT
This sequence comes from Nostoc sp. DedQUE05, assembly GCF_034530955.1. Classification (NCBI taxonomy): domain Bacteria; kingdom Bacillati; phylum Cyanobacteriota; class Cyanophyceae; order Nostocales; family Nostocaceae; genus Nostoc; species Nostoc sp. DedQUE05. Next base: position 73,051 of record NZ_JAVRCB010000023.1, on the reverse strand, counting down.
GATGAAGCCGGAATTAAATCGGCAACCCTAGAAATTACCGGTCGCTATGCTTATGGTTACTTGCGCTCGGAAATGGGTACACATCGTTTAGTGCGAATTTCACCTTTTAATGCCAACGGTAAGCGACAAACCAGTTTTGCTGGGGTGGAAGTGATGCCACAGATTGACAACTCTGTGCAATTGGATATTCCAGATAAAGATTTGGAAATCACCACAACTCGCTCTGGTGGGAAAGGCGGGCAAAATGTCAACAAAGTAGAAACAGCAGTGCGCATTGTTCACCTGCCCACGGGTCTTGCCGTGCGCTGTACAGAAGAGCGATCGCAGCTGCAAAATAAAGAAAAAGCCCTAAATCGCCTCAAAGCAAAGCTGTTGGTCATAGCCAAGGAGCAACGCGCCCAAGAAATTGCCGAAATTCGTGGCGATATGGTGGAAGCCTCTTGGGGAAACCAAATCCGTAACTATGTATTTCATCCTTACCAAATGGTGAAGGATTTACGTACAAACACGGAAACAACAGCGATTGGTGATATAATGAATGGCGAACTTGATACATTCATTCAAGCTTATCTGCGCCAAGAAAATAAACTAGTAGAAAACAGTCAGGCATAGAGGCATTCATTACATAACATCCCGATTACTAAGGCGTTTCACACAGAAACGCCTTAGCAATATATGGGCGATCGCCATTCTATCCCAGACCAACTGTTACAGTTATAAAAGAGTCTGTAGACAAATAACTATGAGCAACTCACCTTCAACAGAACCTCAACCTAGCTACGTTAAACTCGCCATGCGAAACATGGTGCGGAAGGGTGGAACTTCCCTAAAGCATTTTGGATTGACTGCTGTAGGGCTTTTAGCTCTGCTTGTTGGTCTTGCTTACCTCACTCACTAAACTAGTCATTAGTCATTAGTCATTAGTCATTAATTATATTTAAAAGGACAGATGACCGATGACAAACGACAAAAGACAGTCTTAACGACAAATCGTAAACCTCAGACAAGGAGACTGTGTGCCCCTGAGAGTTGAACTATATGTGGAGGAGTATTTTTATGAGTTGTCCCCGACAACATCTGTAAAAATTGACGAGACTAATGCCCGAATTACACCTGAAACTTGGGAAAACTGGTTTAATCACTGGTTGGAAATACTTCACCCTCAGATTCCACCAGCGCCAAGTTATGAAATCGGGCTGCGTTTGACAGATGACTTGCAAATTCAAGAACTGAATGCTCAATATCGTCAGCAAAATAAGCCGACAGATGTTTTAGCCTTTGCTGCTTTGGAAGTGGATTTTCCTCAAAGCAAAGAAATGCTTGCCTCTGTCCCATTATACTTAGGTGATATTATTGTGTCTGTAGATACAGCACAACGCCAAGCTCAACAACAGGAACATAGCTTATCAACTGAGCTAGCCTGGTTAGCTGCTCACGGTTTATTGCATCTGTTGGGCTGGGATCATCCTGATGAAAAAAGTTTGGAGCGAATGTTAAAACAGCAAGTGGGATTGCTGAATGCAATAGGTATTGCTATTGACATGGAATAGCAGTAATTGAAGTATCTCTTAATGTTAATTTTGGGTAATACTTTTATAATACTTCTGTGGAAAATTGCTTAAAGATTGCCTCAAAGTTAATTCTGCCATTAAGATCGGCGAATATTCCCACTGTAGCAACTCTGTTCTTGTGTTTTTAAGTCTATGTCGCAAAAAATTTCTCCATCACCAACGCCTACCTCGTTACAAACACTGGTGTCTGACGAACGGGAATTCTCCTGGAAAGTAGCCTCTAATTTATTTATTAGTTTTAAATATGCTTGGGCTGGAATCAGCTATAGTTTTCAAACTCAACGTAATTTTCGCATCCACGTAAGTGTTTGTGCTTTAGCTATTGCTTTAAGCGTTTTTTTGCATCTACAAGCGGTAGAAATAGCGGTAATTGGTATAACTAGTGGTTTAGTTTTAGCATTAGAGTTACTAAATACAGCGATCGAGTCTGTTGTGGACTTAACCGTTAAGCAGACATACCATGATTTGGCAAAAATTGCTAAAGATTGTGCGGCTGGTGCAGTGCTTGTCTCTGCTTTCGTAGCGATGCTAGTAGCAGGTACGCTATTGCTTCCTCCTCTGGTAAAGTTAATTATATCGACTTTGTAGAGGTGATTTGCTCCAACGTAGCCCGCACTTCTCTATGAGACGCTGCGCGTAGCGTGCTTTCACGAACGCGAACAGCGTGCCGTAGGCAAGTGGTACGACAAAGTTCAGTGACCACCGCAGGCATCACCAAGTGAGCCAATAAGAGGATCGCATGTCCGATCCCCTAGAGAACACATTATAAGCAATTTAAAATTGAACAAGTGGCTTATCAGAGAGTAGCTGCTTCATATTCACGTGTCCACTTTAGGGTTATTTTTACATCTAGCGAACAAATAAATAAGTAGGCAAGAATAAATCAAACTATGTTATGCAATGTGAAATTAATTAAATTGGTTCATAGCAACCGACTTTAACTCTATTTTAAGGGCTAAAGTTACTTACTACAAACCTTTAATTTATTCACGCCCACTCACTTAGTATGAGATATTTGTCTATGCTGTTGCAACTGATGAGTGATAGAAGCCAGGAGTTATAAACTTTGATTATAGTTATCGACAATTACGATAGTTTTACATATAACTTAGTGCAGTACCTGGGAGAATTGGCATCAGAGTTCCCAGTGGCAGATGATATTAAAGTTTTTCGTAACGACAAGATATCCATAGATGAAATTCAGGCATTAAAGCCGGAAGCTGTAGTTATTTCTCCTGGGCCTGGTCGCCCGGAAGATGCCGGCATTTCTTTAGAATTGATTGAACAGCTAGGACAAGAGTTACCAATTTTGGGTGTCTGTTTGGGACATCAAAGCATTGGTCAAGTGTTCGGTGGTAAAATAATTTCTGCTCCAGAGTTGATGCATGGCAAAACTTCTCAGGTGTCTCACACTGGAGTGGGGGTTTTCCGGGGATTAGAAAATCCTCTGACCGCCACCAGGTATCATAGTTTGGTAATCGAACGTGAGACTTGCCCAGATGTGTTAGAAATCACCGCTTGGGTTGAAGATAACACCATTATGGGAGTGCGACACCGGAACTATCCTCACATTCAGGGCGTCCAGTTTCATCCAGAGAGTGTCCTGACAGCTTCAGGAAAACAGTTATTGCGAAATTTTCTCCAACAGTTACAGTCAAGAGCATAATTAATGAAACGACGACAGTTGATGGGCTATGCTGGGGCGGGGTTGGCCACAGCTTTAGTTACTACCTTGGGTTCTGAATCTCAAGCTGACGCACAATCTAGTGGTTTATCAGTTCAGTGGTTGGGTCATACTTGCTTTCTTTTTACTGGTGGCGGTGCGAAAGTTCTCGTCAATCCATTTCGGTCAATCGGTTGTACTGCTAAGTATCGTCCCCCAAAAGTTGCAGCAGATTTGGTACTGATTAGCAGCCAACTGCTAGATGAAGGTGCTGTGGATGTACTACCGGGAAATGCAAAACTGATCTATGAACCAGGAGTTTATGAGTTTAAAGGCATTAAATTCCAAGGAGTTGCTATAGACCACGATCGCAAAGGTGGTAAGCAGTTTGGCTCAAATACTGCTTGGAGTTGGAAGCAAGGCGGAATTAATATCCTACACTTAGGCGGGGCTGCTGCACCTATTTCTATTGAGCAAAAAATCCTGATGGGGCGTCCCGATGTAGCATTTATTCCAGTGGGAGGCAGTGCAAAAGCCTACAATGCTGAGGAAGCAAAGCAGGCTGTTCAAGTATTAAATCCCAAGTTAGTGATTCCGACTCATTACCGGACACAGGCTGCTGATGCTGCTAAATGCGATCTTTCACCACTAGATAATTTTCTAACCTTAATGCAAGGTATGAAAGTGCGGCGTAGCAGTGCAGATAGTATTTCTATTAGCCCTAAAGATTTGCCGGAGAATGGCGAGATTCAAGTTTTGAGCTACAAGTTTTGAGCAGTAAGGAAATGAAGGAATCAGGGAGCAGAGGGCAGGGGGAAGAATAAAAATTACCTCTTTCTCCTCTGCCCAATGCCCAATTCCCAATGCCCCATGCCCCTAACTTTTAGAACGTATACCACTCTCCGGTCAGCTTATCTGCATCGCTGATGGGAGTCTCAACTGCTGTCGTTTCATTTATAGTCCAAATGTTGTCTGTACCTGCTGTCTGATCGCGCCAGTAGATATCAGTCTTGCCATCGCCGTTGAAATCGCCAAGAGATGGTGTCAAGGCCGCGTTATTAGCTGGTAAGAAAGCTTCAGTTGCAACTGTTGTGCCATCCATCAACCAAGCAGTGTTCTCACCAGTTGTGCCATTGTGCCAGAAGATATCGGTCTTGCCATCACCGTTGAAGTCACCAATTTTGGAAGTCCAGGATGAGTCAAGTGTGCCCAAAGCACCCTCTGTGACTAAAATACCATTTATCGTCCAAACCTTGTTCTCACCGGTTTGAGCGTTTCTCCAGAGAATATCAGTCTTATAGTCGCCGTTGAAATCACCAAGGGTAGGAGTCCAGGCGGGATCTTGTGATTGCAGCGCCAATTCAGTCTTTTGCGTACCATCCATAAACCAAGCTGTGTTATCGCCGGTGGTCTGATCGCGCCAGAAGATGTCACTCTTACCATTGCCGTCGAAATCAACAATTGTAGGAGTTAGTGCTGTGTTTGTAGTGTCTAGAACAGTTGCATTCAGAACAGTAGTGCCATCCATTTCCCAGATAGCATTCTCGCCAGTTGTGCCATTATGCCAGAAGATATCGGTTTTGCGATCGCCATTGAAATCTCCAATCTGAGGACTCCAGGCTGGATCGACGCTACTTAGAGCAGCCGCACTACCAACTTTGGTGCCATCCATTAAGACAATACTATTCTCACCGGTTGTCTTATTGCGTAATAAGAAGTCGGTTTTGCCATCAGCATTGAAGTCAGCAATTTTGTAATCATAGGCGGATAGGTCAAATTGACCTAAAGAACCCTGTTCGATAACTTTTGTGCCATCCATCAACCGAATGATAATCTCACCTGTTGCAGAATTGACCCAAACTTTGTCTGTTTTACCATCCCCGTTAAAGTCAGGAGTAATCGCCGCACTAGTTAAGTAAGGATTAGGATTGGGATTTGCTGACGTTTTAACAGGCGCAGTTACCGGTTGACTTTCTAGTGCTAGTGAAGAACTCTTATTTCCAAACCCCAAATCATAATTTAAACTCTTAAGAGAAGTTGTCAAGATTTCTGATTTTGCAAAAGAATCTGATAACAATCGAGATGTATTCAAAGCTAAGGGTGAGGAATTTGAATTTGCCGGCATGGTGTATTTTTATTATTGGTTGTTATATTCTTTTAACTTTTTTTTGTAATCTCTTTCTGTAACGAAATAACATTTGCTAGGGTTTCAATTTTTCTTTATAACTATTTTTTATTTATTAATGTCATTTCTGGAAGATAAATATTTGTTTGTTTTAAACTATTATTCTAAAATTTTCAAGTTCTATATAAGCATTTGCAAAATATATTTTGTAATTGCTTATATGATTATTTATAGATAAAAATGATTATTTTATCTATTTTCTTTGACATTAGGACTTACGCAAGTGTCACCAAAAAATCGGATTTGTAGTTTGTAGTAAGCGGCTTTAACCCTTATTTTGAGGACTAAAATCCTCTCTGCGAGACGCTACGCGAACACTACGAACTGAAAATAATATGCCAGTTGCGTAAGTCTTGGACATTTGAAGGTTGTATCAAAAATATATCTACAAACTAGAAATTTATTTTATGTTTAATTAAACCGACTTAATTAAGATAGAAGCGAGCGCTACATTATTCCTAATATATTTTGTATAATTTTACCTTTGTTTTCTTGGCAATTTCTTAAGTAATAACTGAATCCTGACTATTTTTTATTTTGTGAACAAGCTTAGATAAAAAATAACCTTGACCACCGGCTAGTCCTAAATTTGAGCTATCTAATTTAACCCAATAAAAATCAAAGGCTATAGGGTTTTTGCTTGTACTTGGATGTATTTCCCAATGCCGCCAAGTAGATGGTGTAGACTGAGTTAATTCGAGATGATAAACATAACGTTCTTGAATTTCATCCCGATAGTGAGTCATGTTGTATTGATAAATACCCAATAACTCAATAATGCGAACTCCCTTAACCCCAGATTCTTCATAAATTTCCCGCAGTACAGCTTCAGATGGCTCCTCGCCTTCTTCAACTGTACCAGCAGGTACTTGCACGCCAGCTTCAGGAAAATCAGTATGTGTAAACACCATTAATTCATCTTTGTTAGTTACGTAAGCGATCGCTTTTTTTATTATGGGTTGAGTAGACATATTTTTTACTGTGTGTTGTTAGCTTGATGAAATACCAAAATTTGTATAAAATAAACGTTTAAAACTTATTTAACTTCATGAATATCCTAAATCACTCGATAAGAACAAGATTTTTGAATTGTTTAAAAATTAGTAAATCTGAGTCTTTAGAGATAATTGATTTTTTTATAATAATTTATAACTTGAGTAGAAACAAATATTGGTTAGAATAACTTAGATTAGCAGCTATTAAGAGGCATCATCTGTGCATTTGTTAGTTGTTAAAAGTGTCAAATAATACAATACTTATTAAAAGTACATCAACTATGCAAGCAGAATATCGGCAGCGTCGCGAGCAATTAATGGCAAAAATTGGTGATGGTACAGCCATTTTTCGCAGTGCGCCAATGGCAGTGATGCACAACGATGTCGAGTATGTTTATCGTCAAGAAAGTGATTTTTTTTACTTGACTGGTTTTAATGAACCACAAGCAGTAGCAGTGTTAGCGCCGCATCACGCAGAACATCGGTTTGTGCTGTTTGTCCAACCGAAGGATCGCGAAAAGGAAGTATGGACTGGTTATCTTTGTGGGGTAGATGCAGCCAAGGAAATTTATGGTGCTGATGAAGCATACCCCATTAGCGAGTTAGATGAAAAGTTGCCGCAGTATTTAGAAAAAGCCAGCCGGATTTACTATCACTTAGGACGCGATCGCAATTTTAACGATCAAATCTTGAAACATTACCAAAGTTTACTGCGGACTTATCCGAAGCGTGGTACTGGGCCGATCGCTATTGAAGATACTGGCCCTGTCCTCAACAGCATGAGATTGATCAAAAGCGAAGCTGAGTTGGAATTGATGCGTGAAGCAGCTGCGATCGCCACCGAAGCACACAATTACGCCCAAGAAATCGCCGCGCCAGGACGTTATGAGTACGAAATTCAGGCGGAGATGGAACGCATCTTTCGAGTCCGGGGTGGAATGGGGCCTGCTTATCCTTCGATTGTGGCATCTGGTGTCAATGCTTGCGTACTCCATTACATTGAAAATAATCGTCAAATGCAGGATGGAGAATTACTGCTAATTGATGCCGGTTGTGCCTATGGTTATTACAACTCCGATATTACCCGGACATTTCCTGTTGGAGGTAAGTTTACGCCAGAACAAAAGACATTGTATGAGATTGTTTTGGAGGCGCAAAAACAAGCGATCGCTCAAGTCCAACCAGGTAATCCCTTCAAGTTAGTTCACGATACAGCAGTGCGCGTTCTCACGGAAGGTTTAATCGAACTTGGCATCCTCAAAGGTGAAATTGATAAGTTAATTGAAGAGGAAAAATACAAACCATATTATATGCATCGTACCAGCCATTGGTTAGGTTTAGATGTCCATGATGTCGGTGTTTATCAGCATGGTGAAGACAAACCACAAATTTTACAACCAGGTCAAATTTTGACAGTGGAACCAGGACTATATATTGTGCCAGATACCAAACTAGCAGAAGACCAACCACAAACCGATCCTCGATGGGTTGGCATTGGCATTCGGATTGAGGATGATGTATTAGTTACGCCTGGGGGACATGAGGTGTTAACTGCGGGGGTTCCCAAAGAAATAGATGAAATCGAAAGATAAAAAATGGGGATGGTAGACATCATCGCTAAGAAAAGCCCTGGCGTTGAAATCGTGGCTATACAGACAAAACCCTTGATTTTGTATAGTCCACGGAGGTTGACTTTGCTTGTGTAACCGTGACTTTTAAAACTCCACTTCTAAAGGAAAAATTGCGGTGAAAGTAGAACCAACGCCTACCTGTGAGGCTAGGTTAATTTGACCTTGCAATAGTTTTACTAAACGCGAGACGATCGCTAATCCCAATCCTGTACTATCAGGAAGATATGGGCGATCGCTAGAACTGACGCGAAAGTAGGGTTCAAATATCTGGGCTTGGTTTTCGAGTGCAATGCCAATCCCAGTGTCAGAAACTGCGATCGCCCATCTCTGCTTCTCCAACACCTGACACATGATAATAATAGTCCCCGACTCTGTATAACGAATCGCATTACTAATAAGATTTGTAATAATTTGTTGCAACTGAAACGAATCTGTGATTAATTTTTCAGGGATGCGATCGCAATCGACTACAATTTGTAAATTTTTTCCCGCAGCTAAAGGTTCCAACATTTGACAGATATTATCGATTAATTCCCGCACATCGGTAAGCGCTAATTGGATTTTTGTCTGTCCTGCCTCATAGCGGGAAAGTTCTAGTACATCATTGATTAAATGGAGTAACTGTCTACCATTGCGTAGTACCCGCTCAATATGTTCTAAATTCGTATAGTTGTCTTTTATATCAGCCTTTCGTCGTTGTTGGCGTAAAAACAGATCCGAATAACCAATAATAGAAGTTAGAGGATGTTTTAATTCGTGGGCTAGTTGAGAAAGATACTCTTGATTGGCGCTAATTAACCGCGTGAGTTCCTCGTTATGGAGCCTTAGTGATACTTGCAACTGCTGTAATTCCCGCAAGCGTTCCTCAACATAACTCTTGAAACATCGAGCGATCGCTTCGTCTAGGATAGCGTCAATCAAACGCATAGAACGAATTATCTCTACAGGTGTTCCTTCCAATAAATCTGCTTGTAGAGCATCAAGTATTATTGTTCGCAGCAGATGATATTCTCTAGCGATTTCTGCTGCATCAAAGCCTTGTTCGGCACGAATAGCTCCATGCTGAAAACTGGCAGTAACTATTGACTGAATATCATTATCTTGAGATTTTGAAAGCACTGTCACCATAGCTTTCAAAACATCAGGGACGTGATCCTTTACGGCTGTATAAGATAGGTCATCAGCACTTTCAATCCGTCTATCCTTGCGAACCGCTAAAATCCATTTATCGACGATGGTATCCGTTTTTTCAGCCAGTACTTGACTAAAATCCATTATGTTAAATTCAGCTAGGAGATAGATGAGTAAACTTCCATATCCAATTAGTTTAGCGAGTGCAGTGGGTTTTTACCAAATTTAACAATTTAGTTCACCTACCAAAAGGAATAGATTATATATGTTATTTTGTTTGCTAATTAAGTAGCCGTATATAAAATTTTATCAGTATATTCCGTTTTATATTAAAAAATATTAATCAATCACGTAATATTTTTGATACTTTGCTTAACTATATTGTTTAGCTGTCTGTGCAAGGAGTTAACTCACAACATAACTAGATACACAAGTCTTATTTGTTGCCATTGACTAGTTATTAACATTTAATTTAAGTATTAAAATAAACAATAGTTATCATAAGATAGATGGCTTTTACTGAGGATCGATGTTATATTGTGCATAATTTAGTATCCATTAGAGTAAGTCAGCCTAATTCAGCGTGTCACAGTGCATAACGCTGGAGCGGAGGAACCAAATTGTGGGGCGTATCTCATAGAAAGTGAGGAGTTGAGAGTGAGGAGTTGGAACTTACTAATACTAATATTTAATTCATAACTCATAACTCATAACTTTCTTGTGAAGGGCATCTCTCAGCCCTAGCCCGTCAGCTAACTTCGTAGGCATTGAGAGGAGACTGAAGAGACGGCATTTTTATAATGTTCCGATCTCATCGGTGTCCAAGGCTGGTACTGCTCGGATTTTTTGTACCTGCACTTAAATCTGTTGAGGTCGTAAATGATATTTCAACTAAATTTGGCTGCGATCGCTGCGATCGCTGGACAAGCTGCTTGGAAAAAAACAAAACCTGTTATTGTCAGGGATGTCTTCTTTCTACCTGTATTAGGCTTCTTGGGAATAATTGTGTTGTGGTGGATTGTTGCACTTGCCAACCATGAATTGATGCCCACCCCACCAGAAGCGCTAATCGCTAATTTAGACTACATCTTAAATCCTTTCTATCAGCGAGGCCCAGGGAATTTAGGAATTGGTTGGCTATTGATCGCAAGTCTGCGCCGGGTATTAATAGGCTTTTTGTTGGGTGCGGTAGTAGCGATTCCTCTGGGGTTTCTAATTGGCATGTCCAGACCGGCAATGATAGCGCTTAATCCGATTATTCAAATTTTTAAACCCGTATCGCCCCTAGCTTGGCTACCCATCGCCTTAGCAATTTTCAATTTAGCAGATCCTTCAGCCATTTTTGTCATCTTTATTACTTCCTTATGGCCGACAATTATTAATACCGCTTTAGGAGTTTCTAGCGTTCCCAAAGATTATTTAGATGTGGCACGAGTGCTAGAAATGCCCCGTTGGCGACGGATTACAAAAATCATTTGGCCTGCAAGTTTGCCGTATATTTTTACAGGTTTACGAATTAGTTTAGGCATAGCTTGGCTGGTAATCGTCGCCGTGGAAATGCTCACAGGTGGTATTGGTATCGGCTTCTTTGTCTGGGATGAATGGAGTCGCTTAAACCTGAGTTCAGTCTTTTTAGCTGTGTTGGTAATTGGTGTAACTGGGTTAATTCTGGATTATGCCGTGGGCAAAATCGAAGAACTAGTAACCCATCGCCCTAAAACTTCTAACTAAGAAAATTCGGCTGCTATCAAAACAGCAAGATTTAACGAGACTCTGCGCCTGGAACGCGAGCAATCAATCACCAATGGAGCTACAAGAATGGGTGATATTAACTGGACTCGACGAGATATTATTAAAGGAATAGGAGCAACAACGGCGGGAATGGCGCTGTCTTCCTGTGGGATTTCAGGAGATAGATCGGCCAAAGGATTGACAGAAGAAGCCTTAGCTGTGCAACCAGTAGTTAAAAGCGGCGACCTAGAAAAAGCCGATCTTACAGTTGGTTACGTTCCTGTTAATGATTGTGCGCCATTTGCGATCGCCTGGAAAAAAGGTTTCTTCCGCAAGTATGGTTTAAACGTTACACTCAACCGCGAAGCCAGTTGGGCCACCTCCCGCGACGGTGTAATTTTTGGTCGCCTGGATGCTTCACCCGTAGTATCTGGTGCAGTTACCAACGCCAGAATTGGTGCCGAAGGCGCACGCCACGCCCCATTGTGTGCAGCGATGACCATACATCGCCACGGTAACGCCATGACCATGAATAAAGCCATGTGGGATTTTGGGCTGCGTCCGTGGTACGAGTATCAAGAAAAATATGGCGATGGCGCTTTAGAAGCCTTTGGGCGCGATTTCCGAGGTTACTTTGACAACCAACCGCCAGAAAACAGAGTTTGGGCAGTAGTATTAAGTTCCTCCATTTACGAATACTTTATCCGTTACTTATCCGCCGCCGCAGGTGTCGATCCGCTTAAAGAGTTTCGCATCATTATCGTTCCGCCTCCCCAAATGGTAACAAACGTACGGATTGGGGCAATGCAAGCTTACATGGTTGCAGAACCTTGGAATACACGAGCAATAACTGGTAATGAAAACATTGGCTTTACCTTTGCACAAGGTAAAGAAGTCTGGTTGGGACACCCAGATCGACTTTTGGGCGTGATGGAATCTTTCATCGAGAAATATCCCAAAACCTATCGTTCTCTAGTCAAGGCGATGATTGAAGCCTGCCAGTATTGCAGCAAAGCAGAAAACCGCCAAGAAGTAGCCGAACTGCTTACAGACCGTTCCTTTACGGGTGCTAGACCCAAAAAGAAAGGTGCGCCAATTGCGAAGTTTACAAGTCCGGCAATTCTCGGCAATTACAACTATGGCGGCTTTGATGGCAAAGACCGCACCATTAAAGCTGCTGACACCACGATTTTCTTCGATATTCCTGACAACCTTCCCAAACAGCCAGGAGAACACTCCACATTCTTATGGCGATCGAGAAGTCTCTGGTTGATGACACAAGCAGCACGGTGGGGACAAATCAAGGAATTCCCCAAAAATGCCGAGAAACTAGCTGGACAAGGCTGGAGAACGGATTTATACCGCGAGATAGCATCGGAAATGGGCATCCAATGTCCCAAGGATGATTACAAGGTCGAACCACCAGAGGTATTTATAGATAAGAAAGGCTTCGACCCCAGCGATCCGGTGGGTTATTTGAATAGTTTTGCCATCAGGGCTAACGCTCCCACTCGTTTTTTCATGTCTTAAATCCCAAGTTCAAATATTGATTGACTAAATTGTTTCCGGAGCCTTTGATGATGGAATATACCTCATTACCTATTAATACCCAGACCGAAGTTCTGCCCCGCGCTGGATTTTTAGAAATTGAAAATTTAGTCAAGTCTTATCCGACACCTGATAAAGATAACTTTGTCGTTTTAGATAAAGTTAATTTAACAATTGATGAAGATGAATATATTTCTGTAATTGGTCACTCAGGTTGTGGGAAATCAACTCTAATCAAAATAGTAGCTGGTTTAGAAAAAGCCACTTCCGGTTCAGTCAGACTAGATGGGAAAGAAATTCGTCAGCCAGGAGCCGAAAGGATGATGGTATTTCAGAACTATTCTCTGTTACCTTGGTTAACAGTGCGAGAAAATATCCGTTTAGCCGTAGATGAAGTGCTAAAAAATGCTAATCGCTCTGAAAAAATTAGCATTGTAAATGAACACTTGGCAATGGTAAACTTGACGGCGGCGGCTGACAAATATCCTGATGAAATTTCTGGAGGTATGAAACAACGAGTAGGTATTGCCAGAGCCTTAGCAATTCGTCCCAAAATGTTGCTGATGGATGAACCTTTTGGGGCATTAGATGCACTAACTCGTGGCAAATTGCAACGGCAGGTATTGGATATTTGGGAAAATAATCGTCAAGCAGTGATGATGATTACCCACGATGTAGACGAAGCAATTTATATGTCCGATCGCATCGTTTTGATGACCAATGGCCCAGCTGCTAATATCGGGGAGATTTTAGAAGTTCCTTTTGAGCATCCGCGCGATCGCGCCGCCATGCGAAACTCAAAAGAGTATTTTGAACTCCGCAACCACGCCCTAAATTTCCTCGATCGATATTTTGCCCAAGACGAGTAAATTAGATTATCATTTTTTTAGTGGGTAGCCTAATTCAAATCCATGAAAGCTGAATTTGGAACGGAGGAACCATATTGTGGGGCGTATCTCATAGAAAATGAGGAGTTAAGAGTCAGAAGTTAAGAATTATTAATATTAACTCAGCACTTAGCACTCAGCACTTCTAAGAGAGAGACACCTTCCAGTCTTAGCCCGTCAGCTAACTCCGTAGGCAATGGAAGGAACCCCCAAGACCTTGGCTGTAATACAGTTATTATTGGGGTTTCCTTGACTAATTTTAAGATTTGAAATTTTGGTTATCATCACTCAATCTAAGATCCAAAATCCTTCGACTGAACCTAGCCGAAGTCCAAAATCTAAAATTGGTCGCCCTGCTTCTCATTGCTAATTCATTTCATTAGGAGAAGTAAAGCTGTGCAAATAAAGCCAATGTTAGCACGTCTGCAAAGTGCCACAGGCCGAGATGATTTAATCGAACAAATGGTACTACTGCCAGAACCAAAAAAACCTTTTTCTAAAAAACTTCAAAAGGCGAAAGCAGTTAATTTAATTGTTGCTTATGATGCATCTCCCAACAGTCATACGGCATTAGATATTGCCTTTTGGGTTGCCCATCAAACGCGTTTGGCCACCAATACAGAAGTTACAGTTCAAGCCGTTTATGTAGTAGAAGATAATCAAAGCAATCAGTATTCAAATATCTTGAGTTTTCCCCAACAACAATCTTCATTAGAATGTGAAGTTAGTGAAGTATCAAAGTCTGTCACACAGGTATTAACTCAACCTAAATTACAGACAGCGATCGCTCCTCTACAACAAGCAGATATAATTCTCTGGCAAGCCCGAAGTTTGGCTGAAGAATGGCAGGGTTCTTTCAAATCTCATTTGCGATTTGGCTGCATTTCTACAGAACTTCGCAAAGTTGTTGAATCAGAAGCGGCTGATATTCTGTTTCTAGGTTGCAACTCTGTCAATCATCCAATGATTGAAGCACTAGGTTCTAAATTTCCCTGTGCTGTTTTGGGTATTCCCAGTAGTATTGATGAATAATCACTCTTTAAAATTTCAGTAATTTTTGTCAAATTTTGATCGGAGAAAAGTCACCTACTTGTAAGTGACTTTTTTGCTACACAATAAATAAACTTTCAAAGGTCGTATGTGGAAAACTGGCAAGCATTTGTAGAAGCCAATGCAATACTGCTAAGGCTAAAAAATAAAAATGTATAGGTTGGGTTTTGTTACTCAACCCAACCTACGAATTAACAATCTTGGTAAATTTGCCAAATTGGTGCAATATTGTACCGTCTCTGAATGGGAAGCGCTATAAGCACTTAAGTGCTTACTACAAACATATCTTAACCTATCATAATGCTTGTAGCAGACGACTAGTAGCCAATCAGATGTAAAACGTCGCGCAGGACACTATAACCAGCTAAATCCCAAAGCAAATAAGCAAGGAAACCAATAGCTGCCAAGCGACCATTCCAAATTTCGGCTTGAGGAGTCCAACCAAACAAAAATGCATTCCGGTCTATACCGTTGTATTCCGGTGCAACAGCTGGTAAATCAGTAGAGGGACGAGTTTCTTGAGTTGCCATTTTTTTCTCCAAAATCTAATAGTTTTTTAGGTGTTTAGTTTCTAGTAGCTAATCAAATGTAAAACGTCACGCAAGACGCTATAACCAGCTAAATCCCAAAGCAAATAAGCAAGGAAACCAATAGCCGCCAAGCGACCATTCCAAATTTCGGCTTGAGGAGTCCAACCAAACAAAAATGCATTCCGGTCTATACCGTTGTATTCCGGTGCAACAGCTGGTAAATCAGTAGAGGGACGAGTTTCTTGAGTTGCCATTTTTTTCTCCAAAATCTAATAGTTTTTTAGGTGTTTAGTTTCTAGTAGCTAATCAAATGTAAAACGTCACGCAAGACGCTATAACCAGCTAAATCCCAAAGCAAATAAGCAAGGAAACCAATAGCCGCCAAGCGACCATTCCAAATTTCGGCTTGAGGAGTCCAACCAAACAAAAATGCATTCCGGTCTATACCGTTGTATTCCGGTGCAACAGCTGGTAAATCAGTAGAGGGACGAGTTTTCATTGTTTTTTCCTTCCTAATCAAGTTGGTTTTTATTCTTTAAATGCTCTCGTAACCAATCAAGTACAAAACTTTATAGCCAACTAAATCCCAAATTAAATAGGCAAGAAAGCCAATCATTGCAAAACGACCGTTTAAAATTGAGGCTTGAGGAGTCTAATAAAACAGAAAATCATTGCGATCGCAACTATTATATTCTGTTGACATTATTAGCAAATCTCTAGAAAAAGGAGTTGCCATTTCCTTGCCCTCAACAATTCGTTTGTTAACTTTAATGTAGCTATTAATAACTAGAATGCTTTCTGTCTATAGACACAAAAGACAAGCACTTCTTCTGACCGATGCTTAAACGTATTATTATAAATAAATCCACCTAGAGAGGGTGATAAAAACAGATATTGAAATAAATCTAAACTATTTGAAAGCAAACTATTTTGAAAATAGAGTTACTCACTATAAATTAAACAATTAAAATTAAAATTAGCAGTAAATTAAGTAAGATTGCTTGCCATTGAATTATGTTCTTTACCAAGAGCTAACAAAAGTTATATCTTCCGCTGTATGAGGGTTTCAGCCTTTGGAGAGATGCTTTAAAGACGTAAATTCTACGATTGTGATCTAAAGAGTTAGGTATTGCCATAGGTACAAACATAATAAATACTAAGAGTTGCTTCTCAAGAAATTCTTAATTCCCCAAATTGAAACTTAGTAGGTAGAAGGAAATCCAATGTTCCAAAGTACGGAAATCATGGTGGGACTCTATAAACCACTATTGTGGTTAGCACAGGTTCCATTAGAACGCTCAAACGTCACACCAGAACAAGCATCGGTTCTCATTTCCGGGCCACGCTTTTTTGTGGCTTTAATCTCCGGCGTGATTCTTGCCTTTGCTTTCCAATTAGTTCTAACTAATCTCTCCCTTGCATTCGGTATTTCCTACCTGGGGCACTCATCTGACTCGGATTCAGATAGTAGGGAGGTGGAAAGTTTGGGCGGTAATATTCGCAAAATCGGTACAGCAGTGGGAATTTGGACATTAGCCACTGTGACGATCGCCTTATTAATCGCTTCTTACCTAGCAGTAAAATTGAGCCTTGTGATCTCAGACCGAGGATTGGGAGCGATTCTCGGTTTAGTGATTTGGGGTGCTTACTTTTTGCTCTTAGTTTGGGTAAGTTCCACCACCGTAGGCTCCTTAATTGGCTCAGTTGTCAATACGGCAACATCTGGCTTTCAGGCGATTATGGGAACTGCTACCGCCGCACTAGGTGCGAAAGCTGTAAATAACCAAGTGGTAGCCACAGCTGAAGCCGCCGCTGCTGCTGTCCGTCGAGAACTAGGAAGCGCCATCGACCCCGTAAGTATCCGAGAAAACATTGAAGATTACTTAGAAAAGATTCGTCCTCCAGAACTCGATGTATCAAAGATTCGGAGTGATTTTGAAAATTTACTCAACGATCCGCAATTAAAAGCGATCGCTGGGACTCCAGATATCCGCAACATCGACCGCCAAAAGTTTATCGAGTTAGTCAGCAGCCGCACCGATCTTTCCAAAAAAGACGTTAGCCGGATTTCTGATACCTTATATAAGGTTTGGCAGCAAGTGGTAAGTCAGCAAGCACCCACCGCAGATCGGCTGGGTGAGTTAATGGATTATTTGAAATCACTCCCACCAGGACAAACCAAAACAGATGAACTCAACGCCAAACTGGATCGGTTATTAGCAGAACAGGGTGGTTCCAAAGAAACTGACCAAAACCAAAAGGCAGGCTCTGGCCCAATGCAAAGTACAATCCAGCAAGCACTATCCGCCTTAACCGCCACTGTGCTGGGACGGGCAGATTTGCCTGATTTGGATGTGGAAAAAATCTTGCGTAGTCTCACCACCGCCAAAGATAAAGTCTCTCAACAAGCAGATAAGCTAGGTTTGCCAACACCATCACAACCCTATAGCCCAATTCGGGCTGATGTTGAAAACTACCTGCACAATACTTATGCTTGGCAACTGAGTCCAGAAAGAATTGCCCAGGAATTTCATGATGTCATCTACGACCCAGCAGCCGACCCTGGAATCGTCCGCCGGGAACTAGAACGACTATCCCGTAATGATTTTGCCAATATTCTGCAACAACGGGGATTGCTTACCCAAGCCCAAATTCAGCGCATTGCCAATCAGCTAGAAACAGTCCGCCAAGAAGTGCTAGTAACAGTCAGAGCTATTGAAGAAAGAGATATAGTTCAAGACTTGCAACGTGCAGTAGAAAGTTATCTGCTCGTTACTCCCAAGGCAGATTTGACACCCGAAGGCATTGAGCAGAATTTTAAACCACTGCTGGAAGACTCAGAAGCAGATTATGAAACCCTGACATTGCGGCTAGCGCACCTTGACCGCCAAGAAATTCGGCAGATATTGCTACAACGTAACGATGTCCAGTTATATGAAGTAGATAGCATTGTCGATGAGTTGGAAAAACAACGCGATCGCGTCTTGGTAGAATCCAAAGGACTAGCAGAACAGGCACAATATCAAGCAGAAACCCTGTGGATAAATGTAGAATCATATCTGCGTAACACCGGCAAATCAGAACTGAATCCTGATGCCATCCGCGCCGACTTCAAAAAGATACTAGAAGATCCGCAAGCTGGAATTAGCTCAATTCGGGCACGCTTGTCTCGCTTTGACCGCGATACCTTAGTCCAATTGTTGAGTCAACGGGAAGATTTGAGTGAAGATCAAGTTAATCAAATCATCAATGCTACTGAGGAGTCATGGTATAATATTCGCCACACACCTCAAATTGTAGTCGATAAAGCTAAAGAGCAATACGACTCTGTGACAACAACGATCGCAGATTATCTCCGAAATACTGGCAAACAAGAACTCAATCCAGAAGGCATTCAGCGAGACTTGACCAGATTGTTTGAAAATCCCAAAGAGGGAGCCGTCGCATTGCGCCGTCGGTTGTCGCGGGTAGACAGAGATACATTGGTGAAATTGCTTAGTCAACGCCAAGACTTGAGTGAAGAACAAGTCAACGAAATCATTGATTCCACCCAAACTTCGATTCGTAACTTTGTGCGTGCGCCTCGTCGTCTAGCTAGCCGTACACAACAAAGAGTAGAATCCTTCAAAGGTTATTTGGAAGAGTATCTGCGTCAAACGGGTAAAGAAGAACTCAACCCAGAAGGTATCAAACGCGACTTGCAATTATTGTTGCACGATCCGCGAGTTGGAGTAGAAAGTTTTGGCGATCGCCTTTCCCAGTTTGACCGTGATACCATCATTGCCTTGCTGAAAATTCGGGAAGATATTTCTGATGAAGAAGCAGCGCGGATTGCCGATAATATGGTGTCCGTAAGGGATCAATTTGTCGAACAAGTACGCAGCATTCAACGGGGCATTCAAGATGCAATTGACGGGGTTTTCGCCCGCATTCGTAACTATCTCAACTCCCTGGATCGCCCAGAACTTAACTATGATAGTATTAAGCGCGATCTTCGCACAGTTTTTGACGATCCCCAAGCAGGTTTTGATGCCCTGCGCGATCGCTTGTCCTCCTTTGACCGTGATACCCTAGTGGCAATCATGAGTTCTCGTGAGGACATCTCCGAAGAAGATGCCAACCGAATCATCGACCAAATTGAACGGGCACGCAACACAGTATTACAACGTGCAGAACGCATACAGCAGGAAGCCCAACGCCGTCTAGAACAGGTAAAACATCAAGCACAGCGGCAAGCAGAAGAAACCCGCAAAGCCGCAGCTACAGCAGCGTGGTGGCTGTTTGCCACAGCATTCGTCTCCGCCATTTTCTCTGCATTAGGAGGAGCGATCGCTGTAGTTTAACAAGTTGTCTCCGCTAACTTTTCAGCCTCCCATTATGGGAGGCTTTTCTATTTTAAGTACGTCGAGAATAAAGAAATACGCATTGGCATTTGTGTAATTATGTCTTTCAATATAGTCATATATGAATATCCTTTACTGCTCTAATCTCAGCAATTAGATGGGTGAAAATAGAATTGGTTTAATGTTTTAATTTTTTTAAATAACTTGCAATTAAATCTCAGCCTATTATCAATAAATTACTGCGTAATTTTTGCAAGTTAATAATTTTACCTAAGTAGTAATTTCAAACAATGGAAAACACGTTAGTTGATAAAACCTTCCGTGACAGCAGTGGCAAAATTGTTGTGGCTCAAATGCCAAACCCACCACTTATTCTTTGGATAGTAGCTAGTTTACTCACTCTAGTTTTTACAAGTGGTAAAATCAATACAGTGTTAGACTTTGTGGCAAATGGCGCATTGTTTACTTGGGCGTGGATGGAGCTATTTCAAGGCGTTAATTATTTTCGCAGAGCGCTAGGTCTTGCCGTATTGATTGGAATGATTGCATACAGAATTCAGTAATTATACTTTATTAAGTAATAAATAAGACTCAAGGGAGAATTCTAAACTCCTTTTTTTTTGTCCAAAGTTTAAAATGTGAATAAAGTCATACTGACATTATGACTTTACTACACTGTGTTTTCTTATTCAGCATTTTAAACTGAGAGCAATACAGCAAATCAATTAATTCGTGTAACAAACAAAGCTTACTGTAAAGCTAATGAGTAAGAATATTTGTTCGCGAATTATTGATAAATGCTGTATAAAACTCAAGCAAATTAATTGATGGAGATTTGGATATGAAACGTATTTTATTAGGTACATTACTTGCTCTCCCATTTGCAATTTCCTCCTTACCGTCACAAGCATCAGCAGCAGAAATCATTGTCAGACCCAATGTTCATAGAGCTGCTATTGTGCGTAGACCTGTTGTTGCCCGATATCAACGAAAGTTAATTCCTGCACATTGGGAAACAGTACGACGCGGTCACAGGTGGGTTAAAGTTAGAGTTCCTGCTCGTTATGTAAATGTCAGAGTTTAATATCTAAATAGAGGCTAACAACTAAAGTTGTTAGCCTCTATTAGTTAAAACTTTGTTGCTGAATAAGACTTATAATTAAATACAAGTAGTTAAGATAAGTCAATTTAATCAACATGAATATATCTAAAAATTCTCATCTTTTAAAAAAGTTTTTAATATTTATACTAGGAGTTAGTTTCGTAACAGCCTGCGATTCCATTCAGGCTGACGAAAAAAATATAACTAAAGAAAAAATCTTGATTGGTGATAATTATGGAGAACTATACGATCAAGGAAAGTTACGGACTTACTATTTTTACACTCCAAAATCTTATAACCTACACCGCCCGATACCATTAGTTTTAGTGTTTCATGGAGATGATGGTAATGGTCGGTCTATCAGTAATGTGACTCGCTTTAATGAATTAGCAGACCAAAAAGGATTTATTGTTGTTTATCCAGATGGAATTGACCAAAAATGGAGTCTTAGAGGTAACGCTCAAGGAAAGGTAGATGATGTTTTATTTGTCAGTGCTTTGATTAATCATCTTCAGCAGCAACTTAATATTGATAGTCATAAAGTTTATGCCACTGGTTTTTCTAGAGGTGGCATACTTACTCAAGCACTAGCTTGTAAGCTACCTGATAAAATTGCTGGCTTTGCATCAGTAGCTGGTTCGCTCCCAGTTAGACTCAAACCTAGTTGTCAGCCTCAAACTCCGATATCGATGTTAACGATCAACGGTACAAACGATCGCGATGTACTTTATGAAGGTGACGATCGCACTCAACGAGGAGCGCTGGTTTCGATCTCAGACATGGTACAGTTTTGGCGATCGCACGATCGATGCACCTTATCAAATGCATCTCCAAATTTTTCTGAAGATAAAGTAAAAACCGCTATCTACACAGGTTGCAGTGGCAATTCCGAAGTTTGGCAGCTAGCGGTAGTCAACGGTGGACATTTCTGGCCTGGTGGTTCTTCAACTGACGAGAACCTAAACAAATTCAATGCGAAGTTGGGGCTGAACGCCAGTGAAACAATTTGGAACTTTTTTCAGCGTCACAGTTCATAAGTAGCTAATTTTTTAAACACCATTTTCCTTAAACCATGCCAAGAGGCGTTTCCAACCATCTTGAGCTTCTTGCTGGCGGTAGGAGGGGCGATAATCGGCAAAAAATGCGTGGGGTGCATTGGGATAGACGATAATTTCAGATTTGCTACTGCTGGACTGTAAGCGATCGCGCATCTGCTCTACTGTATCAAGAGAAATACCTGTATCTTTCCCACCATAAAGTCCGAGAATCGGGACTGTCAGTTTTGATGCAATATCCACGGGATACTGGGGCTGAAGTTCGTTAGCATCGCCCACAAGTCGCCCATACCAAGCTACACCAGCCTTCACCTGGGGATTATGTGCAGCATATAACCAGGTAATACGACCGCCCCAACAGAAGCCTGTAATTGCCAACTTCGCGCCATTACCCTTAGCTGACTTCTTTGCCCAGTTTACAGTAGCATCAAGATCGGATAATACTTGGGCATCTGGTACTTTGGCGACAATTGGACGAATTTCGTCTATATTGCTTAACTTCGAGACATCGCCTTGACGGATAAATAATTCGGGTGCGATCGCTAAATATCCCAACCGAGCAAAGCGACGAGTGATATCCTGGATATGCTCGTGTACGCCAAAAATTTCCTGGATTACCAGAACGATTGGGAAATTGTCACCGGTAGCTGGTGCTGCTCTATAGGCAGGAATTTCGCCATCTTTAACAGGAATTTTCACTGCACCAGCTACTAACCCCTTGGCATCAGTAGTGATGACTCCGGCAGAAATGGGTTGTACTGCAAGGGCAAAACCTGTCGCCACTGTCGCTGTTGCAATAAATTTGCGGCGCGTTATTTCTTTCATCATCTCTACGTTGAATTACTAAGTTCCCTTATATTTAGGTTACTGTATGGTCAAATGCGCGCAAGGGTAGGTGTACAAATTTCACACCCGAAAAAAAGTGCTTCTATCTCAACACCAGCAAGCATTTCACCCCACTAATTGTCCAAATTCATCCGCGCAATCTTTGAAATGCTTACAAAAATTGAGTTTCAGCTTTCAAACTTTCCCGACACTCTTTCCAAAGAAATTCTCTAATGCTATGATTGCTCTAGAACCGCGCAACCGCACCTTGAAAACTAAATATAGCTTGGCTTTCAGGCTCCCGCTATTGCAATTTATCTAAATCCCTATTAGGGATTGAAACTAAAAAACAGTGGCTAAGTGTTGGATGCTAAACGATTGCAATTTATCTAAATCCCTATTAGGGATTGAAACAAAAGCATTATATCCTAGATGGCTTAAAAAACATATTGCAATTTATCTAAATCCCTATTAGGGATTGAAACCTCAAAAGAAATAGAAACCAATGGATAAACTCTAATTGCAATTTATCTAAATCCCTATTAGGGATTAAAAAATTTTACCGCCTACCTGTTTTCCAATCTTCTCCACCGGATAACTGAATTAAATTTTCAGCCACAACTGCGGTTAATTCCTTAGCTGAATAAGAATAAGTTAGCGCCAAAAACTTCAACGCAATCTGAATAATTTGGTTCCTATCCACTATTTCAGACAGTTGGAATTGATTATATACTCCATTCATTACTTCATCGCTGGCATCAGCGATCGCATCTTCAATCACTTCCTCTTCTATTAAACTCTCCCACTCACCTAAATTAATATAGTAAGATTTTTTCTTATCTTTGATATTAAGATTTTTAATTTCTCGGATTGAATTACGAATAGAATTTGCCCATGAACCAGTTAATCGTTGTTCTACTTGGTTCTTAATCAAATGAATCAGCAAAATCCTTAAATAAGCTTGGATATTCCGCAGAATAGCTTGTTTACTCATGCCTTCTAATTCGTCTACAATTGCTAAAGCATCTGCATAACGTCCTTCCAAAATACTCTTTTTGAGGTCTATTAGTTCCTGCGTCATTTTTTCACCGCCTACCTGCTTAAGTACTATATAAAAATCACCTATACTTTATTAATAGCAGAGTCTCCTAGCTGCCATTAATAAAGTAGTATTGTTCATTTATTCGCCTGTATCACTTGCAAACTCCCACCTGCATATAAAGTAGATTTACTCACTTCAAAGCCAGTCATAGCTAACAACTCAGCTAAATCAGTTTTCAGCAATTCCCAAGCTGTTTCCGTCTCAAACAACAACAAAAACACCGATATCCCAGGCCAAAATATCGGATTTGTCGGAGCGTGAAAATCCACCAGCGTAAACACTCCTCCCGGCTTCAGCACCCGATAAACTTCATTAATAATTTTTCGTAATTGCTGAGGCTGCATCTCGTGTAATGCAACGCTCGTATGCACCACATCAAACAAATTATCTGCAAATGGCATCTCTTCAGCAAAAGCTTCTATGTATGAAGCTTCCGGTACATTTAGCCGCGCCCGTTGTAAAGACTTAGGTGAAGCGTCTAATCCTGTTACGTTTTGTGAAGTTTTTACTAAAAACTCCGTCGTTTGTCCACTACCACAACATAAATCTAAAACCTGAGAATCTGAGTGAATTGTTAAGCCTTGCAAAGCAAGTTGCCGAAAACGGGCTTCACCACCTACACTTAAGGCTGCTAAACGAGAGATACCATCATATAACCACTGATAGCGGTAACTCCAATCTCTTAAAATTGTTGCCATTGCATATTTCCTTGCTATTAAGCTTTATATTTAATAAAGATATATTGTTAACATTAGTAAAAAACCTGAAAAGATTGGGGGAAAGTAACTGCTATGGGTCGTGTAGGCGTCTTATTACTCAATCTCGGTGGCCCTGATAAGCTAGAAGATGTTGGGCCGTTTTTGTACAATCTATTTTCCGATCCGGAAATTATTCGCCTACCATTTCGCTGGTTGCAAAAGCCCCTAGCCTGGTTTATTGCCACACGGCGAACCAGAACATCTCAAGAAAATTATAAGCAAATCGGTGGTGGTTCCCCGTTGCGGCAGATCACAGAAGCGCAAGGGGAAGCTTTAAAAGAACAGTTAGGTTTTTTAGGGCAAGAAGTTAATATTTACGTGGGAATGCGTTATTGGCATCCCTATACAGAAGAGGCGATCGCACAAATTACCCAAGACAAGGTAGAACACCTGGTAATATTACCACTATATCCCCAGTTTTCTATCAGTACCAGTGGTTCCAGCTTCCGGCTTTTAGACAAGCTTTGGCAAGAAGATCCAAAACTCCAACCTATTGATTACACCGTCATTCCTTCTTGGTATAAACAACCAGGCTATCTTCAAGCAATGGCGCAACTCATAGCCCAAGAACTTGAGCAATTCCCCAACCCGAATGACGTTCATATATTCTTCAGCGCTCATGGCGTTCCGAAAAGCTACGTTGAAGAAGCAGGCGACCCTTACCAAGTGGAAATTGAAGAATGTACTGCGTTGATTATGCAGACTCTCAATCGACCCAATGCTCACACCTTAGCTTACCAAAGTCGTGTCGGCCCAGTAGAATGGCTCCAACCCTATACTGAAGATGCCCTCAAAGAACTAGGCGCAGAAGGCGTGAAAGATTTGGTTGTGGTGCCAATCAGTTTTGTCTCAGAGCATATCGAGACACTACAAGAAATTGATATTGAGTATCGAGAAGTAGCCGAAGAATCAGGAATTCACAACTTCCGCCGCGTACCTGCTCCTAATACTCATCCAGTATTTATTAATGCACTAGCCGAATTAGTGATTGATGCACTGAGAAACCCCAGTTTCAAGCTTTCGCAAGCTGCTCAAATGAAAAAAATGGTCAAGATGTACCCTCAAGAGCGTTGGGAATGGGGTCTGACGACTAGTGCTGAAGTATGGAATGGTCGGATTGCGATGCTGGGTTTTATTGCCTTAATCGTAGAACTGATTACCGGTCATGGCTTCTTGCACATGATTGGGCTTTTGCGATAAAGGGAATGGGGCATTGGGCATTGGGCATTGAGCAGAGGCGAAAAGCTTAGTGCAAATCTCCCCTTAGTTTTCCTACTTCCCATACTTCCTCATCTCACTTGTCTGTCATGCCCCATTCCTTATGCCCCATGCCCTTTTCTGCCTTTGTTATACCAGTCATACCACTGTTTAGCACTACGAAGTGCGAACCACAGCAGTATTAAAGCAATTACTCCTCCTTGCCAGGGAGCATCAAAGGCAAATAGTACTAGAGCAATGCACAAGGTATCTTGAAGAAAGACTGCCCACAACGGTAAGCCACGTAACCGATAGAACCAACCAATTTGGACGAGCTGGAGTACCAAAGCTAATAAACCTCCAATTATGGCAATCAGCCAGTTTGGGGTTGCTGTTGCTGTAGCTACTCCTAACCCCATAATTGCGCCTACAAGGGGAGACATGAATAACTGAACCACTTGGAGCAATCTTTGCCCCCAGAGCTTTTTTGAGGCTAATAATTCAATTAATGACCAACTGGTGAGGCAACATAATAATATTGGTGGAGAAATGTGAGATAAGATTGGAACTTGTGACCACAAGTTGCTACCCTGCAATAAGCCAATAATTAGCAAAGGTATGCCTATTCTCATTCCTGCTGCCGCAGAGGCAGAAAGTGTGGCTAGGATTTCAATCATCAAAGCACTCGTAATATTAATACATAAGTAAGTATTTGTTATGTATACTACCCAGTGCTGGCAATAATTCGAGCATCAAACAGATTGCAATATTAAATATTGTTGGTACCTTTATAGAACCCATTTGACATCTTGTGAGGTTTTGAATTAAGGTACTCCTCAGCATCTAAAATCCAATGCTAATGACGTATTCCAGCGACTTCACTGATGCAGAATGGGAAATTTTTGAACCCTTATTGCTTGAGATATTACCGACTAAGAAGCAGACTCGACCGAGTAACTGGACAAAGCGAGAGATATTCAACGGAATTCTCTATCAACTGAAAAATGGGTGCAATTGGCAAGACTTACCTAAAGACTTCCCCCCTTACTCCACGGTCTATTGGCATTACAAACAATGGCGATCTGCTGGAGTATTGGAGGAACTGATGAGTGTCTTACTTAGGACTTGTGCGTGAACAGGTTAAAAAAAACCGCACTGGACGACGTTGATCATCATTGACTCCCAAGCTGTGAAAAATACCTGCAATGCCAGTGTGGAGTCGAAAGGTTTTTGTTTCTACAAAGCTACCAACGGCATT
Organism: Nostoc sp. DedQUE05; assembly: GCF_034530955.1. Lineage (NCBI taxonomy): Bacteria > Bacillati > Cyanobacteriota > Cyanophyceae > Nostocales > Nostocaceae > Nostoc > Nostoc sp. DedQUE05. The sequence goes on along the minus strand of NZ_JAVRCB010000023.1, from coordinate 46,489 downwards.
AAAAGGCATCTGGCTATTGACACCCTTGGGTTTCCCTTTTTTACGCACTGCACTCGTGCCAATGTCTCGGATGATGCCGGATTAAAAGAGAAGTTTACTCTCAACATCGACTACTTCAAGTCAAAACCTATCGACATTCCCAAGATCACCATTCTGCTAGATCATGGCTATCACTCAGAATACTTGACTCAGGAACTAGAGCGGATTTACCCAGAGATCATGACCAAAATACAGTTTCAACTTTCTACTAAACCCTCACAACAAGAAAAAGCAGCACAAGGAAAATCTGGATTTGTTCCAGCAGTAGCCAGATGGGTGATCGAGCGCTCCAATGCTTGGATGGAGCGTTGTAAAATTCTGGTGAAAAACTTTGAACGAACTCTAGCTAGTGCCACTGCCAAACTCAACCTCTGCTTCATCAGGCTAATGATTAAGAGGCTTGCGGGTTCTTCCTAAGATGTCAAATGGGTTCTATATCTTTTTTGATGATATCTGCATATTTTTGGGGTAATTTACTTATAGTAAGTGCCTAAACGCCTACTACAAGTAAATTAATCTTAAATACCTAATCGTTGGTAAACTTCTTCTAAATGCCGCAGATGTTGCTGGGGATCAAAACAAACCTCTAGTTCTGCTGGAGACAACTTTTGGGTAACACGCGGATCTTTGCTAATCAAGTCTTGGAAGTTTCCTTCTGGCTGATTCCAAGCGGCGTGAGCGCTTTCTTGAACGATCGCATAAGCCTCTTCTCGGCTGCTTCCCTTGTCTATCAAAGCCAATAACACTTTTTGGCTGAACACAACGCCGCCGTAACAGTTGAGATTGCGTTTCATGTTCTCAGGATAAACCAACAAGTTTTTCACCAAATCGGTTATTTCTGACAACATAAAATGCGTCAAAGTACAAGCATCTGGCAAAATTACCCGTTCTACAGAACTGTGAGAAATGTCTCGCTCATGCCATAAAGCAACGTTTTCTAAAGCTGCACCGGCATGACTTCTGACGAGTCGTGCCATTCCTGTCAGTCGTTCCGAACGGATGGGGTTGCGCTTGTGTGGCATTGCTGAGGAGCCTTTTTGACCTTTGGCGAAAAATTCTTCAACTTCCAAAACGTCTGTTTTTTGGAGGTTGCGAATTTCTACAGCAAAGCGTTCAATGGTTGCGGCTACCAAAGCTAATTGTTGCACGTAGTCAGCGTGGCGATCGCGGGAAATAACTTGAGTTGAGGCTGTATCGGGTTCGAGTCCGAGTTTTTGACAAGCGATCGCTTCTACACGCGGTTCAATATTCGCGTATGTTCCGACTGCACCAGAAATTTTACCGACAGCGATCGTTTTGCGGAGTATTCTCAAGCGTTCTTGGTGTCGCAACACTTCTGCTAACCAACCAGCTAGTTTAAAACCAAAAGTAATCGGTTCTGCGTGAATACCGTGCGATCGGCCAGCCATTACTGTATGACGATGTTCCCGTGCTTTTTGGCGAATTACACCAATCAAATCTTCCAGACGTTGCAACAATATATCCAGACTGGCAACTAATTGCAGTGCTAAAGCTGTATCCAAAACATCCGAACTAGTTAAACCCAGGTGAATGTAGCGTCCGGCATCACCAACATATTCATTGACATTTGTCAAGAAAGCAATGACATCATGGCGGACTACAGCCTCAATTTCTAAAACCCGCTTTGGATCAAAATCTGCCTTGGCCTTAATTTCCTCAACGGCCTCAGATGGAATGTAACCAAGTTCAGCTTGAGCCTCACAAACAGCAATTTCGACTTGCAGCCAAGTTTTTAGTTTATAGGCTTCACTCCACAGATTAGCCATTTCGGGCAAAGTATAACGCTCAATCACAGTTCGGCACAGAATACAACCGTCATATTTTACAGTCTAATTAATGTCTAATTAATGTAGATCGCTTTTTAACGCGACTTTTTCCTCAGGGACAGCAGTAGTTTTTGAATCCGACGTGATGATACTAATCCTGCCATCAGCCTCCATATATGCGAACTTCACATCAGCTAAAAATTCTACACCTTGCTGACGTAACTTGCTCATCAACTCATCATCTGTAATTAACTCTCGTTGCAGATGGCGCTCAATCATCCGACCGTTTTTTACTAGTAGCAACGGTGGCGGATTCAGGAAACGTTGAAACTGGGGTAGTTTGTAACCCAACCAGTTCAGCAAGTAACTCCAAAAAATCACTGTTCCGACCAGAATAGCGCCTTCAGTAATTGATGTGTAATTACTTGCCATAGCATTTTGAGCAGCTTCCGCAAATAGCACAACTACGAGTAAATCAGTAATTCCTAGTGTTCCTAGTTGTCGGCTAGGAAGCAGGCGTAGCACTGAGAACAGCGCTAAGTAGACTAACGATCCGCGGATAATCAACTCAAAAATGCTGATACTAGGAATAAAAATTGCTTGCCAATTGATAAAAAACCATTTTTCCATTAGCACTGATTTTCTTCCTTGTTCAATAGACTTCTGGAAAAAATCCAGTATAAAAAAGAGTCAGAATTCAGAATTGCTGAATACTCTACTCATCAACTGTAGCAATAAAAACTAATTCACTGGACTGGATATTAGGTACTTTCATATCTATCAGATTTACAAATATAAATCTCCAGCAATCAAGCATTAAAATCGCTGATTTTTTCTTCTCTGTTTTAAGCGTTTGGGCTTCCTAAAATACTGGAATAAGCGATTAATCAAGCGAGAAGATGGCTTCTTCTTATTCGATACTTGTTCTGTTGGCGCCTTGCCATTATAGTTTGTGTTATCAGATACATGTATAGCATTTTTAGTTGGGACTATGCCGCTGCCATGCCTTCGGGAATAAACTTGAGTAAATTCTGCACCGAAGAAAAGAATTTGTGCGGCATAGTTAACCCAAGCTAAAATCACCACCAGTGAACCAGCAGCACCATAGGTCGATCCAAAACTACCATTACCTAAATATTGTCCTAATAAAAATCTCCCAATAGAGAACAAAATTGAGGTGATAGACGCTCCAATTAAAACATCACTCCATGCAATTTTGACATCTGGTAGAACTTTAAAAATTAGTCCAAACAGTACTGTAGTTATTGCAAAAGAGATGACTAAATTAGCAATCTGCCAGATGAAATCAAAACCTGGCAATAAATTACTAAAGTATGTTACTAAGGTTGCTAATATCGTACTAATTACTAGAGAAACTAAAAGTAAAAAGCCAATTCCAATCACCATTGCAAAGGACAAAACGCGGAGGCGAATCATGTTATTTATGCCACGTCCAGGTTTGGGTTTCACTTCCCAAATCGTGTTCATGGCATCTTGCAACTCAGTAAATAAGCCTGTAGCACCCACTAGTAGAACTAGGACACTAATAGTCGAAGCGATCGCTCCTGTCTTTGGTTGGTTAGCATTTTGGATGGCTGTTTCGAGAAACTTTGCGCCATCTACCCCGACTAAACCTTGAATTTGTCCGACAATTTGACCTCTTGCCGCTTCCTCTCCAAATACTGCACCTGCGATCGCAATTACAATAATTAGCAATGGTGCAATGGAAAAAATCGTGTAATAAGCTAACGCCGCCGCTAACCGCGAGGCTTTATCGTCACTCCATTCTTTGAATGTCTCTTGTAATAACTTCCAAATTTCTTGCAAATTCATCCAATCAGTCTCCTTGTAAGGGATGTTGCTTAGTCCCTGATATATTGGATACTGATTTGTTGAGTTGCGGCATCCTCCCAAGGGTGTTTGTGAAGCGTTCTTGGGGAGGAATTTAGAATTTTATAGTGACATGACAATGCGATCGCGCCAATTGGCGATAATAAAGATGTGCTGATATCGATCCTATAGCAAAGCAATTTTTACCTAGAAGCAATGACACAGACCGCAGCAATTACAGAAGCGATTACTACTCTTCAGGATGTAGAAAATCGATTTGGTTTTGTCCGTGTTGAAAACGAGCAATTTTTCCCAGAGTGGTATGAGGAATTGTCTGAAATTACGGAAGCGGAAAAAGCCTCTGTGGATATTGTGCGGCGCAGGTATCTTTATCACCGTGCCGGAGGTGATTTACTAGAAGGGACAGTCATATTGTTGTTGGTGTCACCAATACTTGCACTCTCTGGATTTTACGATCCTCCTTTCAGAATTAAGGCTGAATCATCTGTGGAACTAATGCTGAATGATGACGAGGAAATACTGCGCGGACGAATTGATGTTTTAGTGTTACAAGATCGGTTATGGGTGATGGTGTTGGAGTCGAAAAAAACCACACTCTCAGTTTGGTCGGCTGTACCGCAAGCTCTAGCTTATATGATGGCTAACCCCAATCCCAGTAAACCTGTGTTTGGAATGGTGACGAATGGAGACGATATTTTATTTATCAAAGTGATGCAAACAAATACACCACAGTACGATTTGTCAAGAGTTTTTGCTCCGTTTACATCCGCGAGGGAACTGTACGCCGTTTTGCAAATTCTCAAACGTATTGGTCAGTTAATTTCTCCTACGTCTTAGCGTTCCCTTTTCCCTTTTATTGCATTCTATCAATTGTGCGATATTGAATTGCTTCCGCTACATGATTGGTTTTTAACTCATCTTCTCCTGCTAAATCTGCAATAGTCCGTGCTACTTTGAGAATGCGATCGCTTGCTCTTGCCGATAAACCTAATTTTCTAATTGCTGCTTCTAATAAATTGCGGCTAGCATCATCTAACTTACACCATTTCTGGAGATGACTACTTTGCAAATGGGCGTTGCAACGCAGATTTGTTTCTCCTTGAAAACGGGTAATTGCGCGATCGCTTGCTTGTTGCACTCGTTCGCGTACTGATATTGATGTTTCTCCCGTCGGTTGTTGGGTAATTTCTTCTGGTTTCAAGCGATTCACTGCAACTTGTAAATCAATTCGATCCATTAACGGCCCAGAAAGTTTTGCCCAATATTGTTCGCGTTGGCGGGGAGAACAAGTACATTGTTGGATGGTATCGCCATAGTAACCGCAAGGACAAGGATTCGTACTCGCCACCAAAGTAAACTGCGCGGGAAACATTACCGATAGTTTGGTGCGGGAAATTGTCACATAGCCATCTTCTAGAGGTTGACGCAAAAATTCTAAAACATCTCGTTTAAATTCTGTCAGTTCATCCAAAAAAAGTACACCTCTGTGAGATAATGAGATTTCTCCAGGACGAGGGAAGCTACCGCCACCCACAAGAGAAGGCCCGGATGCCGAATGGTGGGGACTGCGAAAAGGGCGATCGCGTACCAATGAACCACGATTTTTCAATAAACCAGCTACCGAATGAATGCGAGTCACTTCCAAAGATTCGGCAAAGCTCAACGGCGGTAAAATTCCTGGTAAGCGCCTTGCTAGCATCGTCTTCCCACTACCAGGCGGCCCGACAAAAATGAGATTATGCCCGCCAGCCGCAGCAATTTCTAAAGCACGACGCCCATGAGCTTGTCCTTTCACATCATGTAAATCTGCGCCAGGGTAGGATACTGTTGTTGTCTGTATTGTACTATCTATCTGCACAGGTTTGTAACGCCCCGGATTATTTAAAAAATCCACCACCTCAGACAAATGCTTGCAGCCGTAAACAGCCAAATCTTCAACCACTGCTGCTTCTTGGGCATTATCAGCAGGGAGAACTAAACCTGCAATTCCCATCTTTTGGGCTGCTGCTGCGATCGGTAATACACCAGCCACCGGACGCAAACTGCCATCCAAAGAGACTTCGCCCAAAAATAGATAATCCCCCAACAAATCAGCGCTAACTTGCTCAGAAGCCGCCAAAATTCCTACACTAATAGGCAAATCAAAACAGGGGCCTTCTTTGCGCAAATCTGCCGGAGTTAAATTAATTACTATCTTTCGCATCGGAAAGGCAAAGCCAGTATTTTTCAAAGTTGCTTTGACTCTTTCTCTTGACTCTTGAATCGCTGAATCTGGAAGTCCCAAGACAACAATTCCCGGTAATCCCCCTGACACATCGACTTCTACGCCTACTTTGACGGCATCGATGCCCACAATTGATGCACTCCAGACTCTAGCAAGCATTGCTTATATAATAGTAAACCTTTAGGATCTCTAGCAGATGAGTTGGTAAATTGGCATTAGTGAAACCACATAGACGATTTTTCTCAATTACAGCAATTTTCATCCACATTTGATTGTGGTGGTGCGATCGCACTGGCGGCTGCTAATCGTAAACTTACCTTAGAATATCTGCGTCAAGTTTGTGATACTACTTTGCGAATCACCAGCATGGTAGTTTTTATCCTATTTGGTTCCACAGCTTTTAGTTTAGTCTGTCGAGGGTTAAATAGCGATCGCTTTATGTTCGATGTTCTCGCCAATCTCCCCGGTGGTAAAACTGGCTTTTTGGTTGTCAGCATGGCAGTAGTATTTATCCTCGGCTTTTTCGAGATCGCCTTATTGTTGTATCATTGTTTACACTTATTGCCCAAAACTTAGGTATTGACTTGATTTGATATGGTGTAGTTTTGGGAGCAAATTTGCAAGCATTTTTCCTCACACCTCCCTTTGGCTTTGCGCTGTTTTACCTGCGTGGTGTCACCCCACCATGAAGTTACGACAAAGGATATCTATCGCGGTGTAATACCGTTTATTTTGTTGCAACTATTGGTGGTGTTAATTATTGTTTTCCCAGGATTGGTATCAGCTCTAATGCCTTGGTGAATTATCTAAAATATACTGCTCCTGGTTTTGTTTACAGCAAGGAAAAGGTCATATTGTCTTGCTCTCATAGTACAATAGTATTTTGACCGTGTTGTGTGGCGATCGCGCAATATCAAGAAACGCGATAATAATGTTTAAAAAGTCAGATCCCCCAGTAGTATCAAAGCTGAACTGACTCGCACAAAGATGCTCTACGCTAAAGTAGACACGCTCTCAGTTTGCGTCGGGTGCAGTGATTTGTTAGACCGACGTTTGATCGGAAGTTTTACAACTTTACGCCCATGAGCAATCTGTTTCTTTCGTAGATCGTTAAAGATTGCGTTCAGGTCATAGTTAAATGAGCTAGCGTATTCCTCTCTGTACTTGTGAATTTCCTCTAAAATTTCGTTTTTATACATAGATTATTCTTCTGTAAAATCGTATCCCATTAACTCATAGGGTGTACAAATGACTGGTAATTCATATCCAAGTTCAGAGCTAATTTGTGATAGCTTTCTCTGGATTTGGGCGTTTGCCATATGCTTACAGTTCCATGTTAACAGGTAGTCTAAACCGTAAACTGTTGCTAATAAGATATGCAAAGCATCATTAGAGGCTTTTGGTGGTAGGTTGCTTTGTTGCAAAAACTCTTGTGCAAGCTCTATCGCTTCTTCTGTGAGATCGAGAAACGTTAAGGACTCTAACAAATTCAGCCTTTGATCCGCGATCGCTGCATCTCCCCTAGCCGCTTCATCTTCTACAATCTCAGAAGCATAAAGGACAAAAGAACCGCGACGAATATTCCATCAATCTTGCGTGATTTTCATGTTTGCTGCCAGAATCAAGTTATCTGTCGATCTGGCAGTCAAGTATCCCAAAATACTAGTTTCAATATAGACGGTTTCGCTCACAGAAATCTCTAGAATTTATTTATCCCTCATCCTACAGCGTTTAATTCTCCTTCTGAGGGTCTTGGATTTTCTTCTGTCAACCCAATCTATAAGATCAGCGATCGCTCAGTTGCAAAACTACCATAACCTTATAATAAAGAGGGGATTTACCAGCTTGGCTACAGGAAACTAGACTAGCAGCAGTTACAGTGACGATCGCAGCTGTGTTAAAAACCTCTCGGCGTTTCATAATTGTTTGTGATTTAAATTGGGGAAAATTTAGGCTGATAGAGAATATTTATCAGGTTTTTAGCAATTTTTTAGCTTTGGGTACTAAATTAAACACGATAGGGACGCATAACTATGCGTCCCTATCTTGTAATCTAGTTTTAGATGGTGAAACTTTAGGTTGTTATTACCACCAATGTTGGGGTATTTTCAAGTTTTCCGGTAAGATTGTTGTGCGATCGCCAATTGCTTGTTCAATCTGCTGTGATTCTACATTTTCCGAGCCGCTCAAGTTGGCTCCACAGAGGTTAGCTTCTTGAAAATTAGCTTCTTGGAGGTTAGCTGTACTAAGTAATGCACTTTCTAGATTAGCGCCAGCAAGTTTTGCCCCTTGCAAGTTACTGCCAATCATGTTTGTATCTTGGAGATTGCTACCCTCAAAGTTAACTTCTTCTAAGTTGGCATCACAAAGGATTGCTCCTTCCAAGTTGGCATCACAAAGAACTGCTCCTTCCAAGTTGGCATCACAAAGAACTGCCCCTTCCAAGTTGGCATCGTAAAGGATGGCTTGAGAAAGGTTCGCTTTTCTAAGAACTGCGCCTTGGAGATTGGCTTCTGGGAGGATTGCTTTTTGCAGGTTGGCTTCATAAAAGATTGAGCCACAAAGACAGGTAACAGATAAGTCTGCTTCAGAAAGGTTTACTTTGGTAAAATTGACCCATTGCAAGTTAGCTCCGACAAAAATTGCTCTAGAGAGGTTAGCATCTGTTAAGTCTGCATTGCAGAGGTCTGTATTGCGTAAATCAAGTTTCTGATTGACTGGATCTTTAGATGAATCGCGTCTGCCAATGACAGTTAAGGCTGTTTGAATATCTGTAGGAAGTTTTGATGATTGTAGTGACTCATCCTCATATTCCCTATTTACTGGGGCATTCTCGCGGATAAAAGCAGCAAGGATTTCCATGATTGTCCAATGATCTTTCGGGGAATCTTTGGCAATTCGTTCTAAAGCATAAATTGCCGCAAATCGCGTTTCAATCTTTTCATTTCCCAGTTGTTCAATCGCTTTAGAAAAACGTTCAGAAACAATTTCTTGGGGAGTTAGTTGTGTCTGATTGATACAATTTACGATATTGTTATCCCAAGCTACTGTTCCAGTTAGTAGTTGCGTTAACAAGCTGTGATTCTCATCTAGAGAGAGTTTAGAGGTATAGTAAGCATTAAGAATTAATGCCAATCCCCCAATAATTATGGCAATTGTTGTTAATGCTTGAGAGATGTATTCAATTTTTTCTTGATTTGAAAATCCTTGAATACTTTCAAAAAATAATATAATTAGAGTGAATGATAAAATAAATATAACCGAGACAAATGCCAACAAAGTCGTGAGTCCATTGGTCTTTATGAAAGACATGTCATAAGTCTTCATATCCGACTCCTTACGGAAATAAATTTAGGTTGATTCTAAGAGTATCCGTAAAGTTATGATAGAGTACAAACACGGATAAAATTGGCGAACTATTAAATCCACTATATAAAAATTATCTATATAACAATCCTGAATCATTTGTGAGGAACAAGACCCTTGACTTTCTAGAGAAGCCAGGGAGGTGATTATTCACGAATGATTAGATATCTGATGAAATTAAATATGCTGTATCCAGAAACCTTGTAGAGACTTAGTACTGCTACATCTCTACACTCTTTTTCACTCAGATTTATTTGATAAAATTTTCAGGTATTTAGCCCACGATCCAGACAGGGAATGAAAAGTAGTGTAATTCAATTACTTGAAAAATACTGTCAATAGGGTGATATAAATTTTTGACAAGAGAATAAACTTTTTATATCAACACGCTGTTGGGGCACGACATTTTTCTGTATTACCCGGAGTATTCCAGGCAATTAAAAAGACCATATTACTTGTGAAGAATAGTTTAAAATCTGTAACCTGAAGCCAGTTCAATTACTCAGATCGATCGCCAACCCTAACTAGATTGGACTAAGTTAGAAATCGCCACGAGCAATTCCTCTGGTGCTACAGGCTTAACGATGTGCTGTTGAAATCCTGCTCTTAGTGCGTACTGCTGATTGATTTCGCCTGCATAAGCAGTCAGAGCGATCGCAGGTATCTTTTTTCCCCCAACTTTTGCTTCTAGAGTTCGCACCTGTTGCATCAGCATATAGCCGTTCATCTCTGGCATTCCAATATCGCTGAGTAAGATATCTGGCTTTGACTGGGTTAGCGCTTGTAATGCTTCATCTCCTGATGCTACTGCGGTGACGATCGCGCCAAACTGTTCCAGTACAAAACTAAAAAAGTCGCGGGTATCATCATTGTCATCCACAACCAGCACTTGTAAACCCATCAGGGGAGAGGAGGGAAAAGCGGTAGTTGAGGAATCAGTATTTGTGTCATTTTCGCTCGTCGTACTGTCTTCGATCAACGGCAACCTAACTGTGAAAATCGCTCCTTTGTCCTCACCAGGACTTTTTGCCCCAATCGTTCCGCCGTGCATCTCGATCAAATGACGAGCGATCGCTAAACCTAACCCTAATCCACCAAACCTTCTAGTTGTTGTACTGTCACCCTGACGGAAATAATCAAACATATAAGGTAGAAAATCAGGATCAATGCCTTTACCTGTATCGCTGACGGTAATCTGCGCTTGAGCGTCGATGCGCTCCAATCGCACATTTATTTTTCCCTTAGTCTCAGTAAACTTGACAGCATTCGATAAAAGATTCCAGAAAACTTGCTGTAAGCGGGCTGGATCGCCCAAAACTTTCCCCACATTTGGATCGAGCATCGTCTCAATCTCAATATTTTTAGCCTCTACTGCTAAATGCACTGTTTCCATTGCGGCTTCAATGGTGGATACCAGATCGACTGGGATCGTGTTGAGGCTGAGTTTGCCTTGGAGGATGCGAGAAACATCTAGTAAGTCTTCAATTAGTTGAGCTTGTAATTTGGCATTGCGCTCAATAGTTTTCAGTGCTTTGTTGAGTCCTGCCTCATCAAATTTCCGGCTCTGCAACAGTTTTGCCCAACCGAGAATCGGATTCAAGGGCGATCGCAATTCATGAGAAAGTACCGCCAAAAACTCATCTTTGATTCGGTTAGCAGCCTCAGCTTCCGCCCTAGCTCTTTGCTCAAGTTGCAAAAGGCGATCGCGTTCTGATTCGCTGCGTTTGCGATCGGTGATATCAGTTAGCATGGCGATCGCACCCAAGCACTCACCTTGTTCGTTCAAAATCGCTCTGGCAGAAATCAGTGTCCAGATGTACGAACCATCTTGGCAACGCAATCGCCCTTCTTTGAGATCGCTCCCTTCTCCTTTGAACCACTCCAGTTTTGCTTCATCGGCGATATCATCAGCCAGATCCATAAAATCAAATATAGAACGACCGAGTATTTCTGCTGCCGGATAACCCAACATCTGAGATATCCGCTGATTCACAAACTCTGTTCGGGTTTGGGAGTCAATCATCCAGATTCCCTCATAAGAGGTATCAACAATTCGGCGATACTTGGCTTCACTCTTCTGTAAAGACTCCTCTGCTTGCTTGCGCTTACGCCGCTCCTTAGCTTCCCGCAATGCGCGTTGCACCGAGGGAACTAACCGCCCTATGCGTTGCTTTAATACATAATCGGTTGCACCGTTCTTCAAAGCTTCGATCGCTAATTCTTCACCCAGAGCAGCAGAAACAAAGATAAAAGGAATCTCAGGACAACGATTCCGGGCAATTTCCAAGGCAGAAATTCCATCAAAAGATGGCAAGGCATAATCGGCAAGAATTAAATCGAAAGTTTCTGTTTCCAAGGCAGCTAGGAAATCAGCACCGGTTTCGACTCGGATCAGTTCGCAATTAATTCCCCCTTCGGTTAATATCATTTGAGCAAGCTCTGCATCTAACAGGCTGTCTTCCAAAAGGAGAAAACGGAGAACATTCATCAGTTGCTCTCCTTTTGAAGATGAGGAGCCGGAGGTAAAGCCCCAACTGGAGGCTGATTGATCACTGCCCAAAACAAGCCAACACCTTTAATAGAATCGGCAAAATCACGGTAATCTACTGGTTTGACAATATAAGCATTGACCCCTAACTCGTAGCAGCGAACTAGGTCAGGCTCCTCGCGAGAAGAAGTCAGTACCACCACTGGAATTACTCGCATTACTGGGTCAGATTTGAGTTGCGCCAGCACTTCTAGTCCATCAACTTTAGGCAGTTTCAAATCGAGCAACACTACAACAGGATACCCTTCCATTCGCAACCGGAACAACCCCCGGCGATAAAGATAATCTAGTGCTTCTTCGCCATCACGTACCACCACTACTTCATTGGCGAGATGGTTTTCTGACAAGGCGGCTAGGATTAACTCTGCATCGTTGGAACTGTCTTCAATTAGCAAAATTCGCTTCAGTTCTTTCATTCACTCTCCTTGTTGGACAATTTAGGCAGCGAGAAATAAAAAGTGGCGCCACTGTCAACTACAGCCTCTGCCCAAACTCGACCATTATGCCGATGAATAATGCGTTGCACGTTTGCCAATCCAACACCAGTGCCTTCAAATTGTGGGTCGCTATGCAGGCGTTGAAATACTCCGAATAGCTTGTGGACATATTGCATATTAAAGCCTACGCCGTTATCTTGTACAAAAAAGATAACTTCGTTTTCGTTGTCAATACTGCCAACAGTAATTTCTGCTGGGTTTCGAGTCTGGCTATATTTTACGGCATTGCCTATCAAGTTGCGAAGCACCAGTCGCAGCATGGAGGGATCGCCCTGCGCTTCTGGTAATGGGTCTATGTGCCAATGGATTGTCCGCCCTGAAGTTTCTGCAATTAAATCGCGTTTTACCTCATGTACCAATTCCTCCATATTCAAGTTGATGTAGCGCATTTCGGTGCGCCCCATCCGAGAAAATGTCAGCAATTCATCGATCAGTATTCCTGCCTGTTTGGCAGTGTCGGCAATTATTTTCAAATAGCGCTGACTTGTTTGATCTAGGCTTGTTGAGCTATGGCGCTTCTGAAGCAATTCGACAAATCCGGCGATGTGGCGCAGTGGTGCCCGCAAGTCGTGAGAAACTGAGTAAGAGAAGGATTCGAGTTCTTTATTAGAGGCTTCGAGTTGGGCAGTGCGCTCTTGAATTCGCTGCTCTAGCATTTCGTTGAGTTGTTGCAGGGAGGCTTCGGCAACTTTGCGATCGTGAATGTCGCTGGCGATGCCCACCCATTTGATAATCTGTCCGCTTGGATCTCGAAATGGTAAACCCCGGACAATATGCCAACGATAGCTACCATCAGAAACTTGACGAAAGCGAATTTCTATTTCGTAGCTGGTGGCGTTAGCAACAGCCTGCATCGAACTTTTAAAGACGCGATCGCGGTCATCGGCGTGAATGGCATAAATCCAGCCATAGCCTGTAGTCTGCTCCATTGTCAGTCCGGTGAAATCCAACCAGTGTTGATTGCAATAGGTAATACCACCATCGCGATCGCCCATCCAAATGGCCTGCGGTGACACCTCCGTTAAAATTCGGTATCGCTCCTCGCTGTCACGTAGCGCTTTTTCTGCTAACTTGCGATCGTGGATATCAACACAAGAGCCGATATAGCCGAGAAATTCTCCTGTTGGTGTCAAGCGTGGCACACCAGTATCCAAAAGCCAACGGTATTCGCCATCAAAGCGTCTGAGGCGATATTCCATTGTAAATTTTTGTCGGGCATCAAAGGCATTGATGTATGTATCTAAGCAACGCTGAAAATCATCGGGATGTACACCTTCAGCCCACCCATTGCCCATCTCTTGCTCCAGAGTCCGCCCGGTAAAATCTAGCCAGAATTTATTAAAGTAGTTACAAAGTGTGTCAGTGCCGGACATCCACACCAGTATGGGAGTGGTGTCTGCCATCTGACGAAAGCGCAATTCACTTTCGCGTAACGCTGCTTCTGCTTGGTTGCGATCGCGTAGCGCAGCTTGCCGTTCGCTAATGTCAGCGATCAATGCTACATACCCTTCAACGATTCCCTGTTGATTAAACTGGGGAACAAAAATAGCATTAATGTAGCGTGTGCCACCATCTTTATAAGGCATTTGACTTTCAAATGTTACCTGCTCTCCTGCGAGTACCTGTTCTACATAGTGACGAACTCCTTGATATGCAGGTTCGCCCACAACTTCCCAAAGATGCTTTCCATAGATATCTGCCGCCGGATGTCCAAACCACTCTTCATATACTCGATTGTTGAAGCGGTAGCGTTGTTGTGAATCTACAAAGGAAATCAGAACTGGCAGTGTATCTGTAATTAAACGAAGTTCTGTTTCTCGTTGCCGCAGTGCTTCTTCTATGAGCTTACGGTTGGTGATATCGCGCCAGCAATCTATTGCACCAATAATCTCACCTTGGGAATCTCGAATTGGTACGACATTGGCGATCGCTGTAATTGTAGTACCATCTGGACGTTCAATGATACATTCTTCATCGCGGATCGTTTCACCATAGCGCGTTGCACGATATAAAGGTAGTTGCTCTAAGGTGAGGGGCGTTACACCATCAGCCAAGAACAGACTGTAAAGCTGAACATAAGATTCAGAAGACATACCAACGAGAGATTCATTCGGTCTGCCCAAAAGTTTTTGCGCGAGTTTGCTGTTAGCGATAATTGGGAAATCAGGGGGGCCACCAGCGATCGTAATTCCCTCTGGGACGTGTTCTAGAAGCATTTGCAAAATGCTCTGGGCTTCTTCTGCTTGGCGGGAGCGATGCTGGGCTTCTGCTTGGGCTTGTTTGCGTTCGCTTAAGTCAAGTACAAAACCAATGATTGTCCGATCTCCCTGTTTAGCAAAACCAACTAGAACGGGAACTAGAGAGCCGTCTTTGCGGATGTATTCCTGCTCAAAGGGCTTACAACTCCCAGTTATTGTTAGTTCTTGAATCGCTTGCTCGCTTACCTCAATATATTGGAGTGGAACGATCTCGCCCCAGCGGATACGACCAGAGCGCAAATCCTCATGGGTATAATTGAGCATTTTGAGAAAGGCATCATTGGCTTCAACGATTAAGCCGTTCAGATTAGCCACAATCATCCCAATAATATTGGACTCGGTTAAGCGACTAAACCGAGCTTCACTTTCGTATAGTGACTTCAGGCTTGCCTCTACTTGCCGTTGGGCTGCGCGGCGTGATTCGTTAAGCCAGCTGATTAATCCTGCTGTCAGGATGAACACTACCAAGGGAACTAGAATATTCAGATTTGTAATGTTCTGCGCATCGAGTGGCTTAAAAAAGAAGTAATTGACTGCAAAAGTAGACAAAAGGGTAGCAAGTAACCCTGGCCCCAAGCCACCGTACCAGGCACTCACCATCACCGCAGCAAAAAATAGTGCCGCAGGTGTTGGCATGAGATATGGATGGAGTAGCAGAGTTGCCAATAGTGCTAAGGCAACGGATAGGGAAGCAACACCATAATGCAGCAGTTTCTCCCGAATGAATGCGCCCTTGTCTTTACCGCCAGCAAAGATTGTTTGAGATTCAGATGCCCTTGCCTTACGACTCATAACCCTACTCTGCTTCTGGAAAATACTGAGTTAGCAGTCTTTTGCCAGGTTCACCCATCTTCCGTAACATTTCTTCTATTAGTTTTAGCGCTATCAGTGAAGGGACTGTATGCCCATTCTCCCAACGGTTGACTGTTTTGAAAGAAACTCCGACTTTAGCAGCAAACTGTTTCTGAGAAAGATTGAGCTGCTGACGAAGTTCCCGAATTAAATCTAAAATTTCCAGCCGCTTTGTTAGAGACATCTCTGTGTTTTATCCCCATAGGATAATTAGCGTAGGACAGATGTCTTATTTATTGTCTCTTACTCAAGGAATATTTTCTCTGTTTTTGTCTCTAACTGAACCGTTTGAGTTCAAAGGTTCAACGGTGAAGCTCAGAGGTTCGGCGATGAAGCTCAAAGGTTCGGCGATGAAGCTCAAAGGTTCAACGATGAAGCTCAAAGGTTCAACGATGAAGCTCAAAGGTTCGGCGATGAAGCTAAAAGGGTCGGCGATGAAGCTTAAAGGTTCAACGATGAAGCTCAAAGGCTCAACGATGAAGCTCAAAGGCTCAACGATGAAGCTTAAAGGTTCAGCGATGAAGCTCAAAGGTTCAAGTTTCAGTATCTAAGGGTGAGAGGATGAATGAACAAGTATTTTTCATCACATCAAAGCCTCGGAAACCTAACCCCCCTAGCCCCTCTTCCCTACTCTACGGTGTACACACAAGTCGAATTACCCCCCTCAATCCCCCCGATGCATTGGGGGGAAGCCGGAAATCTAATTCCCTCCCCTTTGCAAGGGGAGGGTTAGGGTGGGGTATAACCCTGGTTAATCAGCTATTTCAGACTTGTGTGTACACCGTAGCTTCCCTACTAAGGAATGGGGGTTTCAAAGCCTCTCTTTGCTTGCCTAATGGCAGGTTGACGCCAACGGGGAGAGGAATGGAAGTGGGGTTTATAATATACTTTACGACTTTTCAAACATCCTCTGAAACTTGAGCTTTCCAATGTTCGGGTAGTTGAAGATTTTTCGGTGATTTTTACGGAGAATTTTGGTAAAAACTATGGCACTAAGTGAAAACGGTAGAATACGCCCAAATAACTAATGATGCTGCGATCGCTTAACTCGATTGCCGCCAATGTGTAGGTGCTTCGATATAATCAGGTAGGCGAGTGGTGCGATCGCCAACTGCCTCTCTAATCTGATGCAACTCTAAATTTTTTGCTCCTGTCAAAATAGTCCCTTCCAGTTTGACATCATTGAGATTAGCTTGTGAAAAGTTAGCTCCCATGAGGTTTGCCTGAGTCAGGTTAGCTTGATAAAAGGTTGCTCTATAAAGGTTTGCTCCAATCAGATTAGCCTGATACAGGTCAGCTTCCGTTAAGCTAGCTTCTGAGAGGTTGGCAAAATAGACTTCTGTTTGGTGGAGTTTGGCTGCATTCAAATTAGCCCCAGAAAGGTTAGCTCCATTCAGATTTGCCCCACAAAGATTAGCACCAATCAAACCCGTTTGCTGCAAGTTGGCTTTACCCAATTTTGCTCCTTGTAAATTAGCTAAAAACAACTTTGCTCCAGAGAGATTAGCAGCTTTTAAGGTCGCTTGTTGCAAATTAGCTTTATAAAGGTTCGCCCCTTGTAAATTAGCTGCACGCAGACTTGCACCAGAGAGGTTGGCTGAACGCAGGTTAGCTCCAGAGAGGTTAGTACGATTCAGGTTAGCCCAACAAAGGTTGGCTCCATATAAACTAGCTTTTATTAATTTTGTTTCATAGAGAATCGACCTAATGAGTTTAGCGCCGCTAAGGTCACATCCACTCAAGTCAGCCCCACGCAGGTCAGCCCCACTCAAGTCAGCCCCACGCAGGTCAGCTTGTTGCAGGTTGGTTTTTAGTAGGTCTGCTTGTCTAATGTCGGTGTTACGTAAATCAAGTTTTTGATCTTTTGGGTCTTCGAGTAAATTACGCCTGCCGATAACAGTTAGAGCTGCTTGAATATCGGTGCGTATTTTGGGAAATTCTTCATGGAGATTTTGCTCTAACTGCGGCGTTGGACGCGACCCACTTCTACGCCGACTTGAGTAAATTGCTCCTTGATATTCCGGCTTTTGTTGCTCGCCTTTTAGGTGTTGGATGGGTGCATTCTCTCGCACAAAGGCAGTGAGAATTTCCATAATTGTCCAGTGTTCTTGAGGAAAATCCTGAGCAACCCTTTCTAAAGCATAAATTGCACCTGTCCGAGTTTCCACCTTTTCATGGCCAAGCTGGGCAATTGCGCCCATAAAGCGCTCTGCAATCAATCTGTCTTGATTGAGTTTGGCATTTTGCAAGCCAATTTCTAAGTTTTTCTCAGATGCGATCGCACTCTTGTGCATCGCTTGGGCACGTCTTGCTGCATAATAAGTATTAAACATTGCTGTCGATGCCAGAAAAACTATTGCAGTAGTTGTTAAAGCTTGGTTTCTAAACTGGATTTTTTCTTGAATTGACAATTCTTTAATATTGGACAAGGCAAAGAAAATTACAGTCAACGAACAGCCAAATATAGCTGTTAAAGTTATCAACCAATTCAAAAGAGCGTCTGTCTTTTTAGAAGACATGGTAAAAATTTTCCTTACAACCTAGAATTATTACTTAGATGTTGAGGAAAAATAGTATAGCATTTAGCAGAAATTTATAATAGGTGTCAAAACACTTATTGAACTAGGGAATTATATCTAATATAATTTTACGTCACACATCAAGAAACGCTTGCGCTACAAAAATTACGAATTACGCTGAAAATAGAGAATGAGGAGAGAGGCAATTAATCACGGCTCTACTAAAGAGTAGGGAAAAATTTTTCATTTACTTGCATTCTTCCCCTTAATCCCCTCTTTAATAAGGGTAGGGAAGACAAAGCGTGGTTTTGCTGGGGTGGAGTTTTTAGCGTTTAATAAGCAATCAAGCGGATATGATATTACTCAGAAAATTTGGTTTCTCTGAGGTTTGCTTCATCAAGTATGGTGTCATAAAGAATTGCTCCATGCAAGCTAGCTAGATATAAACTGGCACGATGCAGGTTAGCTTTAGAAAGATTAGCTTTCTCTAGATTAGCTGCACTGAGGATTGCTCCTTCTAAGTTCGCTAGATATAAATTAGCTCCTTCTAGATTAGCTGCACTAAGTATTGCCCCCGCTAGATTTGCTTCTCTAAGATTAGCCCCAGCTAGATTAGCTTGATAGAGATTTATCTGTTGGAGATTCGCCCCTTTCAAGTTTGCTCCTCTGATATCCGTGAAGCTCAAATCAAGTTGCTCATTTACTGGGTCTTTGTTTGCATCTCTTCTGGCGATAACAGTCAGCGCGGCTTGAATATCTAAACGAATTTTTGTTGACACGTGGCTCGTTACTTCCTCTTGGGGTATATAAGGAGCATTTTTTCGTACAAAACTAGTAAGAATATCTACGATCGTCCAATGGTACTGGGGATAGGTATAAGCAATTTGTTCTAAATCATTGATTACAGCTAGACTGATTTCTAGAGTGTTATTTTCTAGCTGTTGGCTTGCTATTCTGAAGCGTCGTTTTAGCGACTGATGCTGATTTTGTTTAACTTGTTTCTCGAAAACAGGTATCCGCAGGAATATTTGGGATAACTGGATGTGACTTTTTGATAAAATTTTTTTCATGGCATGAAAGGCATTAATAATTAATGGAAATAAATTTCAATTTTTAATTTTGTTGAATAAATTATTTACGTCTGCTATTGTTTCATACATAGTTAATACTGAAATTTATTTATGGAAGCAACAAAATGGAAAATATAACTTCTTCCTTAAGTAGACATTCCCAATAATCAGTTGTATTCACTAGTCTTTAGTCTTCACGGACAATTAACTCTCGTCATGATAATTTTGATTTATTTATAATCATTGATTAACTAAAAATGACTATTAAACCTCAGCAAAATATACAATCAATAGTTAAAAATCTGGTGTTAATTGGTGGCGGTCACAGCCATGCTATTGTTATAAAAATGTTCCGTATCAAACCGTTAACAGGAGTACGTTTGATACTGATTACCACAGCATCAGAGACAGCCTACTCTGGGATGTTACCAGGACATATTGCCGGATTTTACAGCCACAATGAATGCCATATTGACTTGCAACCCTTGGCGAACTTTGCTCAAGTACAATTGTATATTGACACAGTAGTTGCCCTTGACTTAAAAAACAACAAAGTTCTTTGTGATAACGGACTTGCGGTAGATTTTGATGTGCTGTCTATTGATATTGGCAGCACTCCAGCCATACTGTCTGTATCAGGTGCGGCAGAATATGCGATCGCAGCTAAACCAGTATCGCAGTTATTAGAGCATTGGTATGAACTAATTGAAGCTGTAGGTAAAAATCCTCAAGAACCAATTAGCATTGCGATCGTAGGTGGTGGCGCTGGCGGTGTAGAATTAGCGCTATCGATGCAATCTCGTTTACATCGGATTTTGCACGAAACTAAACAACCTATTCAAAACCTAGAAATTCATTTATTCCAACGCGGACAAGAACTGATGCCCAATTATCATCAATCAGTACGGCATCAACTTCAGCAAATTTTAACTGACCGAGGGATTAAGTTACATCTGAGAGAATTTGTGTGTAAAATTGCACCTAAAACCCAGAATGAAGCTAAAGAAGTATTTGAAATTAAATGTGAATCTGGTTTGACAGTAGAGTTCAATAAGATTTTTTGGGTAACACAAGCATCAGCACCCGAATGGTTAAAAAATGCTGGACTAGCAACTGATGAGCAAGGTTTTATTTTGGTAGAAGACACGTTGCAATCTCAAACGCACCCGCAGGTATTTGCTGCTGGTGACATTGCCACAATGGTAAATCATCAGCGTCCGAAAGCTGGGGTATTTGCTGTTAGACAAGGTAAACCTTTGTTTGAGAATTTGCAGCGAATTTTATTAGGCAAGCCACTCAAACCTTATAAGCCACAGAAACAATATTTAAGTTTAATTGGTACAGGGGACAAACGAGCGATCGCTACCAAAGGCATCTTTACTTTACCACCTCACAAACTCTTGTGGCATTACAAAGATTGGATTGACCGCCGTTTTATGGAACGCTTTCGCTTTGAAGAAACAAAGGAGTAGAAAGTGGGTAAGAAGCAGGAGGCTGGAGGGAGAATAAAATTACCTCTTTCCCCTCTGCCTCTTTCTAATGACTAATGATATCATGTCCGCCAAATTACCCATAATAAAAGAACCCCACCCCCAACCCCTCCCCGCTCTTCGGGCTACGGTGTATACACAAGTCAAATTACCCCCCTTAATCCCCCCTTATCAAGGGGGGAAACAGGAAATTTAGTTCCCTCCCCAATACATACGGGGAGGGTTAGGGTGGGGTAAAACTGACACAAAGAACCAGGTGAATAAACTATTTCAGACTTGTGTATACACCGTAGGCTCTTCGGGAGGGGAGACAAAGCATAGCTTTGGCGGGGTGGGGTTCTTCGGATTTAATAAGTAATCAAGCGAACATGATATGACAAATGACAAATGACAAATCCCCTCATCTAAGCTGTTCAATTAGCTCAATAATTTGTTGGTAATACTGAATATTCCCTTCTTGGTAATATAAGTCTGCGGATTTCTGAAAATCTTTAATTGCTCCCTGAGAGTCTCCCAAATTCCGGTAGACATCTGCTCGAAGGATGTAAGCTGAAGCCCAATTAGGTTGACGCTGTAAGGCTTGGTTTAAGTCTGCAAGCGCTCCTGGTAAGTCTCCCAACAGAGAACGGCTACGACCTCGATTGTACCAGTCTTCGGCAAAACTGGGGTCGATCGCGATCGCTCGACTGTAATCTTCTATTGCCCCTTGATAATCTTCTAGGGCATAGCGAGCATTAGCGCGATCGCTATAAAATGCAGCAGATTGGGGATTTATTTGCAAAGCTTGGGTGTAATCTGCGATCGCACTTTCATAAGCTTCTAAAGCATAATGAGTGGAACCTCGGTTGTAATATGCTTCAATTAAATCAGGATTAATTTTTAATGCTTGGTTATAATCTGCGATCGCTCCTTGTTCATCTCCTAAAAGACGACGAGCATTTCCTCGATTGCAATACGCTTGAGAAAAATCAGGAACAAGCTCTATGGCTTGAGTGTTATCATCAATTGCTCCCTGTAAATCTTGCAGGGCTTCACGAGCAATACTCCGACCATAATAAGCTGCGGCTAAGTTATCATTAATTTGCAATGCTCGATCGTAATCTTTAATTGCGCCTTTATAATCTCCTATAGAACGACGAGCCGCCGCGCGATCGCAATATCCTTCTGCTAAATTAGGATTGAGTTGTAATAGGCGATTACTATCTTCAATTGCACCTTGATAATCTCCCAATCGCCGACGAGCATTAGCGCGAAAGCCATATACTAAAGCTAGAGTCGGATTTTCTTGTAATGCTTGGTCATAATCTGCGATCGCACCCTGATAGTCTTCAAGAGTACTACGAACCAGACCTCGCTCACAATAAGCTTGCACATCATCAGGATTCAGCTTTAATGCTTGGTTAAAATCTTCAATTGCTTCATGATAGTTTTTGAGGTGAGCAAGCACCAAACCCCGATTATAGTACGCTCCGGCAAAGTTGGGATTGATTTTTAGGGCGCGGTTGTAATCTGCGATCGCACTTTGATAATCTGCTAAAGCGTAGTGAGCATTACCTCGGTTATGATAAGCTTCCGCCAAATTAGGATCTAATTTTAATGCTTGATTATGGTCAGCGATCGCTTCTTGATAATTGCCTAAAATATGGTGGATGTTACCGCGATTGCTGTAAGCTGCGGCAAAATGGGGATGCCATTGTAAAGCTTGCTGAAAATCTGCAATTGCTCCTTGACGATCGCCACGTTCAAAACGAGTTACGCCGCGATTATGATAAGCGTTAGCAATATCAATATTGATATTATCAGCTAATTGGGTACTCATTTCGATTGTTTGGATATAATCTGCGATCGCTTTATCGTAGTTTTCCAAAGCAAAGTAGGCATTCCCCCGGCTGTGGTAAGATTGCGCTAGATTGGGATCGATTTGTAATGCGACGTTATGATCTGCGATTGCGCCTTGATAATCGGCTAAAAAGTAACGAGCATTAGCGCGGTTGTAATAGGCTATGGCAAAATTAGGATTAATTTCGATGGCGCGATTAAAGTTAGCGATCGCATTGCGATAATCTTTGAGTTGACCACTTAAAATCAGCCCTAGATTATGGTAAGCTTCGGCATAGTCAGGATTTAACTTGATTGCTTGGGTGTAAGCTGCGATCGCGGCTTGATAGTCTCCTTGCAAATTTTGGTTTAATCCTTGGTTAAAAAAATCTTCTGCATTCATATAACTTTTTTGGCTTTTGACATTCTCTAGCCTAAAACATTGGGATTGTTAACGATATGTTTTTAAAATTATTCCAACTACTATTGTGCCGGTTGCTAGCATTTTTTGTTTCAATCGCGCGAACGGGTTTCATTTATTTGAAAGTCTAATTAAAGCTTAAAAGTTATGAACAGCATAATTCACCCCATTAGGTTTCGAGTCATTGAGCGCAAAATCACACCCGAAAGGTCTTACTGGCATTTTAGAAAAGGTAAAACTTTTTACAACCCATTAAATTTACCAGATGGCGATATTGAATTCATGTTTGGCACAACTAAAAAGAAAGTTGTTGTTGAGTTATTTCGGATTAATGGCGGAAAAGTTGGCTACTATCTAGCAGACTTACGCCAAAAAAAATACTACTACTGCGGGCAAGATTGGGATAGTGTAAGAGTGCAGTTGCGCGAGCTTGGCATTGGCAGAGACGATCCAATGGAGTAGGCGATTACAAAAATCCTCTTGAAAAGTTCTTCAGGAGGGGTTTTAGTTAGTTCTATTTAGCTTTCAAGACATCAACTAATCGCCTATGGTCTTTATCTCGTTCCCAGTCTCCGACTGGGAATGCCGTCCTTGAGGCTCTGCCTCAAGACTCGCAGCAGAGCAGCATTTCCCGACTTTGCCTGGAAACAAGGTTTTAAAGGAGTTTCAGCTTAAGTTGACACTAATGGCAAGATGCCCACCCCACAATATTGGATAATTTCTTTTTTGGAGTTCCCTGATTACAAACCCTAAAATGCTTTTGCGATAAAACAATTGATAATTGCTATATCTGAGATAAAGACAGAGTAGATGTAGAAGATAATTTATCGTCTACCTTTTCAGAGTTGCTCTGCATAATTTCAAATTTGCAGTCTGAAGAATAATCAGGTAACTCATAACCAACACTCTTAACATGAGCCAACATCAACTCATCTCGTTTATGCCAAACAGCAAATATTTTCTCCCTACCATCATGTAGTGTTTCTAAATCAATTTGATAAACCTGATTCACTAGTTTTAGCTTCAAACCTAATAGATTTAGTAGTCGCCCAAGTATTTTTATGGCTGAAACTTTTTCTTTCTCGCCGACTAAATTAATACCAAGCGCTCTTTTAACATGCTTACTATGCTGAAAAGCAATATTTTTCAGCAATATCAAATCTGTATCGTTTTCATGAAATTCGCGTTTTTCTTCGAGAAACTGAAGCATCCCTAATGCTCTCATAGCTTCAATCTTGAGCGTATAAGTTTTTAAATCTGGAAGAAAAACTTTTCCTTCACCCCAAGACAATTGCTGATGCCATTCTTGCTCATCTCTAACGTGAAAATACTCGCTCTCGTGAGTTAAATAATAGTGAATTAACAGCTGACGATAATATCCTTGTTCATCCTGTAATTTCAGCCAAGGAGTAATTTCTACACCATATCTTTGTCTAAGAACATATTTATTAATTTGGTTGCGTTCTCCATCCGTTAGGGAATGCTTAACTAACATCTGCTCATATTCTACATAATCGATATCTTTAGCATTAGCGACAGCAGTAGCTACCGATAGTTGGTTTTGCTGCTTAATTTCTTTAATTTTACGTTTAATTTCTTTAGCTTTTTGGCGACTTTGTGCCCAATCTTTTTGAACTTTAACAATTTCTAAGATTAACCTTTTGCGGGTAGCTAAATCATCGGCATCGGTTGCTAAAAAGGCTAGGCGTAAATCTCGAATAATATTATTGTGAACTGCATTACTCCGCACCTGAATTTGATGCCCATCAGCAATCAAACCATCTTGCATCGATTGTCGATAGAGACGAATAGAAGCATTTACTCTTGCAGATAACTTCGCCCAAGTTCGCAAATGAATCGGGTCATAAACTAAGGGTAAATCCACATCTATTTTATGTAGGGGACTCAGCAAAGCTAAGTTTTCTTTTTGATTTTCTTGATACCAATCAGATAACAAACGGTAATTTGTACTCCCACTACCAATTAAACCAATACCTCGTTTAGCACACCAGACAACACGCGGTACATCATCCCGGACTCTTGCTAACGCTTGTCTTGCTTCCGAGTCAGGAATTACCCCTTGAAAAATTCCATAAACACGGTCGAAATGTTGGACATCAATACTAATTCCTGTACCAAGACTAGGGGTAACAAAAACGCCGTCATATTCAGATATTTTTTGATTGATTGCTGCAATAAAATCAACTGCTGCGTGACCAGGTGTATTTGTTGTGTGACTACTAACTACCAGAGTTTTAGTAAATTGTCGCCGTAATTTTTGTAGCCTTTCTTTCAAATAACGTTCAATTGTTTCACAACTATAACGCCCAGCCCGACTATCAGTAGTAACATAACATTTACGTCCAGCAAGTAAATCCAATTCTAGTTGGTGAATTAGCGGTGTTGGATTCGGTGAATCATAAAAAGTTATGTCCCAACCTTGTTGAGGCTTCCACTGATTGAGAACTACCCAAGGTGTTAATTTAATTCCTGCCAATTCCTGTAAATATTCAAGTGAAACATTTGATAAATCAGCATCTTGGGCAATTACTAACCCCCCACTTGTTAAAACTGTTGCAATGAGTTGCTGGAATAACTTTAATATTTTTACCCGCTTATGCTTACAAGTATTACTGTTTAACAGATGCCATAAAGATTGCTCTACTTCATCTAAAATTACTATTGCTCCCCGCCAATGTTCTGGATTAAGTTTCCAAATCGAATCAACGCACAAGCCGAGAGATTGCTGAGGGAATAGAGAGCGTAGGATAGGAGGAGCCGGGGTAAGTGTTTTATTAATATTTTTCTCTCCATCTTCTTTATATGTTCCCCATTGAATACCAATTTTTTCACATAAGAATCGTCCAAGTAAGATTCTGTGAGTAATTAACAAAACGGGTTGATTTCGACTTTTTGCTTGTTGAACAACGCCTTGTAGTGCCGTAGTTTTTCCCGTTCCTTTCGCTGATTTGACTCCTACTAATCCAGAAGTGGGGAAAGGTATTTCACCTATATAAGGACGGTTGAAGATAAGTGCAGCAGGAATACTTAACTCTGTGTGGGGTTTGGTTTGAGCAAGATAGATTTCTAAATCAACACTTTGGCGATATACTCTCTCAAAATTATTTGCACCCTTAGCAACAATAAACTCATCAACCCCTTTTTCTATTCCTGGAAGTTCGATGACTTTTACAGGACAATTTTTTTGCTGAAATAAACAACCAAGTTGAGAAATAGCATTATTTACAGCAGCAATTGTTTTGGGTTGAGTTTCAAAATCAAAGCAAATGTAAAAGCTGCGCTTTGTAATCGCAAATGCAGCTAAATCAGGAATTAGCTGACGACGGGTAACTTTACCAAATTCATCTTTCACAACCCGATAACCACTGGTAATTCCGGGAATAGCAATAGCTACATATCCTTGCGTCAACAATGTGGCTGCTTTCTTTGCACCTTCACAGATGATAAGGGGAATGTTCTGTTGCATCACCCATTGCCAAAAGCCTCTAGCCTCGCCATCAGGAGTAATGGTGATATTATTAGGCATGACCAAATTGTAACGCCCAGCGACTTGCTGCCACACTTGCAACGTTACCCGCAAACAAAACACCCGCGTTGGTGTGCTAGGGGGATGCTCGTATTTGATGGACTTGCCATTGTGATTTTGTCGGGGTTGGTTTGGCTTAAAGCATCCCCATTCCATCATTTGCCAATTATTTAGAGGGTCTAGTCCCGAACACCACCAACCACCTTCTGTGATGTGAGCGTAACGCTGCAACCAACTACTTTTCACCATTCCGGTATTGGTGCGGGGGAGTAGCTCAGAAATCAACAGGTACTCATAAGCTGTTACACCTTGGAGCGACCTAAAATTGAGATGCACTAAGTGTAAGTCTATACCACTGCTCTTGACTAATTCTTCAAGGTGTTGGGGGTGTAAATAGTGCAGATGCATAGGGAAAAGCGCGAAGGGAAGACAATGAGATTAAAACAGTAACATGCATCTGCTTTTTTTTAATACGCGAGATTGCGAGGCTTTTGTGATGCTTTTTTTACTTCGTTGCTGGAGACACATCGGTTAGAACTGTAGTGGGTTATTCTGCCTATTAGATCCCCGAAGTAATAATTTTGTATTGTGATATTTGTTCGCTTTTAATTTTTATTTATCAGTAAATTTCTGCGTTAAAGAATGCGATCGCCCTATAACATCGCTATAAGGTAATATCTTCATATACTTCAGCAAAAGCTTTACACTGAGCATCCACTCTATATCACGCCTGTAACCTCTCTGAATGAATACAAAACGCTTACTCTACATAGTCCTTGAACTCTGCTCCAAAGGTTTGAGATAGTCTGAAATATTAATTTTTATTTGCGATCGCAGCTAATACAGATACCTCAACGTAAAACTTTTACTCCAGTAGCACGGTAACTTCTCAAGCTGATTGGAGGTAAAATAAACAACAACTTTTAAAATAAGTTCAATCTGCTTTATAAACCCTTTGCTTTTAGTTGCGAATGTTAGGAAATATGGCTTTGTACTTTTTCATTTTTCCGTGTGTTTGTTTCATCACTGGCTATTTTTTATTCAAAAATAGAAATAATGAAATCTCACATTTAGTGACTGTATTTGCAGCTATCAGCCTGATTTTAGGTTTAATGTTGGCTCCTTGGCAGATTTTACTTCTACTGTTAACTCTTATTCTTATCAGTACAAGCTACGAGTATTATACAAACAAAATAGTCAGCAGGGAAACACAATCTACACAACAGCCAGTTCCCAAATCAGAACCAGATTATCACTTAATCTACCGTGGAGCTTCCTATCGTCATGACCTCAACCCCAAATTAGATGGAGAAACCACACCATCAGTAACCCATAAGTTGAGCTTTCGGGGATGTATTTATGTTGTTGGCGCCGATCCTAATACGCAATCGACTGGAATCATTACACCACAAGCAACTCATAAGTTGAGCTTTCGAGGAAGCACCTATTCTATAAATAGAACTACGCACAGAGAAATTAAAGAGCAAAGTAGTTAGAAACTTGGTGCAAGTCTTTGAAAGTTTACATTTTATTGGCTCATATCTTTCAAATCCAAGAGGCGATACAATGGGCTATGACAATCTCTAACACTACACTACCGATGAGGTACTGGTGCTCTTTATACCAAATTTTGCTATGGCACCTACAATTTAATGTCATTTATAGACTTTATGTTCAGCAATATGTGATACCAAAGGAGAGCCTAGCAGCGATCGCACATCCTCGACTATTGCCTACCGAACTCAATGCTATTTGATTATGCGATCGCTATAAATCATCACCATTTTAAGAAATACCTCATACAGATACTTTGAGAAATGGTATTAATATATGGCTTTGTCAAGATTCCTAAACCGCAAATAATGTTAAAAAATAAGAAAATATTGTGGAAACTACTATTGAGAAAGTTTATTTTTTATATAAGTGAAGTGGAACTTCTTTAGTAAAAGACATATCTAGTTAGTTTGATTATTAACTATTCACTCCTTGGGGAGGCGGTTAGTCTCCAGAAATAGACAACATATTTTTAAAGTGTAAAATTATGTGGAAATCAAAGTTAGTATTTAGATTGATACTGTCGGCTGCGGCGGTCGCCACTAGCATACAGCTAAGTTCAGCCAGTAACTATGCTATTACTCAAAGTAAATCTTCCAATCCGATTGTTGAATCTGGGCAACAAAATCAAGCTTTAGAAGATGGCAAGGTTGCTATGGCAGGAGTTGGCATAGGAGCGATCGCAGGCTTACTCATTTCTGGTTTATGGTATCAGAAACGTCGTTACCGCAAAATCCAGTCACGTGCCAAAATAAACCGCTTTCGTGAAGAGTTTCTCTGCGGCTCTTTAGCAGATTATTACTTATCTAATTCTAAAGCAAATTCTTCACCTACAAATTCTCGGAAAACTTTACCAACACCCACTAAAGAAGAATTCCCTCATTCTGAGGAAACTTTCGTAACGCCAATTAAAAAAGAAATATCCGATCCCTCTACCTCTGAAAAAAATAATTTAGCAGCAGATATGTCAACTGCACTATCTGACTGCTACTATAAGTTAATTGAGGAAATTGTTAATACTGACCTCAAAGGTCAAATCAGTTCTAAAGATTATATATATCGTCAATTAGTAGAAAATGTGAGCAGTGGTAATGATGAAATCTTTGAACGCTGTTTGAGCGATCGCTTGCATTCCACTCAATCTGAATTACATAAAGTAATAAATTCTCCAAGTTTATTCCAAAAAGAGACTCCTGAGTTAAAGAAAGCTCGTTTAAATCGCACCTTGAAGGCATTACAAAGTATTCAAGGGGAATGGGAAAAAATCCAAAAACAAACACTAAATTAAGCTTCAGTTAACCCAACTGTGCAATAAATTCTCACAGACTCAAAAGCAAGAAACTTTTCAGTCTTGTTACCAAATATAACTAGCATTTTTAGTAATGATATCGAGTTACTTTTCCCAAATCCAATTGAAGTTGATTACTGAACTAATCAAAACACTAAACAAAAAGACTAAGTAGTTTGCTAGCTCTACTCACATAACAATATCAGCAGTCAACTTCCAAGGCTGACTGCTGATATTGTTAAGCTCTGAAACTAAGCCCCTACAGCTTCCTTCGCGGCATACAACATCTCAGCGTTGATTTCTTTGAAACCGCGATCGCGGGCAAATTTCTCAGTGCTACACTAGATTTATATTCTCTTCGTTCTTTACAGCTTGGGGACGTTGTAACAGCACGTTTTCCTCAACAAAACTCTTTCAATGTATGATTTTCCTCAGTTATTATTCAGGCCTTGTATTCCTTTCTATACGGCTTAATAGGTCAATGATTGCTATTAAAGCTGCTGTCAGAATATATATAATAATACAGGGAATAATCACATAAATTAAAGGTAATAAAATAAATATATTAGTTCCACCAAAACTTAAAGCTCGACCAAATATTGAAAATATTATAATAAAAAAAATGACTACAATAAAAAAGCCGACAAACTGAAGTATCTTGAGTGTAGTAACTAATCTGGTGTACAGTCTATTTTCGTTCAATCTGCTGGATAATTGATTATTGTTCATAAATACACCATTTTTAATAAATTAGTTTATGCAAAAAATATTATTTTATAATAAGTAGAAGAGTGTTTATTTGAAAAAACACTCTTCTATGGAATTCTAGCTATCAGTTTTATAGCTGATCGCTGAATTATTATTAAGCTCCGACAGCTTCCTTCGCGGCATATAATACCTCAGCATTGATTTCCTTGAAACCGCGATCGCGGGCAAATTTCTCAGTATTACGCTTCACTTTTCCGCGAACAAATCCCGGAATCTTATTCAATTCTGCTTGGCCATCTTTTGTCCAATTCAAATCAGAATCGGCAGAAATTCCCCTAGTAATAACTTCTTTGGTATCGTGACCACCGAAGATTTCTAAGAGGTGATCTTCCATTCCCAAAGTGAAGGAATTGTAGATCAAATCTGTAATCTGATTCGTCCCTTCGTAACCCATAAATGGTTTGTAACCAATGGGGAAGTTTTGGACGTGGATGGGTGCAGCAATTACACCGCAAGGAATATCTAAGCGCTTACCAACATGGCGTTCCATTTGCGTGCCGAAAATAGCAGAGGGTTCGACACGAGCGATCGCATCCCCAATTACACCATGATCGTCTGTAATCAGCACTTCATCGCAATATTCACTAACCTGTTCGCGGAACCAATCTGCATCATATTTACAGTAGGTTCCAGCCCAAACAACATGAATTCCCATTTCTCGCGCCAGAATCTTGGTAATAGCGGCGGCGTGGGTATTGTCACCAAAGACTACAGCTTTTTTGCCAGTCAAGTTTTGACAGTCAATCGAACGGGAGAACCAAGCAGCCTGAGAGACATGTAAGGTTTGCTCATTGATGAAGTCTTCATAGTCAACTTCTGCGCCTTGAGCGTTAATTACCTGCTGAATCTTGCGAATACAACGGGCAGTTTCCACTACACCCATTGGAGTAATGTCTATATAAGGTGTGCCAAATTGTTCTTCCAAGTAACGGGCTGTGGTCAAACCGAGTTCGCGGTAAGGTACTAAGTTAAACCAGGCTTGGGACATCTTCTTCAAGTCATTCACCGAAGCACCTTCGGGAATTAAGGTATTTACCTCAATTCCCAAGTCAGCCATCAGCCGTTTCAGTTCGGTGCAGTCGTGATTGTTGTGGAAACCGAGGGTGGTAGTACCGATAATGTTAACTGAGGGTCTTGCTGTTTTGCCCTCTGCCAATTCGCCCCGCTTCCGGGCTTTTTCAATGTAGTATTGGACAATTTGATCCAAAGTGCGATCGGCGGCTTGCAGTTCGTTGTAGCGGTAGTGGTTCACATCCGCCAGCATTACATCACCTTTCGCTTCCAACTGCGCCCGTTCGACAAAGTTGTGCAGATCCTCTTGCAAAATGCTGGAGGTGCAGGTGGGAGTTAACACAATCAAATCTGGGTGTTCCTCAGCATCCTTGCGGGTGATGTTATCTACCACCTTTTCTTGGGAACCGCGTGCTAAAACGTTGCGATCGACGACACTGGTTGTCACCGGAGTAAAATCCCTTTCCCGCGATAGCATAGAGCGCATGACGTTGAAGTAATCATCGCCAAGTGGGGCGTGCATGATCGCATGAACATTTTTAAAAGAACTAGCGATTCGCAGAGTGCCGATGTGGGCTGGGCCAGCATACATCCAGTAAGCCAATTTCATGTTTGTGTCTCCCTTTTAAACTCAAATAACTAAGTAAATGGGCGTAAAAAATATAAGATAGAGCTTACCATCAACCCCTTTGGTGCGTAGTTTACCGCCGTAGGCATCGCCCAGTGTGCCGTTGGTAGAGAAGGGGAGAGGTTTGGAGAGAGGTATTATCTTTAATTCAGCCCATTTACTTATAACTGCTTGATTATTAAATCGTTTCTGATTTTCTCAAACCTGCTGGCTGAAAAAAAATAAGGTTTGTTGCGGGTTTTAGGGGAGGCGATATGGCTGAAATCTATTTACTGCTTGGGATACAGCTATCAATTTCAACAACATTGCTGGTGATTTTGTAAAAAAATCTTAATGTTTCAGTAAATTAGACCTAACAAGAACAGCCCCTTCCCTACTAGCCTTGGAGAGTAAAATTCAAAGCCTCTCTCCTTTTAGGAGAGAGGAATGGACGTGAGGTCAGAAGTCCCTCATTCCCTACTCGGCAGCGTTTTTACCTAATTCGCTAAGATGTACACAAGCTCATTTTCACAACAATTATGGTGAAATATGGTGAAAACACCCTCCCAGCTTTGGACGATTCCTCCTTTGGAAAATGGCGACAAACTCACCCGCTACGAATTTGAGCGTCGCTACAATGCCACCCCTAACCTGAAAAAAGCTGAATTAATCGAAGGGATTGTCTATATTATGCCTGCTGCTTTGCGTTTCCGAAGTCACGGTCAACCGCATGGTTGGATTTTGACATGCCTTGGTACTTACGAAGCTGCGACTCCTGGTGTAGCCTTGGGAGTTGAACCTACCGTCCGCTTAGACTTAGATAACGAACCTCAACCCGATATTGTTCTGTTGATTGAACCGGAAGCAGGTGGTCAAACGCGGCTGAGTGAAGATGATTATATTGAAGGTGCGCCAGAGTTAGTTGTGGAAATTGCTGCTAGTAGTGCGGCTATCGATCTTCATGGCAAAAAACAGGCTTATCGTCGCAATGGTGTTAAAGAATATATAGTTTGGCAAGTTTTAGACCAAAAATTGACTTGGTTTTCTCTGGAACAGGGTGAATATCTGGAATTAGTACCTGACAATGAAGGCATTTTACAAAGTCGGGTATTTCCAGGCTTGTGGTTAGCGGCGACGGAGTTATTAGCAGGTAATATGCAGGGTGTGTTGAAGGTTTTACAAGCAGGTTTACAGTCTGCTGAACATGAGGATTTTATACATTTTCATGGTAATTATATTATTTGAATCATCGACTTTTTCAAGAGGAAAAATGCTGTTTCACCACATCTAAGCGGGAACAGTTCCAATAATCGATATGGGAGACAATCAAACCATCAGAGTTAAGACCTAATTCACTCCAACCAGGAATAGAGATCCGTGGTTTCCAGGGGAGAGGAGTATTCCAACTAAGTGTCCACTCAGTTTTGATTGTGTCTCCTAAACGTTGAATATTATGTAAGTCCATCTTGGGATTTAAAAACCAAGTTTCGATAAAATTAATCATTGCTTTGTAACGTTTAACACCACGGAATTTATTCATCGGGTCTTGAAAATAAACCTCTGGGGCATAAATGCTGTAAGTTTGATTGACTGGGAATCTTTGATAGTCTTCTTTGAGAATTTCAACGAGATTCATGATAGATAAATATATCTGTAAATTGGTTGAATCTAAAAACTGAAAAACTGAAATTAACCCTCATTCCATAAACGTTCTAACTGACGCCGCCAAGCAGTTAAGACTTCTTCTCGTCCTTGTGAAGTTTGATTTATTTCGCCCATCATTCCTTCGGCGTAAAAGCGTTCTAAGCTTTGCATGGTAGCTTGCAGAGATTGTCCTTGCTGTTTTGCTGCCTGAATAATTTGCCGGATGCGGCTTTCAATTAGTTGATTAAAGACATTATCTAATCTAGCCTGATGGAGAGATAAAAGTCGGTTGATTGCATTGGATAAATCTGCACTCACTAAAGTATCAATGTTATGTTGAAATACCCCCCAAATTACTCTTTCATACAAAGCGTAACGTACTTCTTGAGTGTCATCAAAGTTGGCTTCTAGGAACTGTTCTAAAAATGGTTGGGCTTCTTGGATGGGCAGAATAGGCAGTAAAACTCGCAGCCAAGTATTATCTTCGGAAAGCAGCACCAACAGCCGAAAAGTAGGAGTGTCTACTTGCCACGATCCAGGAGCAGTGGTAGTAACAGCCGATGTGTCAAATAATTCTGTAAGCGTAGCCGCAACTTCTTCAGGTGTCATAACTTTTTATTTATATATAGCCTCTAGATTAGCGCAGAGGTGCATCAACATATTCACTAACTCGATCCAGTCTGAAAACGCGGTGGGGGCGCACAGCTAGGTGTACGCCCCCACGAATGAATGTATTCCACTGAATTGAAATATCTGATTTAAATTTTAAATAAGCGAATTGCTCAAAAACACGATACCGATCGCACACAACGCAAAACCAGCAAGGCTGATTTTCCAGAGTAAAATTCGGTTTATTTCTCCCATACCCATCCCAACACCAATTTTTCTAGCACTCATGGCAACGGCAAACAGAGTTAAGGTGATACCTAGTATATAGGCAACTACTGATATTGTTCCTGCACTAACAATAGATTCAGCATTAGCGTAACCCTGAAATAAACCAGCACTGATGCCCACCAGAGCAAGTACCAGAAAGTTTAGTTGATTTAGCATCATCAGCATAGTACCAAAAACGATGGTAGAAATGGCGATCGCTATTTCTGTGCCTGGTAAATTTAGCTGAAATATATGAATTACAATGCCTAAAACTGTTGCCAAGACAAAACATCCAGCGATCGCAGCGCCACGAACAAACACAGATGAGAGTAAGCCAATTGCAACAATACCAACTAAACAATTTAAACTAATTACTGGATCTGCCAATCCCCACACAAAGGCTTCCCAGCCGTTAGAGATGTTATGGTCAAATGGTGTTCCACTCAATGAACTCAGTAAGCTAATTAAAATTAAAGCTGCGATCGCCCCAACATGGCGAGGCATTAACTTTGAGGTATAAAATTCTGGTGAAGCACGGAATTGCGATAATTTAGTTTTGAACATCACTATATGCCAAATTAGTTTTTTCGGTAATTTATACTACCCAGCTTTCAAAAAAAACTAACAGTTATGTAAAGCCGCAGTTGTAGGAACAGCCCCGATCGTCAACTGTATTAATAATCACTAGCAATTTAAATTTAAGATGCGATCGTTGATTAGCGATCGTTTCAAATGGCAATACAACTAAACTATAAAAATGAATCTAAAGTACGGTGAATTCGATATATTAGAGCGAGAACTAGAAGCTCTTCCACCGATGCATCAAGTGGCGTTTGCAGCAGCTTGTTGCGAGAGATTGTTTCCGAACTATGGCATTTTCTTGCGAGAAATAAAAGAACAAGGCTGGAATGAAAAAGATCCTATAAGAGAAGCACTTGACGAAATCTGGGAATTTTTGGCAGGTAAAAAAATCGATGCGGCTAGATTTCGTGAGTTATTGTCTAATTGTGAAGAATATCCCTACGAGTATGAAAATCAAGAAACTCCGGAAGGACAGAGAGGCGCATGGATTGTCTGTGAGACTATAGAACTTTGTCTCGAACAAATTCCGCAAGAAATTATTTTAGTAGCAAAAGAAATAGACGAAACTCTTTTTCTATATATAGATTATTTAAAATGCGAGTCTGAAGACCAAAACTCGCAAGACATTCCACACGAACAACTATTACAATTAGAATTTTGTTTAGATCCAACTACACAACAGACTATTTCAGTAGCAAAAGAAATACATGAAACTCTTTTTGAGTATATAGATTATTTATGCCAGTGTGAAGACGAATACTCGGCAGACATGTCCCACGAAGAACTAGTAGAAATAGTTTCCAACCATCCGTTACAGTACGAGAAATGGCAAAACAAGGCGAAGATTTGCGGCGCTTGCGAGAAACTCCCACGTTAACTGGTGAGTTTTTACAATGGCAAAACAAAGCGAAGATTTGCGGTGCTTGCGAGAAACTCCCACGTTAACTGGTGAGTTTTTACAATGGCTGCGTACTTCTTCTGAAAATGGTGGTAAAAGTCTGCTAGATTTAAGTTGAGAAAACAATGGTGAAGGGTGCGGCTAAAGAAACTCAAGAAAACGCAGCGTCAAATTTGGATGCTGTAAAAATTAAATGGTTTCGCCACCATCTCTCTATATGGGGAACGCAAAATTTACGCGATTTTCCTTGGCGGCAGACTTGCGATTCTTACGCAATTCTTGTTGCAGAATATCTGCTACAAAAAACAGATGCAGTTACGGTTGTTCCTATCTACAATATATTTCTCTTGAAATATCCAACGCTTGAGCAACTAGTAAAAGCAAGCATTAATGAATTGAGCGAATTGCTTGAACCTTTAGGTCTTTTCTTCCGCACTGAAAGATTACAAAAGTGCGCTGGCATTATCTTAGAGCAGTATGGCGGAAAAATCCCCGATTCAGAAAAGCAGTTGCTTGAATTACCTGGAATTGGTAAATATACAGCTCGTGCTATATGTTCTCAAGCCTTCAGTCAACCGCTAGCCGTACTCGATACTAATGTCGCTCGTATTCTCGAACGCTTCTTTGGGTTGCAAGGAGAAAGAGTAAAATCGCGCTGTAAGATTCTCTGGAATGCAGCAGAAAGAATTGCTCCTAATAAAGAAGTTGGCAAGTGGAATCTAACCTTGCTAGATTTTGGAGCGATGGTTTGCAGGGCAAAAAATCCTCTTTGTAATGATTGCCCTCTCTCAGCAAAATGCAATTATGTCCAAACGCAATATAACTTAGAGAGTCTTAATAAAACATAGCATCAAGTTGATCGGAACCCAAAATTATCAAGGCTTTTTTGGGATTCTTTGTCACTCAACCAAACCTACCATTCTAAATTTATTTATCTGTAGCACTGTTTTTACTTTTAATTTCCGTTAATTGATTCTGACTCCTAAATACTGACTTCTGAATTCTTTATGAAGATGTACTCAATTAATTGTTGAATCATTTCGGCATCTGTTTCACTTAAACTTTCTAACTCAATTCTGTTGTTTTCTTGTGGCGTACTAGCATTAGTACTATACATACGACGACTCAAGCCTACAGGACTATTATCATAAAATGTTGTATAGAATACACACGCTGCTACATACGATCCAATCGGACTAGGGTGGCTTTTATCGGAATTGTAAAGGTTTAATTTCAGATTCGCTTCCTGAATTTTTTGCCAAGCTATTCCCACAGGTGCAACTTTAGCTTTCAGTTCTTGAGCAATGCTCATATAAGCATCAGTCAATATCTGTTGCGTTTCTGGTTGATTTTGCTTTGCCCAAGTTAAGTAAAACACTGTTTGGGAATTCACTCGCTTAATCTCGGCATCAAACAGACTAGCGTACTTGTACATTTCCTTGGGATTAGTAATTGGTAAAGTACTTTGCTCTTGCAGTACTACGTAATCCCAGCGTTTTGCTTTCAAAAGCCTGAGTGCTTCACCACGTTTCCAGTGGTTTTGAAGTGTAGCTCCACCAACCACAACCATTTCAGTTTCCAGCGTTTTAGGTTCTTTCGCTGAAGCAGCCAACTGTTGTGTCAACCAAGGAAGATCGTTGAAATATGTATAACTATTGCCAATAAATAAAACTCTGATTGCCTGCTGTTCAGTTACTGGGAAATAATTTGCCTGAGTCTGCCTTCTTAGCATTTGAAACAAGGCAATCATCATCAAGAGGAATAAACATACATATACAATGTTGGCTTTGCTCATCATCCCTGAAATTTTTGCATTATAACTTATTCTTGGACAATATGTTTTTGGCAATAGTTCTGATTATTGATGAGTGGATGAAATTTTTTCCCAAGAGATTGCAAATTTTACGCAACCTAAAACTTCTCTTAACTGAACTGTATTAAGAAGATGCTATGGTATCAAGCCGACAGGAAAACCAGGATACAAAGTTTCTTGCATCACTTCTCTGATGCAATTCCCGCAATTAACACTACATCAAATACAAGAGTGAAGATGGTTAAAGGCTCCCACTTTCACTACTTTTCAATATATTGGCTCAACAATAGACAAGATGAGTTTACCTACAGATGAGCAAATAGCACTGATTCGGCTAACGCTCGAAGATAGGAAAATGAATTACGCCGATAGATTTAAACAGGAAAAGCTGTTGAATTTGCACAAAGCTAAGATGCATGTTGAGTAAGCTTTTACAATGTTGAGCCAGTAAACAGCCCCGATCGCAATTTTTAGGTAATTAAACCATAGTACCCGGTAGCACAGATGTGCTGCCCTACGGGGGATTGAAACAAAATCCCTCGATACTTTAGAGTTAATAATAAACTCAACTTCAAAGCGCGATCGCAATGACTGATAAAGAACTCAAACATCTAATTGAGAGTAATGCTAAAACAGTCCAAGCTATGCTAGATGAAATGGCGGAAGCACGACAAGAACGCCAAGAACTCCGAGAAGGAATGCTCCAAATTCAGAATGCAGTCGCACAATTAACGAATATACAAGAGAGAATAACCAATTTACTAATTTCTATTGATGGCGATCGCCCTACAATTCTTAAAAAACTCTCAGCACTGGAAACTAAGCTTGACCAGTTATTGCAGCAAAACCCAACAGACGAGTTAGGGTAAATACTCATAATAATGCCTAGACGTGTTGAAACAACATTTATTTTCCTTAAACAGTCGATAATGTAAATAAATGTAAAAAATTCTCAGGCAGGATAAAAACATCTATGCGTGTAATTTTAATGACTGGTAAAGGCGGCGTGGGCAAAACTTCCGTTGCTGCTGCAACTGGACTCCGTTGCGCAGAACTAGGCTATCAGACGTTGGTTTTAAGTACAGATCCCGCCCACTCCCTCGCAGACAGTTTTGACATGGAACTGGGACACGCACCCCAAAAAATTCGCCCAAATCTCTGGGGTGCTGAACTGGATGCACTGCAAGAACTGGAGGGAAACTGGGGTGCTGTGAAACGTTATATTACCCAAGTTTTACAGGCAAGGGGTTTAGATGGCGTACAGGCGGAGGAATTAGCAATTTTACCAGGGATGGATGAGATTTTTGGCTTGGTAAGGATGAAACGCCATTACGATGAAGGTGAGTTTGATGTCTTAATTATCGACTCAGCCCCCACCGGCACAGCACTGCGTTTGCTGAGTTTACCTGAAGTCGGTGGCTGGTATATGCGCCGTTTTTACAAACCATTTCAAAACATCTCGGTGGCACTTCGACCTCTGGTTGAACCTTTGTTTAGACCAATTGCTGGTTTTTCGCTACCTGATAAAGAAGTAATGGATGCACCTTTTGAGTTTTATGAACAAATTGAAGCTCTGGAAAAAGTATTAACAGATAATACTCAAACCTCAGTTCGTCTTGTCACTAATCCCGAAAAAATGGTGATTAAAGAGTCTCTCCGTGCCCATGCTTATCTGAGTTTATATAACGTTGCAACAGATTTAGTCGTGGCTAATCGGATTATTCCCAATGAAGTCCAAGACCCATTTTTTCAACGTTGGAAGGAAAGTCAGGAGCAATATCGCCGAGAAATTCATGATGATTTTCACCCTCTACCTGTGAAAGAAGTTCCCCTATTTTCTGAGGAAATGTGTGGATTGGCTTCATTAGAACGCCTGAAAGAAACTCTTTATAAAGATGAAGATCCAACTCAGGTTTATTACAAAGAAACAACTCTTAGAGTAGTGCAAGAAGAAAACCAATACAGCTTAGAACTTTACTTACCTGGTATTCCTAAAGACCAAGTTCAACTAAGTAAAACTGGAGACGAATTAAACATTACTATTGGCAACCATCGTCGTAACTTAGTTTTGCCACAAGCCTTAGCAGCACTACAACCAGGCGGAGCAAAGATGGAAAATGACTATCTAAAAATCCGCTTTACTGACAACACAAGAGTTTAATTTTGTTGGACTTTACTCTGTCAACAAAAAGTTAAAAGTAAAAAGCAAGAATTTTCTCTTGTAACTAGTACAGACGCCATCTTTTTAGCGTCTGTTTTTATGATTTTTTGGTAAATTTTAATAAAAGCCAAAAAAATATTTTTATTAATGATTTGACCGTAGTTTTACTGAAGACAAATTGATGAAATAAATTTCACAATGTCTTTAGATTTAATTATGCCAGTTTTCAAATTATTAATTTATTTTGCTATAACAATGACTTCCAATCCCCAACAAGATTTACCCTTATGTCGCGATGAAGAAAGTTTACTACGCCGCATTACAAATCGTATCCGACGCAGCTTAGAGTTAGAAGAAATTATCACAGTGACAACAACAGAAGTGCGATCGCTATTAAAAACCGATCGAGTGATGATTTACAAATTTCATCCTGATGGTAGTGGTCAAGTGATTGCTGAATCAATTAATAAAAATTGTTTGCCGTCGCTACTGGGGTTAAATTTTCCTTACGATGACATTCCATCCTATGCCCGCGAACTATTTATCAAATCACGCGTGCGTTCTGTTGTGAATGTTGAGACTAAAGAGATTGGTCAAATTCACCTGCGTGACTTGGATAATGGAGATATTTCAGAGGAGATCCGTTACCGCCCTGTAGACCCCTGCCATATTGAATATTTGACGGCAATGGGGGTAAAATCCTCTGTAGTAGCGCCTATTCTTTATCAAGATCGACTTTGGGGACTGCTGGTGTCTCATAATTCCCAAGCGCGTTTGATTTCAGAATATGAGCTAGAAGCCATACAAGTGGTAGTCGAGCAGCTGTCAATGGCGATCGCTCAAAGTACCCTTCACACTCAAGTTCGCAAAACAGCCGAGCGAGAAGCGATCGTTAACCGCATTGCTACCTTATTACATTCACTGCCGACGATTGTCTTACAGCCAGCCCTAGAAGCGGCTGTTGCTGCCTTTAATGGTATTGGTGGCAGGCTTTGTATTAGAAATGAAGCTCTTGATTTCCATAATGGCAACGTCACCAGCTTAACAGAATGCTTAATACCAGGAAATACTTGTATCAAGCTTTATATCTGTGGAGAGCAACCTGTAATGCCAGAACAAACTATATATCCACTGATCGAACAGTATAGTATCTGGCAGGAACACTACAAGTCTACTAACTACGATGTTTGGGCAATTTCAGATATATATAACACTCCTGGCTTGCGAAGTTTGCAAGTTGCTTTTCAACCAACTAAAATTCGCAGCGTGTTGATGATCCCACTCCTGTATCGTCAGCAGTTGCTGGGCTACCTAAGTATTTTCCGCAATGAAGTAGATACAGAAACTTTATGGGCGGGGCAGCATGAGGGCGATCAAAGGCAACAGTATCCCCGGCGATCCTTTGAGGTTTGGCGCGAATCTAAAACAGCACAAGCTCAAAAATGGACAATTGAAGAGATTGAACTGGCTAGAAACCTCAGTAAACACTTCGCTTCCGCAGTTCAGCAGTATGAACTACACCAACAAGTCCAAGTCTTCAATGAAAATTTAGAAAAACAAGTTAGAAGGCGCACCGCTGAGTTACAAAAGACAGCTGAACAAGAACAGGCTGTGTTTAAAGTTATTGCCGAGATTCGAGAATCTTTGGACACAAATACGATTTTTCAGACCACAACTAAAGAAGTTTGTCAATTAATCAAAGCCGATCGCGTTTCTGTTTATCGTTTCGATTCTAATTGGGGTGGTGAATTTGTCGGAGATTTCGAGGCTGCTAGTCCATACTGGTCGAATGAGTCCGAACTAGGTATTAATACAATTTGGAATGACACCTACTTACAAGACACACAGGGAGGGCGTTACCGCCACAATGAAACATTTGCAGTCGATGACATCTACAAAATGGGGTTTACTCAGTGTCATATCGACAATCTAGAGCAGTTTCAAATTTACGCTTTTGTGCTTGCGCCGATTTTTGTTGGTCAAAAACTTTGGGGTTTGCTGGCAACTTATCAACACACTGGCCCTCGGCAATGGAAAACTTCTGAAGTTAACTTCCTCAGTCAGATTGCCGCCCAAATGGGCGTAGCACTCCAGCAAGCTGATTTACTCTCTCAGACGCAACAACAGACATTAGATTTGCAACAAGCAGCAGAACAACAACGGGTATTGTTTGAAGTTGTGGCAAAAGTTAGAGAATCTCTCGATCTAGATGCGATTTTTCAGGCAACTACCCAAGAAATTTGTAAATCACTACAAGCGGATCGAGTTGCAGTCTACCGCTTCCAGGCTGATTGGAGTGGTGAATATATTGCCGAGTTTGTGGGCGATAACTGGTTAAAGTTAGTAAATTCTGATACAAATACAGTTTGGCAAGATAGCTATTTACAAGAAACCCAAGGTGGGCGATATCGTCACAATGAAACTTTTGCAGTTGATGATATCTATGAAGTTGGCCACTCTCAATGCCACGTTGCAGTTCTAGAGCAAATTCAAGCAAGAGCTTATGCGATCGCACCTATATTTATCGGGCAACAGTTATGGGGCTTATTAGCAGCTTACCAAAATTCTGCACCCCGCCATTGGGAAGCTTCAGAAATTAAATTTATTACTCAAATTGCCAATCAGCTTGGGGTTGCACTCCAACAAGCCCAATTGCATAATCAAACCAAAGAGCAGACGCAAAAGCTAGCTCAAGCTTTGCATGATTTACAGCAAACTCAAACCCAACTGATCCAAACTGAAAAAATGTCTTCACTAGGTCAATTGGTAGCTGGTGTGGCTCACGAAATTAATAATCCCGTAAACTTCATTTATGGCAACATCAATCATGTCAACGATTACACCCAAGATTTACTCAGTATTCTAGAACTCTATTTACACAATACTCCCAACCCTAGTCTTGAAATTCGCGATCGCGCCTTCGAGATCGACTTAGAATTTATCATAGAGGATTTGCCCAAAACTCTATCTTCGATGAAAATTGGGGTCGATCGCATCCGGCAGATTGTCTTGGGTTTACGGAATTTCTCTCGCCTTGACGAGGCAGAAAAAAAACCAGTTGATATTCATGAGGGTATTGATAGCACCTTGCTAATTTTGCAGCATCGCTTGAAAGCAAAACCAGAAAGTCCGGCGATTAAATTAGTCAAAGAATACAGCAACCTTCCTTTAGTAGAGTGCTATGCCGGGCCGCTAAATCAAGTATTCATGAATGTTTTAAGCAATGCGATCGATGCTTTAGAAGATTACACAGAATCTCAATCAAAACCTCATAGCAGTCAAATTACTATCCGTACTGCTTTTGGAGAACTTGAAGGCAATATCAAGAGTGTAGTAGTTCGGATTGCAGACAATGGACCAGGAATACCCGAAGCTCTCAGAGCAAGAATCTGCGATCCCTTTTTCACAACTAAGCCAGTGGGAAAAGGCACTGGTTTGGGATTATCAATTAGTTATCAGATTGTTGTAGATAAACACGGTGGTGTTTTTAAATGTGATTCTCAACCGGGGTTAGGTACAGAATTTTGGATTGAAATTCCAATTAAACAAATCAATTAATCATAGAAACAAAAAATCAACTTGCATAGTGCAGATTATTCCTGGTTTGGAAATAGAAGAATGCAAAGTTATGTAATAATTTTGATTTTCTGCAAAAAATTTGAGTTTTGGGGTGAAAGCATAGTAGCTTGATTGACAAGTGATAGATAGCTAGTAACCTGATTTATACTTGACTAGGGTTTAACGCTTAGGAGCATACATAATTATGAATTCGATAAATCCCTCTGAAAACGTCATTAGTTGTTTGCAGACTATCTTAGATGCCACCTCTACGGGAAATTACGATCTTTTTCTTACAGTAGGTGATTCAGACTACAGAGCTGATATTACCAAAGAAAATTTTGACCAAGTTAGTTCCCCACTAATTGCACGTATGTCTGAGGGCTATACAACTACTTACTTCGGTCATCTCAAACAAGGAGAAACTCAGACCTATTTGTGGAAGCTGAGTTTTGCTGATGATGGACATGAATTTATAGTACGTGTGGGGATGAAGGGGGACAAAGTTAATCTGATATGGATTACTTAATATATATGCATATCTGCTGTGAAAACAAAAATACGCTGTAGGGTAGCAAAGATGTGCTACCTTACAATTTTTTTTAACTTCTAAGTTGCACAGGCATAGCTAAATAGGTCATTTTCAAAGCACCCAATGGTGTAAAAATCACTGGAGTTAGGCTTTGATTTAAATGCATTTGAATTTCGGAAGATGGTAACTCTTTCA
Organism: Nostoc sp. DedQUE05; assembly: GCF_034530955.1. Classification (NCBI taxonomy): domain Bacteria; kingdom Bacillati; phylum Cyanobacteriota; class Cyanophyceae; order Nostocales; family Nostocaceae; genus Nostoc; species Nostoc sp. DedQUE05. The sequence continues at coordinate 2,715 of NZ_JAVRCB010000023.1, read as the reverse complement.
AGCCTTCCATCAAATATTTAATGTTAAAGGCAATCTCGATATTTTCACCAGAAATTTGTGCCGGCATTGACTCTCTACCACTGCCTACATCTTGAGCCTCACAAGATAAAGTAATTTCTTGAGCTGCGCTATCAATACTGAGTTTAACAATATTATTTTTCTGATCGGCTAACACAGCAATCCGCTCCAAAGTGCTGATAAATTGTCGCCGTTCGATTGTTACTTGTCGCTCAAATTGGCGCGGAATTAATTGTCGATAAGTAGGATATTGCCCTTCTAAGGTGCGACTAGTCAAGCGTTGATTTTGCCATGCAAATACAACTTGACCTCGATCGAAATATAAAGCTACAGGTTCATCTGATGAGGCGCTATGAGCTAACATTCGTTGAAGTTCGCGTAATGCTCTAGCTGGTACTGTCACTTCTACTTCACTAGTTCCGCCTAAAGGGCGCTCGTTGCTAGTTTCTACGACTGCGAGGCGATGTCCGTCTGTAGCTGCAAATTCTAGGGTGTCTTGTTTAACTGTTAAATGCACACCAGTGAGTACTTGCTTGGTTTCATCAGCACTGGTAGCAAACAATGATCCGCGTAATCCTTCAATTAATGCAGTGGTAGTGAGATGAATTACTTCTGTATTTTCAATTACAGGGAGTTCGGGAAATTCTTCCGGCCCCATTGCCCGGACTTGGTAATGTCCACTCTTGGGTGTGAGTGTGACAATTAAACCTTCTCCACCAGATGTTGCACCTGTCAAGGCTGATTCATCGTCTAAAGTGATTTCGCCTTCTGGAAGACGAGAGGTGATGTCTACAAGTAACTTAGCAGGAAGTGCGATCGCCCCACTTTCCCATACCTCTGCGTTAAAGCTGGTGCGGATTCCCAAGCTGAGATCGAAGGCTGTTAAGCTTACTTGGTTAGTTTGGGCATCCGCTTGTAACAGCACATTGGCAAGTACTGGATGAGTTGGTCGTGAAGGTACTGCACGACTAACGAGTGAGAGGTTTGTACTGAGATCGCTTTGGGAGCAAACTAATTTCATAAGTCAGATACAGCTTGTGAAAGATATCCTAACATCCTTATGTTTATAGGCGATCGCTATTTGTTTGATTAGCGCTTAGGCGTAGTCCGCCACAAGTATCGCTTCTACGCTTCAAACTGTAATAATTGAAACACTTGCAACAAATATTCTTCCATGTATAAGAAACCCTTAAGTATTTCCAAAAAATATATAAGCATTTGCTGCAAAGGCTTAATACTTTGCAACACACATTCTTCCATGTATAAGAAACCCTTAAGTATTTCCAAAAAATATATAAGCATTTGCTGCAAAGGCTTAATACTTTGCAACACACATTCTTCCATGTATAAGAAACCCTTAAATCATTGCAGCATTTGTTGTAATGAACTTATGAATTTATTTATTACCTAAAATGTCAAAATAATCTAAGTGAAATTAACTAAACTTTGGGAGATGGGATGCCTACTATGGTCTATGTCTACGCAACTTATTTGTAGTATTTCCCCATGACATAAAAGATATTTTTGTATAAAACAGTACTATAAATCTAGTAGCAGAGATGGATTATGGCACGTCGCAAAAGAAATTCCAGCGTTTTAGAACGAGCCGATCGCCGAATTGAAAGTTTACAATCTATCAGCGTAGAACTTGACTTTGGGGAAGGACTAACTATACAAGCTTATAATACGACAATTAACGATCTCCGGTCTAAGCTTGCTGCCTACAATACTGCTTTATCTACCATTGACAAACTCACTGATGACGTGAATAACGCAGAACAGGCTGTAATAACCATGTCAGAAAAAATGTTACTAGGAGTTGCCAGCCGTTACGGTAAAATCAGCCAAGAATACGAGATGGCGGGTGGTGCTAGACGAGGTAATACCAAGAAGAAGCGAGGCGTACTAGGCAATTCCAAAGTCACCAATTCTTTAGCAGCCGATTCTATTCAGCCTTCTTCTGGAAATAAATCTATGAATGGGGCTTCGGGTGCGATCGCAAATTAGCTAAAATCCAATAGGAAACGGCACTCACTTAAAATACAGCCTTTGCTTTAACTTTCTAACTCGTTCCCAGCCTCCAGGCTGGGAACGAGGTAAAATAAAGGTTTTTAGTCCTGCAAAGGTGGGTTTTGTATTTCGACTCCGCTCAACACAAGTCTCTATAGCCGCAAGTTATCTTTGCCCAATGTAATATTTACAGCTCCAAAAATATTACAATCTATCAGAGATACTGCTAACATCACTGAGACGCTTCATAATGGCAACCACATCTAATGTTCAGGTGACTATTTCCCTGTCGGAACCGGGTTTAGACGAAGAGCAATTGCAAGCAGAAGTGCAAAATTTGCTCCCACAAATTAAAGAAGTGGATGGAGTAGAAAATGCAGATTTAGTGGCAGTTACAGAAGCTCCCCAAGGTTCAAAGGCTTTCGGGGGTTTTTTGTTGGCGACATTAAAGGCAGTGGGCAATCCAGGGTTAATCAAGCCTTTGTTTGGGTTTTTGAGTACTAAACTTTCTGGAAAAACTATTGAAATTAATGTAGAAGTTAATGGCAAGAAACTCGAAGTCAAAGCCAGTAATCAGGAAGAGTTTGAATTTGCCAGACGCCAAGCTGAGGATTTTATAAAAAATACCAAAGATGGCGTTGCATAAATGCGGGATGAATCATGGAAACACGGGTATTTCTCTATACT
>NZ_JAVRCB010000022.1:0-131039 GCF_034530955.1 Nostoc sp. DedQUE05 | reverse complement strand
TTCAGAGGTGGATTAACGGAGTTCAGAGGTGGATTAACGGAGTTCAGAGGTGGATGAACAAGTCTCTAATCCCCCTCATCCCCCAATACGGTTCGGTTAGTATATTTGGCTCTCGGAGATCCCCCCAACCCCCTTAAAAAAGGGGGCTTTTCCTCCTATTTACCCCCTTTTTAAGGGGGTCGCCGTAGGCGGGGGGATCTTAACCCGCACCGTATTGCCTCATCCCCCTCATCCCCCACTCCCCACTCCCTGATGTTTTTCCAAAATCTTTTCGACTCTAGGTTTATAAATGAGATGAAATAAGGTTTCCATGTAGCGATCTCTAGCTTCGTTATTTTCGGGAGCAACAAAGTTCCAAAAACTAAACATTTTCGCAAGCAGTAGTAATTGATTGCTATGTAAATGCCAATTATATTTGTGATGAATTCGCTGACTCATCCATTCTGAAACTTCGTGCCAGTATTCAGGATGAGTATCGCATTGTTCAAGGAAGTCTAAAATTTTCGTTGCTGTTCCTTCTAAATCTGTAGGATTAACATTAAATTGGTTTTCTTTGTTCTCGATAATTTCTAAAGAACCGCCAAATTGAGTAGCAAAAGTTGGCAAGCCAGAAATCATCGCTTCCAAAATACTCCGACCGAAGGATTCAAAACGGGCAAAATGGACATAAATTCCTTGAGAATCTGCAACTACTCGGTAGGCTTCGCCGATGTCCCGGCTAGGAACACGCATCCCCACCCAGCGAATCTTGCCTTGGAGTTGATATTGGTCGATAATGTCGTGGAGTTTTTGAATTTCTTCTGCTTCTTCTGGGTTGCTAGCTTCGTGTAAATGCAGTTTAGTAGTTAATAGAATCAGGTTACAACGCTCTTGTAACGCTTGACTTTTACCAAAACATTCAGCTAAACCAGTGAAATTTTTGATTGAATTGATGGTATCAAGGGCAAAGATTGGGCGATTATTGGGGCGTTCTAAATAACCAAGAATTTGTGGATCTTCGCGGCTAAAGAGTAAGTCGTGAACTTCTGTGCAAAGTTTAGGATCTCGCTTTTCTTTTTGGCTGTAGGGAAAGAAAAGATTTTCATTTACTCCCGGCGGCACGAAGTTAAATTTAGGACTAAACAAATCAATGCCATCAACTACATGATACAACTGCGGCATCGTAAACCACTTGTATGACTCGTATTGACCGATGGTATCAGGCGTACCGACAATTTCTTGATAGGACGATGTGATGATAAAGTCGGCTGCATTCATGCTAATCAAATCGGCGGTGAATTGTGCCGAAAAATGATATTTATCTTCTAAATCTTGCCAATATAAATTGCTAAATAGATATTTAGGTTTTTCTAAGGAGTGGGCAATGTTACACTGAGTGACTTTCATCCGGCGAGATAGGAGAAAGGCGACTAAATTACCATCGCTGTAATTTCCAACAACTAGATTAGGTTTGCCTTGGAATTGAGCTAGTAATTCTCTTTCTGCATCTACAGCAAATTGTTCTAAATAAGGCCAAATATCGAATTTAGAAATCCAATTATTCGTAATCTCTGGATTGAATTCACCAAAAGGAACGCGCAATATCCAAGCATTTTCAGTATCTTGGACTTTTTCTAAGGGCAAGTTACAAAATGTGCCTTCACAGTTAGGAATTAATCGAGTCAGAATAATTACATGGGGTTTAATGCCTAGCTGATCGAGTCCAGCGAGTTTGATTTGTTCGCGCAGTTCGTTTTCTAGGCTGCGAGCTTGTTCGAGGACGTAGATAACTTGACCGAGTGTTTCATCTCTTCCCAAAACATCCTCCTGTCCAACCCAGCCGTGGACAGAAACGAGGACGACACGAAAGATGGCGGGGACGCGGGCCACAAAAGCTTCTAAAATGGCAGGTTCTGGAGAGTAAATGAGTCGGTCGAGGAGTTCTAAAGTTTCAGAAACTCGCGCCGCAGTGTTACCCCAACCCGGCTCAAAGCCGAGTTCTTGGAGATCGAAGCGGAATTTTTCATAAGGTTCATCAGGCGATCGCTCGCTTAGGAATTTGAGCGCTAGCTTAATTTGTTTGGCTAACTGAATACCGGAGTCAATGCGATCGCTCAATAACAGGCGAATATCATTGCATTGCAGCCTATGTAATGCTTTAAATAACATTTCTACCCAATATTCAGAGTCAGTCAACAATTGATTGCACAGGTAACGGTTGAGAAAGGCTAAACCTTGACCAATATTTCTCGCATCGTCAATTCTTGGAGAACTCTCATAGAAGGGGTGGAGGTCGATTTCGAGGATATGAGGTTGGTAGCGGTTGACTAAACGATCTCTCACATCTAACAGCGCTTGAGGCGTCATCTGCTCGAACTTACTAAAGTCGGCTGTCAGTTGCCAAACTTGTTGATTAGCAATCCTCGGTCGAATCACGAACCAAGTTCTTCCCTCTTCGAGAATGATTTCGTGGGTATATTGTATTAGTTTGCCAACAGAAGAAGAGTGGTAAAAATAGGCTGGCTTTTGGGATTGATGACAGTAATCAGCAAAGAAGAGCAAAATCTCATTTCTTAGGAAGTAATGCTTACCTGAAGCACTCAACGTATAAATCAACTGATGTAGAGCAGTTTTCTCATCACCGTTGGAGAGAGCTTGAACTAGTTCATACATGATGACGAATTCCAGAAATTTAGTTAGGTAATAACCTCATTTTTCTTTCCAGTTTTCGGTTTGCTGAGGTATATTCCCCAAACGATCGTAAATTACTATAAAAATCTTTGCGTCTAGCTCTGGGATGAAAGACTGTAAGAACTTCAAATCTATGGGATGAGGAAGTGGGAGAAAAGGGCAAAAGAGTATCTTTTGCGTTAAGGTCTAAACTCTAGATATCAAACCTAAACTAATAACTTTTTGCAGTGCTTTTTCAAAGTCTATACCTTGTTTTAGGGCTATATACAAAAATACTATTGCAGCTGAACGAATTGAATTATCACAATGTATCAGAATCGGTTTGGGTAATTCAGTGATAGTCTGATACATCTGGAGCGTACTTTGATGATTAATGTCTTCACATTCAGTTGGGAAATTAACATAATACAATCCCAAAAGTTCAGTTTTTTCCCGTTCATTAGCCAGCCAGCCTGTTTCGTCAGCCAAACGTAGATTAACTACACACTTATAACCCTCATCAGCTACTTGTTGCAGCTGAGCTAGTGTAATTTGTCCTGCGATCGCTAACTCACGATTAATTTCTCTAATAATGTTCATCAGCCGGATTAACTCCATTTTGCCGACATTGCCCTAGCTTTAACCCTAGCAAAGAAATTTGAGGAACTTGTGAGGAAATCATCAAAGTCTAGAGAATTGGAGCATTGAGCATGGTGAATCAGATCGCGCAGTGAGAAAGTTTGCTGTTCGAGTTGAGTAATTCCTGCTTCTAAGAAGATGTTTGAAAAGTCGTGATTAATGTATCAAATATTTTTTACCCCACCCTAACCCTCCCCGATATATTGGGAGGGAACCGGATTTTCTTGTTTCCCCCAATACATCGGGGGGATTAAGGGGGGTAATAATTCGATTAAAATCACAACATACCACTTTTCAAATATCCTCTAAGCCTCCGAGATCGAGCAGGTCATGAATCAGTTGTGATAAACGTTTGATTTCGTTCTCAATAGTTTGGAAAAAGCGATCGCGCTATTTCATTACAGCTAGAAAGCCCAAAATTAAAGCATACGCGACCTTTGACTTTTGCCTTGCGCTCCTAATATAGCAGGAGGCAGGAGGCAGTGTTTCGACTACGCTCAACAACCAGGCAGGAGGTAAAAACCTTGTTATTCCTGATATTTACGCTTGTCATTATGTCCTAATCTACCTGGCAACTGCTATACAAGGCGGAAATAAACCAATCATTCCAAATCAACGAAACCCTTATGCTGTATACATTTTTAATTTTTAATTTTTAATTTTTAATTGTTAATTCCGCCTTGCGGTACTAGTCTCTGAATAAATTATGTAAGGTTTTTAATAATTCTCTGGCCGTATAGGGTTTTAATAAAACTGCTTGTACATTAGCCTCAGCAGATTGAGCAAAGATTTCCATTGAGTTGAGTCCGCTACAGGCAATAATTTGAACCTGCATATTCATTCTTCGCAAGGTGCGAATAGCAATGATTCCATCCATTTCTGGCATTATTAAATCCATCAATACGGCATTGATTTGATGCTCGTATTGGGCGTAAAGCGCGATCGCCTCAATGCCATTACTGGCAGTTAGTATCTTATAGTTATGGTTTTCCAAGATGATTGTGGCGATCTCCCGAATTTGGGGTTCATCATCCACAACCAAAATCAATTCTCCCTCTCCTGAAAGCAAATCCAGGTCTTCTATGTTGAACGCTTGGGTTGCTTCCACTGCTGGTAAAAACAGGTCAAATTTGCTGCCTCTACCAACATTGCTAGACACTTTGATAAAACCGTCGTGGTTTCTGATGATTCCCAGCACTGTTGAAAGTCCAAGTCCGGTACCTGCATTGACCTCTTTTGTAGTAAAAAATGGCTCAAAAATTCTATCTATTATGTCTGGCGGTATGCCAATTCCGTTATCGGCAACGGTAATCACAATATAATGCCCAACCTTGGCATCAAGATTCATTCGCGTATAAGCTTCATCAATAAACTTATTTTCTACAGAAATATTGATATTACCGCCATCCGGTAAAGCATCGCGGGCATTTACTACCAAATTGATCAATACTTGATGCAGTTGCGTGATGTCTCCATTTACAGCCCAAATTTCTTTTGGGATAAACGTGGAAAGTTCAATAGATTTGGGAAATGTCTGTTTAGCAATTTGGACAATTTCTGAAATCAGATATTGGATTTGGATAATTGTCCGCTCTCCTTTATATCCTCGTGCAAAGGACAAGATTTGCTTTACTAAAGCTGCTCCGCGTTTGGCGTTGGTTTCTACAAGTGCCAACAGTTGCCCAGAACGCTCCTCATCTTGTAACAATGCTCTCTGTAACAATTGAGCCGCTGCCAAAATTGGTGTCAATATATTGTTCAAGTCGTGGGCAATTCCACCTGCAAGAGTGCCAAGGCTTTCCAATCGCTGGGTGCGAAAAAACTGTTCTTCGAGTTGTTTCTTTTCGGTGATGTCAGTGTCAACAGTCAGGATGGATTTGGGTTTTCCCGCAGAATCGCGCATCAATGTCCAGCGGCTTTCCACAATAATTTTCTGACCAGATTTTGTAACTTTATTTAACTCACCTTGCCACGAACCACTCTCAATTACCCTTTTCAGGGGTACTTCCAATTGCTGCTGAGTTCCTGCTGTGTAACAAATCTCCTGGAGGTTTTTTCCGATCGCCTCTGTAGACAGCCAACCGTACATCCGCTCTGCACCTTGATTCCAGAATAAGATTTGAGACTGGAAATCTCGAACTAATATGGCATCGGTGGCAATATCAAGTAAAGCGGCTTGTTCAGAGATTTTTTGTTCTGCCAACTTGCGCTCAGTGACATCTCTATTTGTACCGACGATCCGGATCGGCTGACCGATTTCGTTATAGTAAACCTGACCTTTGCAGTTTAACCAGTGTAAGCTGCCGTCGGGCCAGACAACTCGATACTCCGTAGATCCTTTTCCTTGCTCAATCATCCGCGCTATACTCGCAGCCACAGATTCGCGGTCTTCTGGATAGATTAAATTAAGATAATCTTCATAGGTTGGACATAAGGTGTTGCTCGGTAGACCATAAAGTGGCCCCATATTGGCAGACCAAATACCAGTATTAGCGATCGGGTTCCGCTCCCAGATGCCAATTTGGGCTGCTTCGGTAGCTAAACTCAATCGCGCTTCACTTTCTTGCAGTGACTCTTCGACCAGTTTGCGTTCGGTGATATCTTCGGCGATGCCACCATAGTATTGAACTTTTCCTTGGTCATCATAGATAGCAAAGCCTCGATCCCATATCCAGCGCATCGATCCATCAGGTCGCAAAATTCGATATTCTATTGAAACCGACTCATTAATAAGCTGTTGCTTTGCTGCAATGGTTAAGCGATCGCGATCGTCTGGATGAGCAAAGTCTATCCAAGACTCAGGCCGCTCCAATAAACTTTGGCAAGAGCGACCCCAAATTTTTTCATAGGCAGGACTAACATACAAGGTTCGGAATGAATCTGTGCTGGCAATCCAGATAACTGCGTGGGTGTTTTCAGCAAATTTGCGAAATTTCTCTTCACTTTGGCGCAGTGCTGCTTCGGCAACTTGGCATTCGTGTAGCGTAGCTTGCTGTTCAGTCATATCTCTGCCTACCTTTTGGATTTCAAAAACCTCTCTTTTGTCGTTACGAATTGCGATCGCATTCCATTGAAACCAACGGATACCATTGACTGTCAATGCACGTCGCTCACGATTAATCAAGGGATGGAATGAAGATCCTAAAGCTGCCATATCTTCCATCGCTTCAGGCAAGTCATCTGGATGAAAAAATTGGAAAATTGACCGATGGCGAAACTCATCTTGTTTCCAACCGAAAATTTGACAAGCAGCTGCATTGGCAAAGGTAATCTGCCCTTGCAAATCAATGCGGATAATTATGTCAGTTTGGCTTTCCACGAGTTGGCGATAGAGATTTTCGCTCTGGCGTAATGCAATTTCTGCGCGTTGGCGATCCCTTCGGGCAGCTTCGCTAATGGCAATTTCTTGTTGCAACAGCACATTGGACATCACAAGTTCTGCTGTCCGTTCTGCCACTCGTTGTTCTAACTCCTCGTAAGCTTGGCGCAGTGATTCTTTTGCCTGGTAGCGTTCGCTAATATCGCTGAATAACCAGCGCCAGCCAACTTGCTTACCCTTTGAATCGTACATGACCGCGGTTTTAATACTAGCCGGAAAAGCTGTACCTCCCCGTGGTTTTAAATAAGCTTCCCACTTCTGTTCCTGCTGTTTATTAATTAGTCGAGTGTTAAAAGTTTGGCGGTCTTGCTCAGGAATAAATAAAATTAATGGTTTGTTTAGCAAATATTTTTCGCGTACAGCCAGCAAGATTGCTGCTGCTCGGTTAGCCTCTTGGATAATACCTGCTGTATCAGTTACCAAATAAGCATCTGGAGCGAACTCAAACAAATCCTGGTAACGTTGACGCTCCAATTCTACTAGCTCGCGGGCAACGGCCAACTCTTGATTTTGTTCGCGCAGTTCTTCTTCCACAACCTGGAGTTCTTCGAGGGCTTGCTGAAGCTCCTGATTAACTTGCATAATTTCAGCCGATTGTGCCTCAACCCATAGCTTTAAGTTATTTTGAGTCTGGCAGCACACTTGCTGTATCTCTGTGTACTGATTAACCTGGCTAAATTCATCTCTGGGTTTTTGTAAATATTGCTGCAAGCCTTCAACGACTCCAACCATTTTTACCAAGTCAAAGGCTTGTAGCAAGCTAGTCTCGTTAATCACTCCTACCAATTGTCCGCGATCGTCTAAAACGGGCAAATAGCCAGTCTGATGCTCACGCAATAACGATAAAGCGATGAAAATATCCTGAGAATCTGATTGTCTAAGGGTAATTACTGGCTGCGTCATCACTTCAGCCATTGTCACCCCAGATAAATCTATTCTCGAAGCTATAAGTCTAACTACATCTTTTTCAGTAAAAATGCCTAATAAATTTCCTTCGTCCATAACCAAGACACAACCAGATTTTGGTTGATTCCGAAGAGTTAAGTTCAGCGAAGAATTTAAGTTGCTAGATGCATAATTAATACATCCTTGTTGACTCATCAATAAAATAGCTTCGATTACAAAACTATCAGGGTTAATCGTTAATGGGGAATAATTTATAACGTGATTTAAACTAGGTAAGTTAATCAGTCGATCGTTAAATTGCATAGTTAATTTATCAATCCTAATAAGCTTTTTGATATTCAGGACAAATTAGCAGAAGTCAGCAACAGCAAAAGAAGTCAGCTATTGAACATCAGAAATTATTGTGGCGGAATAACTATCAAGCAACTAGCAAGCGGCTAAATGTAATCATAAATTAACTAGAAAGCAACTATAAATTAATTGTATTGATAAATACAGGCTTTAACTATTAGTATGCCTAATACATGCAATACAAGTTAGTAACTAAACTAGAAAGTAAATAAAATTTTACAGCCGTCAAACTCATTCTATTGTCAAATTTATAGATAGATGATTGGCGATCTCAAGATATTACCTTAATTGATAGTTTTAATAGTCTTATTAGTGTGAAATATTTGAAATTAATTGATGAGTGCAAATATTAAACCCTTGGTCTCAAACATTGACAGAGGTTCATAATTTCGGCTTTTTTAATAAACTTTATCAAGACTTTCAATAAACAATACAAAAAATGAGCCATTGCCGGAGACGGTTTCCCTAAAAGTACTCCAATTAAAAAAATGCCCAATTGTCATTGCGGGAGCAAAGCAGAATGAAGCAATCGCAAAGTACTTGAGATTGCTTCGCTTCACTACGTTACGCTCACAATGACAGGTTTTGGATCGTTTATTTTTTGGAACACTTTAACATAGAGGAGACAGTCATGTGGGAAAGTTTCGCAACTTCAAGAGCCACTGCCTTGAGCGAGCAATACCCAACTTGTAATCTTCCCTACTGGAACTTTGCGAACTCAGCATCAACTGCCAATAAATCAGAAGGGAAAAGAATTTGACTGGTTTATTCTTTATTCTATTCATAAGTAGGTGGCACGCTAGCAGTAACGCCGCTCTGAAGCCCCACATTTATAGTTATAAGAATTTATACGAAGATAATTTGAGGAACTTGTGAAAAAACCGCTAAATTAGCCTGAAAGTATTACTTAACAATTGTGTATAAGTTTTTCTAAAACATTAAGTATTTTGACTATCCTCACAACTTCCTCATATTTAAAGACTATAGTCAAAATATAGACAGTTTCTTTTTAATATCTACGGGCTTCTCAAATAGCTGCCCTGAATCGCAATAACACTTTTATGAACAGGATTTGAGAAAAATATGAATTACTGTCCTTGCTGCTCAAGTTTACTTTTAGAACATATACGCGGTGCAGAGACTTACTGGTTTTGTCGTCACTGCTGGCAGGAAATGCCTATTTATAATAGGCATAATCGGAACGAATCCAGTTCGTTCGCTGATGTTGTCATGGGAAAACTACCTAGAAAGCCTCAGAAAGAAAAACGTAGAAGTACTATTGTTTACGCAAGCCAATGGCAATCGATTACCGAATGGATTGGGCTAGAAGAGTTATCTACCTAATCCAATTTACTGAAACCGATTAGTCTAATTGCTTTTCTTGATTTCAGTAATTAATTGCTCAAGAATGTGAGACTATAGCCTATTTTTTAGGTATTAATTGACACATTTAGAGAAAGAAAACAGAAAAATTTCTCAAACCCACAGCCAAAGACGTGAGGTTGCTTCTGAGGTTAGGCTATGTCTGACTGGAGGTAGCAACCCCTAATTAACCATTCCTATGCAGAGTAGGCAAACGAGAGGACAATGGTAATACCATTTTGGATTTTAGACTTCGGGTACGCTCAGTCGAACGATTTTAGATTTTAGATTGTGAAACATCCATTGGATAAGTGTTTCAGTTTTCCATCTGTCGCAATCATTTTTCAAATTGGTATAAGTTTGTAGGACAACTCTCAAAAACTTGCGTGTACACCGTAGCTCGGTGTAAATAATTATTGTTGAGATAAAGAAGGTAGAAAAAGGGTTTGAATCTTGTTTACTTTTCTTCACACAGTTTGTTTTTATTGTGCCAACTTATTTAACAGAGAATTATGACGCTAGCAATGGTTCTCTTATCTTTTCAAACCAAAGCTATCCCTCAAGATTTATTGCTTACTTTAATAATCTCTTGCTTATAGCCCCCGATTAATTTGGGAGTTTTTCATGTTGAAAAATGAATTTGTAATTTTGATTTTATGGGATGCAGCTAATAGGGTTTAGCCTTATGTAGCCTCAATCATCTTCCCAAGATTCGTGATTCAGTAAATCGATAATTCTATCTCTGAGTAGAAATTCATTTTTTTCTAACTCAAGTTCAAAATTAATCCACTCACGATGAGGAATATATTTACAAAGGGTATAAATTGGCTGCTGACGGTTAACAAGTCTCTTTTTAACAAGTTGAAGTGCTTCTTCTTTGATAACTTGGATGTCATATTTTACCGTAGTATTCATAAGCCGTTCCTTTATTTTCAATCAAGGAATTAAGACTCAAAACAATAGTTGCTTTGACTCTCCCTTAAACTTATCAAATAAAATTGGCGAGAATTGTGAAGAATCAAGACATTAATAGTTGCTGGAAGTTAAATACAGGAGATTTCAACTTCTCGTGCGATCGCGAACAGTGTGTTGGAGGCAGAGGCTACGCCAACATGAGATACACAAAGACCCAACCACTTTCCCCTTTATCAGGGTTGCCACTACGTTGGTCGTCCCGACTGACTTGTTCGCTCTTAACCTTCCCGTTATGAAAGCAAGTGGAGTCTCTTGCAAAAGTCTCTAACACCTCACCCCCAACTTCTCCCCAAAGCATAGGGGAGCGTTTGCTTTACTCAAATGCGGGGTGGGGTTCTTTATTTTTGATTTATGCAAGAAGTCTAATGTAGATGTTCTCTGGGCGACTTGTCAGAAGGTAGGCTAGGGTAAAGAACATTCTCTAGAAAACTTATATTATGCTCCTGAATCTTGATAAAGTTCGTCAATATTTTCCGGCTCTAGCTGGGGAGTGGACTTTTTTTGATAATGCTGGTGGGTCACAAACCTTGAAAAAAGTAGTAGATAGAATTAGCGAATTTCTCTTAAGTTCTGATGTCCAGTTGGGAGCTTCTTATGGAATCTCTCAACTGGCTGGAGAACGATTGGCTTTAGCAACTAGGGAAATGGCTACTTTCATTAATGCCAATTCTTATAAAGAAGTAGTCATGGGGCCATCGACTACAATGATGTTGAAAGTTCTTTCAATTTGTCTGGGTAAAACCTTCACATCTGGTGATGAAGTTATTGTTACTAATTGTGACCATGAAGCTAATATTGGTGCTTGGGTCGCTCTTGAAAAACAAGGAATAAAGGTTAAAGTGTGGAAAGTTCGCCCAGATACTTTAGAACTTCATTTAGCAGATTTAGAACCATTGATGAGTCAGCGCACAAAACTGGTAGCCTTGACTCATGCTTCTAATGTTCTGGGAACCATCAACCCGATCAAAGAAATTGCTGCATTTGTACACGATCGCAACGCTATGATTTGTGTAGATGGTGTAGCTTATGCACCTCATAGATTAGTTGATGTCCAAGATTTAGATGTTGATTTCTATACTTTGAGTTTTTATAAAGTCTATGGGCCGCACCATGCCTTACTTTATGGCAAAGAAGAACATTTATTAAGATTGCCTGGTCTGAACCATTATTTTATTGACCAGACAGATATACCTTATAAATTTCAATTAGGGAATGTCAATTTTGAATTAAGTTATGGAATGTTAGGTTTATGTGATTATTTAAGTGAATTAGCACAACTGCACTATGGGAATGAAACTGCACCTGATTTGAGAAATCAAATGGTGCAAGCATTTGATTTAATTAGCATACATGAAGAACATATTAGCGATCGCCTCTTAAATTACCTCAACAGTAAGCCGAATGTGCGAGTGATTGGTCAATCAAAGGCTGACCGTAAATTCCGTGTACCAACTATATCTTTTGTCGTCGATGGAATAAATAGCTCAACCATTCCCGTAAAAGTTGACCAACATTATATTGGGATTCGCTATGGGGACTTTTATGCTAAACGGCTGATTGAATACTTGGGGTTAGCGTCCCAAGGTGGAATAGTCCGGGTAAGTATGGTGCATTACAACACCCTTGAGGAAGTTAACAGCTTGATTGAGGCTTTTGAGCAGATATTTTAACTAATTCGTAATTCGTAATTCGTAATTCGTAATTATTGGGTTTAATTCAAGATGCTTGGGTTAAACCTTTTTTTCATCTCCTGCTCTCCCTACTTGTCTTAAAGCCAAGCAATTAAAGTTGAATTCTGCCTCTCCTACAAAGATGCTACGCGCTTGTCTATACGTGGTTTTCTTTCACATAGTGTTTAAATCCCTTTATGCAACTGTTTTTAATTACGAATTACGAATTACGAATTACGAATTACTAAGCTGCAAAACTTGCACTTCTTCTTGTGGCAAAATTAATGTTTTACCCACGGGTAGAACGGCTAAGGCATTGCTTTGAGCTAAATTAATTAAATTGCCGGAACTGTGACTTCCACCAGCTTTGTGAAATTCATAAACTCCATCAATTAAATGCAATTTACCCCAAAGGTAAGTTTCACGTTTGCCGTTCGATCGCAATTCATCATGCGATCGCACTTTCAAAAATACTGGTTCCCAACTTTCAGTTATTCCCGAAAGTTTCTTGATTGCTGGTAGCACAAATCGCCAAAATGTCACCAACACAGCAGCAGGGTTTCCTGGTAAACCAAAGTATAGTGCTGAGTGTGGAGAGACGCGATTAATCGCGTCTGTACTGGGGAAAGTGGCGACAGTCAGGGGTTTTCCTGGACTAATTTGCACAGCCCGAATGTGGATTTTTGCTTTTAGTGACTCTAGAATTTTGTCAACATAGTCATAATCTCCCACTGAGACGCCACCAGAAGAAAGAACTATATCAGCGATCGCAACAGCGTGAGTAATAACTTTCTCCAAAGCAACTGGATCGTCTTTCACAATGCCTAAAATTAACGGTTCTGCGCCACTTTGTCTCACCAACGCTGCCAGTGCATATTGATTAGAATCCACAATTTGCCCCGATTGCAACGGTTTATCAGCTGTCACCAGCTCATCACCAGTGGAAAAAATTGCCACACGCGGACGGCGGTAAACAGTTAATTGCGGACACTGTGCTGCTGCCAATACGGCAATTTCTGAGGCATTTAACTTAATTCCTGCTGGTAGTAGTTCTGTTCCAGCTTGATAAAAAGATGCTTTGTGTCTAACAAATTCTTGCGGTTTTGGTGCATCCAGTATAAATACGCGGTTTTCCTCGCGGCGTGTTTTCTCTTGCATGACTACAGTATCCGCACCTGCTGGGATTACCGCACCTGTAAAAATTCGTGCGGTTTGCCCTGGTTGAATCGTAGACTTGGGCTGATACCCAGCCGGAATTTCTTCAACAATTTCTAAAATAGCTGGTTGTTCGGCGCTACAGTGCTGTACATCTTCGTAGCGAACTGCGTAGCCATCCATTGCCGAATTATCCCAATGGGGAAAATCTAGCGGACTGGTAACAGGCGTTGCCAAAATGCGACTATCTGCTGTCAATAAATCTACAACTTCTGTATCCCGTTGACGATCCAACGGCTGCACCAAATTTAAAATAATTGCTTGTGCATCGCTGACTGATAACATAGCGATCGCCTCCGACTTTTTTCTTTATCCCTGTAAACTAACACTGACCAATTTTAGATTTTGGATTTTGGATTGATTTCTGCTTGAGGGTAAATCCTAAACTACACACTGCTAGTAAACCGATAATTATGCTTCCTTCGGGGACTTTGGATACCTGAACCGAATTGTTGCTTAAATCTAGGATTTGCTTTGTGCCTGCTGCATCTCTATTATTAAAACCAAATTCTTTTGTTAGAACCTCATCACTAAAACCTTCATCTATAAGCGCGAGATTATTATTAAGCCATGTGTCGCCAGGAAACTCATCATCTTTGCCAACATCAAAAGGGCCAAAGATTTGCTCGGTAATGCTATCAAAGTTGAATCTTAAAAAGCCGTAGTTAGACACCCCACCAAGCACTGGAGTGAAACTATTTATCAGATTACTCAAGGGATCAAAGAAGGAAATTGAGAGAGATTGCAAGTTCTTCGTAGCTCCCAAACCAGCTTCAGAAATGACGCTTGGAGCAGTTGTTGTATCGTAGTTAAATGAACCTTTAGCTGAATAACCAGTGTCTCCTTTCCAGTTAAAGTTGAACTCAGCAGCATAAGCTAGGTTGTTGGTGGTTATAGCGATCGCTAACGCTAAAGTAGTAGTAGTCACCAGACTAATAGCTGTTTTAGTAAACAGATGTGTCATAGATATAACTTCCAAATTAATTAAAATGAAGTTTCTACAACAATACAATATAGATGTACAACCCTACTGTATGTTGCATCCATGACGTGTAGCGGCTACTCTATGAGATGTTAACCAAGTATTCAAAGGTATCAAAACTTACTTATATACCCGCTCTTATTTTTGAGTCGTGCAGTTGGTAGTTGTACAAATTTTTGTTGGCTGATTTTTGTTCCTTTACAGCGCAGCAACTAGCCAAGTCATCATCTTAATATTAAAAACAGGAGCGATCGCTATTTCCCAACCCCTAAATAAAATACTTATTTTGTATGACTATCGAACGACTTCCCCAAAAACACTATCCCAAAGCTGAGATTGGGCGGCGAGGTATGGCATTGGGACTTGATTTCCTTGGTGTCTGGTTAGTCAGTTCCCTACTGGGAGGCGGCGATATCGGGATTCAATTTCTTGAAATCTTAGTTTTTGTAATACTTTGGCTGGTTTTGCGAGTAGTGGTGGTATACAACAATCAAGGGCAAAGTTTAGGGCGTTGGGCGTTCGATTTAAAGGTATTGGAAGTCGAAGATGGGGAAGTAGTGGGCAGAATTCCCGATTTGCTCTCACTAGTGAAGCGAGAGGCGATTATCGGCTTGGGTGCTTTATTAGTGTCAATTGCCCTGAGCAATATTAGAGCCAATCCCACTGCTATACTGCTAGTAATTCCCCTAGCAATTGATTGTGGAACTGCTTTCTCTGATACCCAGATGCGGCAGGCTTTACACGATCGCTATTGTGGAACTTTCATTGTTTCGTCGCGTCGTGGCTACTCGCTCGATATAAAAATTAAAAGATTAGTTGAAAATATGCGGCGGAATGTGAGAAGATAGTCATTTGTGTTAATTCTCTTCAGGCTTCACTGTTTGTAAGATTATGGCTAAGAGTAAAGGTGCCCGCATTATTATCACACTAGAGTGTACTGAGTGCCGGACAAATTCAGATAAGCGTTCTGCTGGTGTTAACCGTTATACCAGTACCAAGAATCGCCGCAACACCACCAACAGGCTAGAACTGAAAAAGTTCTGCACCCACTGCAATAAACATACCGTTCACAAGGAAATTAAGTAGAGATGAGTTATTTCCGTCGTCGCCTTTCTCCGATCAAGCCAGGAGAACCAATCGATTATAAAGATGTTGATTTATTGCGTAAGTTTGTCACCGAGCGGGGAAAGATACTGCCACGTCGGATTACTGGGCTGACGTCTCAGCAACAGCGAGAGTTGACATTAGCAATTAAACGTTCGCGGATTGTGGCTTTGTTGCCATTTATCAATGCAGAAGGCTAAAAAGAGTGATGAGTCAGAAGTTATGAGTTATGAGTTATGAGTTATGAGTTATGAGTTATCAATTAACTTTTCACTCCTCACTCCTCACTGCTCACTCTTAACTACTCACTCCTAACTATTTAAACTGTTCACCAAATTAGAGTGCGAGAGTTGTGGAGAAGGGGACGCTAGTTGAATTTAGGGTTCAAGGCGATCGCCGTCTGGGCATCGTAGAACGTCCAGACGGTAAAACCCGCTGGTTTGTGGTAGACGAACGCGGTCAATCCCACAGCCTCGCGCCTAGACAAATAACCTATACAGTTACCAAAGAGACTTATAAGGCTTCTGAAATTGCCAGCTTTTTGGAGCAGATCGAGCCTTATTTAGACCCATCTAGTTTAGAAGTGGCTTGGGAATTACTGGTTGAAGATGGGGAAACAGTTACCCCAGACCAAATGGCGAATCTGCTATTTTCAGAATCAGCCGCGCCTGCTTGTTACGCCGCCTATTGCTTGTTATCAGACGACAAACTTTATTTCAAGCAAAAAGGAGACGCTTACGAGCCGAGAACTGCTGCTCAAGTGGCAGAACGCAAGCACCAACTAGAAGTAGAGGCACTAAAAGCTAAAGGACAGCAGGAATTTTTAACTCGTGTAGAGCAGGCGCTCAAAGGTGAAGCAGTAGAATGGCAGCGCCACGATCGCCAGCGTTTAGAAGGACTAGAAAAATACGCAGCGCTAATAGCTGACACCGTGCGGACGGGGGTTAATTATGACTCGTTGGCTCGCGCTTATCCGCCCAGCGCTCCAGTATTAGAAACTATGACCATGCTGGGGCGGCCCACAACACCCCAAGGAGCCTTTCAACTATTGGTGGATTTGGGTTGCTGGAGTCCTTATGAAAACTTGTTCCTGCGTCGTTCTTCAATTCCGATTCAATTTCCTCATAAGGTATTAGAAGTGGCGCAACAGCGTTTGGATTTCCCGCCGATTGACTCAGATACAAACCGCCTTGATCTGACTCACCTGAAGGTTTACACCATTGATGATGAAACTACCACAGAGATCGACGATGGTCTAAGTTGGGAAGTACTGCCTGATGGACGGGAACGGTTGTGGGTGCATATCGCCGATCCCACTAGATGGTTAGTACCGGAAGATGAATTAGATTTGGAAGCCAGAAAGCGCGGTAGTACAGTCTATTTGCCGACGGGAATGATTCCCATGTTTCCAGAAGTGTTGGCAACTGGGCCAATGAGTCTGATCCAGGGAAAGGTTTGTTGCGCCCTCAGTTTCGGGATTATTTTAGGGACAAGTGGGGGAGTAGAAGATTACAGCATTCATACCAGCTTGATTAAGCCGACTTATCGCCTCACCTACGAAGATGTAGATGAAATGCTGCAATTACGGGTGCAAGCAGAACCGGAAATTGCTGCGATCGCCACTTGGGCACAGCGGCGCAAAGCTTGGCGTTACGCTCAAGGGGCAATTAGCATCACCATGCCCGAAGCGACGATCAAAGTCAAAGGTGAGGAGATCCACATTGATATCTTGGACGATTCCCCATCGCGGCAATTGGTAGCAGAAATGATGATTGTTGCCGGTGAAGTTGCGGCTCGTTATGGTAAAACTCATAACATACCTTTGCCATTTCGCGGTCAACCGCAACCAGAATTACCTCCAGATGAGGAATTGCTTCTACTTCCAGCCGGATTTGTTCGCGCTTGCGCCATGCGTCGTTGTATGCCCAAGAGTGAAATGAGCATTACGCCTTTGCGTCATGCTGGTTTGGGCTTGGATACTTATACTCAAGCAACTTCTCCCATCCGCCGCTACAGTGACTTACTCACCCACTTTCAAATTAAAGCTCATTTGCGGGGTGAAGTTCTGCCATTTTCCGCAGATCAACTTAAAGAAGTGATGATGACTGTCACCAGCATCACCCAAGAGGTGACGATGGTGGAACGCCAAACTAATAGATATTATGCTCTAGAGTATTTACGCCGTCATCCAGAGGAAACTTGGGATGTAACAGTATTGATGTGGTTGCGAGAAGACAGTAACTTAGCTCTAATTTTGTTAGAAGATTTGGGCTTGCAGTTGCCAATGGCTTTCAAACGTTCTGTGAAGTTGGGCGAACAGATAGTGGTGAAAGTTAGCCACGCCGATCCACAAAAAGATATGATCCAGTTTCAAGAAATAATTTATCAAGAAGCTCAAACAGCGGCGAATTAACTACATAAGCTACGCTATAAAAAACTCCAACCACTGCACCCGTCATCAAACAAGAGGAATGATGCAAGCAATAAATCATCGCTTGATTGAGACTAACGGCATCAAAATGCATATTGCTGAACAAGGTCAAGGAAACCTTGTAATCCTATGTCATGGCTTTCCAGAATGCTGGTACTCTTGGCGACATCAGCTTGTAGCCCTTGCAGAAGGTGGATTCCATGTTGTTGCGCCCGATATACGTGGTTACGGGCAGACAGACCAACCAGAGTCAGTTGAGGCATATAATATATTGGAGCTAACTGGCGATATCGTTGGGCTGATTCATGCTCTCGATCAAGAACAAGCCATCATCGTCGGGCACGATCAAGGTGCAACTTTAGCTTGGCATTGTGCGTTGTTACGTCCAGATTTGTTTAAAGCGATCGCTTTACTAAGTGTCCCTTATCGCGCTAGAGCCTGGGAAAGTAGACCGCCAACAGAAATGCTAAAACGGATGTCGGGTGAGCAAGAGTTTTATATGTTGTATTTCCAGGAACCTGGTAAAGCAGAGGCAGAACTAGAAGCTAACGTTCGTAAGTCTCTTCGCATGATGCTCTATTCTGCCGCCGGGGATGCACCTCCTGAAGAAAGATGGCGGTTTGTGTTCGACAAATCAGAAAAATTTCTAGACACTTTAACAGAACCAGAGCAGCTTCCGAGTTGGTTGAGCGAGCAAGACCTTGATTTTTTCACCCAAGAGTTTGAGCGAACCGGATTTCGAGGCGGGTTGGCTCGATATCGAAACCTGGATAGAGATTGGGAACTCACGCGCTTTTTGAGTGGCGCAAAGCTCCAACAACCTGCTTTGTTTATTGGGGGAGAGTTCGATGCAGTCGTAACGAGAAATCGAGAACTCGTTAACAACTTAGAAAAAACAGTGCCGAACTTGAGAAAAAAGCTATTGCTGCCAAACGCCGGACATTGGATTCAGCAGGAACAACCTGCTGAGATTAATCGGTTGCTGATCGAGTTTTTAACGAACCCGGCATAACCAATCTCTTGCAGCAGGCAAAGTTCCTTCGTCTATCGTTTAAGTTCTTTCGCAGCCGCTACTGATGTTTGACTCTGAGTTTGTAAGTAATGTGAGTTCGGGACAAGCTCAAAGCATGATTTTATCGTTGGCTGAAACTCCTATTGCTTCGTATAACTAGCAGTAAAATCGTTTTAACCCGAACTGAGGTTAACTACTTTGTCATTCGTAATACTTGCCAGAAGCTAGTATTATCAATTACGAATCATTTTAACCTTGCTCCAATTCCTGTCGGTTACGATATCAGGTACATTGAATGAGGTACTAGTTATGATGTCTAGCAGAATTGCATTTGAAAAAAGCGATCGCTATCTCTAGCTAATATGTCAGAAAATAATCACAAAATAATTATTTTTGATACCACCATGCGTGATGGAGAATTGACGCCTGGGGTAAAAATGAATTTGCAACAAAAAATCATCATCTCCCAACTGCTTGAAGAAATGGGAGTAGATATTATTGAAGTTGGTTATCCAGCAAGTTCTGAAAAAGATTTTGATGAAGTCTTTAATATTTCTAAAATTATTAAAAATTCTATTATTTGTGGGCTAGCTAGTTCCAATTCAGATGAAATAATCATTCTTGCTGAAGCAATTAAACCAGCAATCAGAGGTAGAATTCACACTTATACTCCGGTAAATCTGAAAAATCAGTCTAAATTAACCAAACAAGAAGTATTAGCAACAATCAAAGAGAGTGTTTCTCTAGCACGCAATTACTGTGATGATGTAGAATGGAGCGCTTTTGATGCTCCCAGAAGTGAGCCAGATTTTTTGTGTAAATCTATTGAAACTGCAATCAAGAGTGGTGCTACTACTGTTAGTATTCCTGATAGCTTAGGTTTGGCATCGCCAGAAGAGTTTTTGCAACTTCTGCAAATGATTTTTAATCGAGTGCCCAATATTAACGAAGTTGTAGTTTCAGTACACTGTCATGATGATTTGGGCATGTCGATAGATAATTCACTCATTGCTTTAAGTTGCGGCGCGAGGCAAATTGAATGTGCAATTAATGGTTTGGGTGCGAGGAAAGGTAATGCAGATTTAGCGAAAGTTGTAACAGAGGTTTTAAAACAAGACAAGTATCAACTTGAAATTAACACTTTGTTAATCAGTAAAGCAGCAGAGCTAATTTTTGAAATAACTGGGATTGCAAAAGCAAAATAGTTTTTATAGGGTGTGTTACGCCAAAGGCTAATGCACCACTTGACTGAATTAAGAATTATTGATGTTTATCTTTGCTATGATCGCGGCTTTTCTGGCATAGGATGAGATGATGGTTGGACAACTTCATTACCTGGGTCTACTGCCTCTGCTCCTCTTGAAGCTTGTCTTATAGCATGAGATGATGGTTGGACAACTTCATTACCTACCAAGATATTGGTATTAGTACTGTTATTCAAACTATTCACTAGTTTTCTACGAAGTGACTCTAAAAACATAGTATCATTACCAAGATCGGAAGCTTCGTCCTCATCGATATCTTCGATTTGATTGAGTCGTTCTTGATATTTCTCAATCAGGCCATCGATGGCTTCAATGATAAACTTTATGTCCTTAAACGACAGATTCATTGTAATTTACCTACATAAAATAGCTTTATGCCACAAAAAATTCAACTAAATTCAAAATAAAAAATTTATAATTTTGTTAGCATTAACTTATTTTATAAAATAATTCATCTACCAATTTCAAGGCTGCTTTGTATTCATCTATCAACATCGCTCTAGAAGGTTTCCATAACCAGTGGTTATCGTGGTCATTTACCAATTCTATTTGCTCTGGAATTTCAGTATTGGATTCTAATTTCCACCAGTTTTTGCCATATCCTTGAGTGGTAAATGTTGATACCCCTCCGGGCGATGTCCCGTCTGGTAAAGTAGTCATGACCCAGACTTGACCATCTTTATTATAGGTGGCAATATCTTTATTAGGTCTAACATTCTCCATTCTAGGAGAATTAGCATTACCTTGCCGATAGAGTGCGATTGGTGTTTTTGCCATTCAGTAAGTGTCAATTTATGACTATCATACTTTGAATAGCATACTGGTTTTAATAACGGCTAATAAGTAATTTTTTCACTTTTACCTATTAACCGTTACTACATTTAACTAACTACTGCTTCAGCTTTTTCCTCAGCTTTTTCCTTAACTAGCACATAAGGCGTTTCTACACCTTGTGCTAAATATTCAGCTAGCTGACTTTCAATTTGATCGCGGACAATTTGGCGATACTCTAGAAAATGTTCGTTATGGGCACAAACGGCGATGTAATGTTCAATAACTCCAGGGTTACGTTTGAGAATGCTAAATAAATGATGCCAGAATTTCCAACGGGTTTCCCGTTTGATTCCTTGTCGCCAAATCACAATCAGCAACGCTTTTATAACTACCCACTCTGGCATTTTCGCTGGCGCTTTCCAACTCGGCAAGCCCATCATCAAGAAGCAGCGATAGGTACGATCCAAATATTGTACTGGGTCGTATAAAGTACAGAATGCCTCAATATATTCTCTGGCTAGTTCTTCCAGGGGACGAGTGGGCAGGAAGTTCATCAATGTTGTTTGGTTGATGTTTCCATCTTGATTTTCCCGTAATCTTCCTTCTTTTTTCAGGCGATGCCAAAGCGCAGTGTTAGGTAACGCTTGCAACATGGCAAAGGTAGTTGAGGGAATTGCTGCTTGTTCAGCAAAGCGGACAATGCGATCGCCTGCGCCTGCTTTTTCGCCATCAAACCCGATAATAAACCCAGCCATTGGGCGCAATCCCGCTTTAGTAATAGTTTGCACTGCCTCAGTTAGAGAACTGCGAGTATTTTGAAACTTCTTAGTCATTTGCAAACTATCCTCATCCGGTGTTTCGATTCCCAAAAACACCGCCGAGAAACCGCACTCAACCATCAACTCCAACATTTCTGGATCTTGTGCTAAGTCAACTGAAGCTTCCGTATCAAATCGGAAGGGATATTTGTGTTCTGCCATCCAGACTTTTAACTCTTTCAGCAACAACTTTACATTTCGCTTGTTGCCAATAAAGTTGTCATCCACCATGAACACACCCCGCCGCCAACCCAATTCATAGAGGTAATCTAACTCTGCTAAAAGTTGGGCTGGGGTTTTGGTGCGTGGTTTGCGCCCGTAGAGAACAATAATGTCGCAAAATTCGCACTGGAAGGGACACCCGCGCGAAAATTGCACCGACATCATGTCATAAGCGTTCAATTCTAATAAATCAAAACGGGGTATTGGTGTACTGGTGACATCAGGTTTTTCTGTGGCGCGGAAAGTGCCAGATGTGTCTCCCCTTTTTATTGCCTCAATAAACATGGGCAGCGTGATTTCCCCTTCATCCAGAATCAGAAAATCTGCGCCAACATTTTCAACTTCGTGAGGTACAGAGGTGGGGTAGGGGCCGCCAACTGCGACTAACTTGCCACGTTTTTTTGCTTCCTGGATTTGTTCAAGTAAATCTTGCTTCTGGACAATCATCGCAGAGAGGATTACTATATCTGCCCATGCCCATTCTGCTTCTGTTGCTGCACGGATGTTGCGATCGACCAGCTTGAATTCCCATTCTTGGGGCAAAATCGCGGCTACTGTTACTAAACCCAGAGGTGGTAATAAAACCTTGCGATCGACTAACTCTAGGATTTTTTCATAAGACCAAAAGGTTTTGGGAAATATTGGATACACTAACAAGATTCGCATGTAGTATCAATCCTCACACTTTGATTGTTATCCCACTCTAACGAAAATAAAGAGTTATTGACTTTTTATTAAAGTTGTTTTATTTTACCATTCATATTTTTAACTCAAATGGACGACTAGTACAGCACAGCGTAAATCCAACCACCATCTCAATTAACCAGACAAGTTGCTCTGAGCAACTGGTTAAAGGTAGGTAAACTTTCGCCACAGTTTACTAGGATTTCCTTAAAAAGACTCCCACATATATAAGAATTATTGTCATTTAGCTGTATCGTGAAAAGAGAAGCAAATTAGAAAACAAGTGTAGGCTTCCGAATAAATCAATCAGATGATCGCACAATGGCTCTCAAAAGCTTTTGCACAAAGTTTCAGGATTCTCCTTGCCGTTACATTTGTCAGTACTACATTTCCTGTGGTTGCATCCGAAGATAAATCTAGTTCTAGTAATCAACGTAATCTCCTTCAAACTGAGATTACACAGCAGGATCTCAAAATCATCGATCGATTAGTAGCTATTGCTGAACGCAACTCAGCCCAAGTGCTGGAAACAAAAGCTGCAATGGGATTGAATGCTTTTAGAGATGTCTTAGCTATCGAATTATCTCCGGCTCTAAGTACGATCTCAACATCACCGGATTCCCCATCTGAGCGCTCAAACAGTTTTTCCTTAACCGTTACAGTTGACCCGATTAAATTCATTAGTACTTTTGGGCAGCTTCCTGTTTTGCAAGCTCGTTGGAAGGAAGCTAGACAGCAAAAAAGATTAGCTATCGTGCAATATTATGTTGCCTATCTCCAAGCCCGTCAAGCAGCTTTAATTGCCACTTATCAAATACAAAAAATTACTGGAAGTTCTGACATTGCCAATCTTTATTCCCAAACAAGTTTTCCTAAGAATGTCAATCATCTTGCTAATCCTGATTACGTTGCAGCTGCAACGTCTTTGTTAGAAGCAAACACACGCGAACGATTGACATTGGAAGAATTGGCAGCTTGTGTCGGCTTATCTTCGCAAGAAATGACCGCTATCATTAGCAAATAATAGATATTTCATACACGTTTAACACCGCTAATTTTCAAAACATCACTCATGGTTGCACAATAATTTGGCAAGCCGAAACTATCGGGATTGATGAATTTTTCGTATGTAAAATGT
Source organism: Nostoc sp. DedQUE05 (assembly GCF_034530955.1). Taxonomy (NCBI): domain Bacteria; kingdom Bacillati; phylum Cyanobacteriota; class Cyanophyceae; order Nostocales; family Nostocaceae; genus Nostoc; species Nostoc sp. DedQUE05. The sequence continues at coordinate 107,463 of NZ_JAVRCB010000022.1, read as the reverse complement.
CGATAGTTCATACAAAACCGATCCCAAGCGGCCATGCGAATGCGGAATAGAACAATAATCAAATTAGCCAATGCTATAGATATGGGAATACGAAAGTAAATCTTTTTGCCCAGATAAGCACAAACTTCTTCCACTGCTTGATTAGCAGTTAATGGTGCTTGACCTAAAACAAGCCTACGTGGTTGATTATCTTTAGCAGGACGATCGATCAGATATCGCACAACAGTGGCAATGTCTCGTCCGTGGATAAAGTGAAAACTGCCATCTGCTTCTAAAAAGCGAATCAAATTGATATATTTTGTCACTTCTGCAATACCAGATGTGACAGCAGAATCAGGTTTATTCGCATCACCGCCGAATACTACAGTGGGAAAAACTGTGGTAATTTTGGGTGCGATCGCCAATTTTTCTTTTTTCTCTAAACACTCATATTTAGAACGGATATAATCTGTCCCAATTTCCCCGGCTTCTTTTAATGGTTGATTGTAGCGATCCAAAACGCTAGCTGTCGAAAAATAAATTACCTGTTGGCAACGTTCTGGATCTAACAGTTCCAGTAACTCTATAGTCTTGACGACATTAATATCAAATGTTTGCTCGCCACCCCAAGCTGTGGCTGTGAGTACGGCTGTATCAATTGTGTATAGCAAATCGGCAAACTGGCGAATATTTTGCATATCACCTTGCAAAACGTTGATACCTGAACGAGCATTAGTATCAACTTGCAGTTTGCTTGGGTTCCTAACTAGTAGATACAGTTCGTGATTTGTTTCTTTAATTAAGGCTTCTGTTAAATAATGACCTACACAACCACTTGCACCAGTCACTAAAATCCGTTTCTGGCTCATAATAAGATTTTAATAAGTTAGGAGTTAGGAGTTAAGAGTTAAGAATTAAGTTAAAAGTTCCCTATCAGGAGTTATTTATAAAGTTAGGAGTAAGAAGTGAGGAGTTAAGAATAAAAGATAACTTTGTACCTCGCAACTCATAACTTGCAACTCATAACTCATAACTCATAACTCATAACTCATAACTCATAACTCATAACTCCTAACCCTTAACTCCTGCAAGATTCAATTCCTTTGCAGTTTCAAAAAAGAAAGCGACATTTTCTTCTGGAGTTTCTGGTAAAACACCGTGACCAAGATTGAGAATATGACCCCAATTACCGGCTTTGCGAACCGTATCGAGGATGCGATCGCGAATAAACTGTTTAGAGCCGAATAACACGCCTGGGTCAAGATTTCCTTGAACTTTCATTTGCTTACCCAATCTGGCTCTTGCATCTGCCATATCCACTGCCCAGTCTACACTGACAATATCAGCGCCAGATTGTCCCATTCTTTCCAACACACCCGCACTACCGCTAACTAGCAAAATCAAAGGTGTATCGGGATGGGTTTGCTTGACTTGCTGGAAAACTCGCTGCTGATAGGGCAGAGCAAAAGTATCATAATCTTGAGGACTCAATTGACCCGCCCAAGAATCGAACATTTGCACAACTTGAGCGCCAGAGTCAATTTGGTAGCGGGCATAGATGGCGATCGCATCTGCTAATTTAGCTAATAATTGATGCAGTATCACCGGGTCTGAAAATGCCATGTTTTTGATGATGGAGTAGGTTTTAGAACCTTTTCCTTCAACTGCATAAGCTGCTAATGTCCACGGCGCACCCACAAAGCCTAACACCGTTGATTTGTCGCCTACTTCCGAACGTAGCGCTTGCAATATTGTCTTGATAAATGGTAGAGCTGCTTCTGGTTCTAAAGGATGCAGACGTTCAATTTGTTCTTGAGTGCGGAGGGGCGAGTGAATGATTGGCCCTTTACCTTCGGCAATATCCATGTCAATGCCCAAACCAGGTAATGGGGTGACAATATCAGAAAATAAAATTACTCCGTCTGGTTGGAAAGCTCTCCAGGGTTGCAAGGAAACTTCAATTGCTACATCTGGAATTTCGGAGCGATCGCGAAACGAAGGATACTTTTCTCTTAAGTCTCGATATGCTTTCATATATCGTCCCGCTTGTCGCATCATCCATACAGGGGGACGATCTACTACTTCACCACGAGCAGCCCGTAAGAGATGAGGAGTCGTTGAATAAACACCCATTTATTACTTCATCCTATTTATGCCACTGTTTAGCTTATCATTCTGGGATTACGCTTTTCCAGCAGGTTTTCAGGAAAAGGTGAATAGCAGGGCATAATAGTAATATTTTATAATATTTTGATTATTGGATATAAGCGCTCGGTTGGCTTGACTACAGTATTAATGCCAGCAAGCGCTACAATTTATTGTTTTTTTTTGGCTTATCCCATGAAATTATTGCTTTGAGTCCTAAGTAGAAATACATTTTTCACTTCTGGATCGAGGGAACGGATGAGGAAAACTGCATAACAAATAAAAATGTGTCTCTATGCCATATATAGATAGAGACACATCCTTAAGGTTTTTCAACAGGAATCTGGATAAATTTATCCTTTCAGTGCCACTTTCTTTTGTGAGCGTTTGAAGACCGACATCATACCACAAGCACCTATTGCTAACACACCTAATATTGCATTAGGTTCAGGAACGCTGGCTAGTCTATAGGCGTGGTTATCTGTTTCAAAGGCAACGCCATTTGAGCGCATCACAACTCGGTCAAATGTTTCTCCTGTATCAGCTACAAGATTGATAAACATATTAGCTTGAGAGCTAGTCCAACTACCATTAGCTATAGCAGTTGGCACATCTGCACCACTAAAAGTCTTTAATAACTGATCGCCTTTGTAAATGTCAACAAAGTTATAATCATCTAATGAACCTGCATAAAAACCGAAGTAATTAACAGCTTCTTTGAACTTAATATTGACCAAACCACTGTCGCCTGCAACATTACTACCTACTGGAGCAATTGTTAGAAATTTGGTGTTATCCCCATAAGGTGAGGCGTATTGACTAGATACGCTACCTTGAACAATGTTACTAGTAATATTAGAGTAAGTAACAAATCCATTAGGATCATTTGCTGTGCCATCGTCAAAGGTGACAGTTTTGGCATCAGCGTAGCTAGAAAATGGTCCACTATTGACTTGCAGAGTTACCGCACTAGCTGGATTCGCACTCATAACCACAGCAGTCATTCCGAGTAAAGCCAAAGAGATTTTTTTCAGCATTCTAGTAATAAACCTTGAAAAAGACAAAGATAATTAAGATTGAACTTTTCTTGAAACCTAGCTATGAAAAACTGGGTTCATTACTCCAACAAATTAGAAAAAATCACAAAGATTATTAGGCCTTTATATATGACTTTTGTTGGGTAAAACAAGCTCGAATATATAAGTTGAGCTTGATACTTTGTAATCCTATTTTGATTTTTATAACTCGCAAAAGATACGGTGTATATACTAAAATATTTTTAAAGATTAAGTGAAGGTTATTGTGCAATTGTAGTAGGCAGTACAAACACATCTAAATTACTCTCGATCGCAACCAAGGTTAAAAACCAACAAAAAATCACTATTTACCATTTGGTTTAGTTTCTCAGGCTCAAAGCGATGTCTACGATGGGCTACCCCAATACGGTTCGGTTAACAAATTTATCTGTTGAGGTAAGCTTTTGAGGCAGGGGGAGAAGAGAGGCAGGGGAGGAAGAATTAACTTTTTTCCTCCTCTGCAACGCCAGCCTCCCCGGTCTCAAGAGCTTATCCAAACCGTATTGTGAGCTACCCCTAAATCTTTAGCAGTAAGAATAGGTTAATGAGATTCTATTGAGAATAGACCGTTATTATTGACATAAGATTCTCGCCTTGGGGAAGTGGGGAGTGGCGAGTGGGGAATGGAAAATAAAGACTGTGATTGAGAAATAGAGTAAAACAAGAATCAATATTTAATTGAGGATTGGCCAAACAGGGCATTAGTTAATTCTCCCCCTGCTTCCCTATCTTTGCGATCTCCCTTTTCCCTCACTCCCCTAACTTCTTATGCAAACTGACTCTAACAGTTCCGATCGTGTTGCATCTGCTAATAATGAGCCTAATCCAGGAAAGTATTTGATTCCGCGATCGCAGCGACAGAGGTTCTTTATTCAGTTTACCGTAATGACCCTCATCGGATGGGTTGTCGGTGGCGTTGCCAGTATCGCTTTAGAGAAAATTATTCTCCAAAGTCTCTCATCTAACGTTGCTAATCAACCACAAACATGGAGCATTTTGGTTAGAAGTCTTAGTAACGTTGTATTTGCCGTGATTTTCGCTGCTGACCAAGCTCTTGTGCTTTACCGATATTTACCGGGTTGGCAGTGGCTATTTGCTACTAGTGTCGGTTGGCTAATTGCCAACGGCGTTTCTACAGCCTGGATTAACTACATTTCAACCATTGCCTCATCATCTTCTGAAGATACTTTGATTTTTGGATTTTTGTCTGCGATCGCATATATAATTTCTGGAATTTGGCTAGGGATTTGCCAATGGCTGGTGTTGAGGCGATATACAGCAGGCATTTGGTGGTGGAATTTTTTACCCTCAATCTCTTTTTTCTGGATTACTATTTTGGTTTGGTTGCTTTTTATTATGCAAAATTTGATTCCAGAAACCTACCGTACTCCCATACTATATTGGAGTGGACAAGGACTGACAGCAGCGATTTTAGGAGCCATACCAGCAATTGGTTTGTGTACATTAAAAAGAAATTTACATCCCAAAACTGGAGTTTCTTCCTGACTTTTATCGATATATTCTATAACCTTAATATTTATGACTCGCCCGCGCATTCTCCAACCCGATCAAAGTTATACATTTAGTAAGTATTTTGAATTACCATATACTCCAGCAGATATCTTGGCGGAACTGGGATGTAGTTACGAACGCGCATCGCTACAACTACCACAATATTCAGGCGTAATTGACTATTTAGAATTTTTGCAGCGTTACTTACGGCGCAATATCATGCGCGTAAATCCTATCAGTGAAGCTGCAAAACGTGAAGTTTTAATTGCTCCTATTTTGTTGGAAATTTGCGACCAAACGCAAACTCAACTAAACATTGAGTACCCCATTAATGTTAGCGAACAACTCAAAGGGAGTTTTGATTACTATATTTCATCTTCCAATTCCCTGTTAGTAGTCGAAGCCAAGCAATCCGATTTAAGCTGGGGATTTACTCAACTTGTAATTGAATTGATAGCACTCGACCAATGGACAGATTCGCAAACACCAACTTTGTACGGTGCTGTAACAAATGGAGAAGATTGGCGATTTGGAATATTTTATCGGCAAGATAAACGGGTCATGCAAGATATCAAACTTTATCGCGTTCCAGAAGGTTTGGAAGAATTAGTGCGAGTGCTTATAGGAATTCTTACCAATGCTGGTAGTTAATTACAATAGTTTTCTTTTCTATGAAGTACAAAGCTACAGGTTTGGAGGCAGAAGGCAGCCCCTATAGGACTTCTAGTTAAAAAACAGCACTCACCACTAGTTCTATTTATTTGTCATCCCAAATCAAATCTAAACGCTCTTGTGCTTTCTTGAGGGCTTTTTCAGCAGACTCTCCTAGTACCGTCGCTTCTATAGCTCGACCAAGACTCTCAGAAAGACGGCTATATCCAGCAATTATTGGTTGAGAATGTGCCACAGGTAACTGGTCAAAAAACACTTTTAATACTGGTTTTTCATTAATGAATTGCTGATAAGCTTTGCTTTGAGCCGATGTAAGGGTAACTGGCAAAAAACCCGTCCCTATACTCCATTCGGTTTGGAATTCCTCACTCAAAACATACTCTAAAAATTTGAATGCTGCTTGCTCTCTTACTGGTGTGGTCTTCATTACAAAAAAATTTCCAGTACCTGTGACTGTAGCAGCTTTGACACCTGCTGGTATGGGTAATACCTGATGATCGACCTCAGATTTCATGATTAATGTCCAAGGGCCTGTGATTTGCATTGCAACACGACCTGTAAGAAAAGCTTCCTCTTCATAACCTCGTTCTGGGGCAGAAAGCATTACTGAACCATCTTTTATCAGGTCTTGCCAGAATTGTAAGGCCGCGATCGCACCCGCATTCGTTAAATTGGGGCGATTATTAGTTACAACCTCTCCTTCTGCACCAAATAAAAACGGGAACCAACTAAATACAGTCCATCCTCCTTTTCCTAAAGGCAGTAACATACCATACTGTTCGGGGCGGCCATCCCCATTGCGGTCTATAGTTAATTTTTTGGCAACTTGTCTCAATTCATCCCAAGTCTTGGGTAATTCTGTAATTCCCGCAGCTTCAAAAAGTTTAGGACGGTAAAAAATACCAATATTACTGGTGTGCATTGGCACTGACCAAATGTGACCATCTAACTGCATTTCTGGCAATAAGTTAGGTCTAATGTCTGACTTGAGGGGCGATTTATCCAACCAATCTTCTAAAGGTCGAAGTGCCCCTAATTCCACAAATTGACCTGTATATTCAGGATGGAATGACAGCAGGTCTGGTGGTACATTGGCAACCACTGATGTCAATATTTTTGGTAATTGAGGTTCACTCTCAAAGATAGATTGTACCTGAATATCAGGATGAGTTTGATTAAATTTATCTACTAGTTTTTGAAATATATCTCGATTTGCAGGGGGATTAATAGCTTGCCATAGTGTCAGATGAATTACCCCATCTTCCTTTTGTCTTATCCCCTGACAACTAGATAAGAATATCAGACACAAACTTAGAATTATTCCTAAAATAAAAAACTGCCGAGCCGAATTTATCAAGTAACACCATAAATCTCTAATTCTCTTAGCTAAAAAGTTAGTATTCATACAAATTTTTTAGATATAAACATTAGTAAAATAGTATATTATTCAATTATACTCATTTTGAAATAATTTGCTTTCTTAAAACTTCTAATCTTTCAGCACAGCTAGCCGCACTAAATAATTGTGCAATTTTTTCAGAGCATTCAATCTTCTCTTGAGGAGTTTTTATATGGTCAATAATAGCTTCTGCTAACGCATCTACATTACTTGGTGATATTATTTTCCCACATTTAAGTACTTCAGAAATTTCACGTGGGCCAACTGGGCAATCAGTGGCAATAAACGTTACACCACTAGCTACAGCTTCTACAAGAACCAGTGGTAAGCCTTCAAAATGGGAAGCAAGTATAACAATCACTGTGAATATAGCTAATGTATGGAACAGAGAAACTGCCAGGGATGAATTTAGATAGATAAAATAGTTTAGTAATAAATGCAGTATGACAAACAATAATATCCGGTTTTTGTTCAGCAATAACCCTGCTTAATTTTATCGCTACCCATATTTGGTGTATTATCCCCCCAATAATAAATAGAGTACCTGCAACTTTCATAACAATCACAGTTTTAGCCGCTTTAAAAGATACTATCCATTGTGGCTCTAAAACAGTAAGCACCATAGTAGAGACTTGGTAGCCAGCTTTGGATTGAGAAGAAATTAGCGAATCAGCAACTTTTGGCGCTCCACCAATGTTATTCAAAACTATATGACAAATATGCATAGTTGCAGGTAACGTTATACTGAGTGGATCGAGACAAACTAAATTAAAGTTTTTAGGTTAATGAGCGCTGTTCTAAAACATCCTTGGTAATGCTTGTTTCTGCTCTCGTATAAACGTAGGTTTGTGGTTCTGTAACTTTTTTAGTTTTAAAAATTTTGTCTGCCCGTTTCCAAAAGTCTGTATCTTCTCCATAGGGAATATTATTAAATCCCTGCAATTCAAAAAATACTCGCCTCTTACCAAAAAATGTAGGGCCTAAAACACATTCGCGTAAATTAATTATTTGACCTGGTTGAAAATAATCGGCTACAAAAATCTCTTCTTCAGAGAAAAATCCTCCTTCAATCAAGTCAATTTCTGGATTAGCTTGCATGTATTTAAGTCGCGACTCTAGATGATTGGATTTATATGTATCATCGCTGTCAATAAATGTAATGTATTTGCCAAAGGATGCTTGAACTCCGGCGTTTTTAGAGTACCCCAATTTTTTATTTTGATGTTTTAAATAACGTATATTATTAAATTTTTGCAAATATGGATTGACAATTTCAAAAGTATTATCTTGGCTACCATCATCAACTACCAACAGTTCCCAATCTTTAAAAGTTTGAGCAATAACACTATTGATGCAAATATTCAAATATTTTTCTCGGTTGTAGGTACAAAGTATAACTGAAATTTCGGGACTAAAGTCAAAGACAATAGGACTCATAAGAGTTAGATGTTTAATTTGTAACTAGTTGAAAATTTTCCTAAGTATCTAGGCATAAATAAATTTAAAGTTTGTAGTAAGGACTTTAGTCTTGATAATCCTTGCAGTGAGCAATTTCTCCCTCCCTGCAAATTAGGACTTTATTTTATATTCAATTATGTCTATCTACTTACTAACAACATAGCATCACAACCAAATAATGATACTATTTGTAATTTATTCACTGATATTCAATATGCCATAATCGGCATCAAGCAAGCGATGGCTATACCCACCAATGGCATTGCGCAATACTTGCTGTACAGTAAAGGTAAGTAAATTTTACCGTGATTTACACTAGACTGGTTGATCTCCTCTAAGTTTGCGTAAAAAGTGACTGGCTCATCTTTTGGTGATACAGCAATATTTAGGAGGGTAAGTTGACCATTTTCTATATATAAATTTAGTCGCTTTTTTGTAGCTTCGTAAAGCTCAGGATGAGCCTCAATACCAATAACACGAAAGCCTTTTTTTAAGTAAAACTCTGTATCTTCACCTGTGTGAACGCCGACATCAATTATGAAATTTTTATCCATAAATCACGTTTTCCTTGAATAACCATGCAAGCGTTCAAACATGTAATACTTTACACTATCTATAGTTTTTTATATAGAAATGCTACCAAAAGAAAGTCATTTTCTTGAATTCAGCGGATCTGATTTTAACTTAATGGGGATGCGCGATCGCTAATATTCCCGCATCCCCATCTAAAGTTACCTCTACACCCACTGGTAAGGCTGCATTGGGATTATCGTGGCCAAAAGGCAAATCGGAGACAATGGGAATCCCTAAATCGCCCAAGCGATCGCGCAATACTTCTTCTACACTAAAACTAGATATAGTTGGTGGCGCTTCACAACGAGTAAAACCGCCTAAAGCAATACCCCAGACTTGAGACAAAGCACCACTCAAACGCCACTGTGTCAGCATCCTATCGATGCGATAAGGTGCTTCGGTAACATCCTCGAAGGCCAGAATTACACCATCCAGATGTGGCAAGATTGGTGTACCCAAAAGGTGAGTAGCCACCGTGAGATTACCTGGTAACAAAGTACCAGTAACCACACCACCACCCCAACCGCAACCTTTGAGAGGGGTAAAAGAACCACCTTCTATCCAATCAAATAATCGCTTAACTGACCAATCTGGCTCATCTACCAAAGTTGTCATTACAGGGCCGTGAACGCCGGAAATTCCTGCTGTATAAAGGCTCCATAATAAAGCTGTGATATCAGAAAAGCCTATAAGCCACTTGGGAAGCCCTGAGTTTGGCCAATTCCAATTTTCTAAGATGCGGGTGCTGCCAAAACCACCTCTGGCACAGAGAATACCACGACAATCAGGATCTTGCCATGCTGCTGCTAGCTGGTGACGGCGGTTTTCGTCTGTTCCAGCTAGATAACCCCATTTGTCATCTATCTGGGGACTGATTTCTAATTTGTAGCCACGCGATCGCCAAATTTCTAGACTCTGTTTAAACTCCTCGAATTCTCGCAAAGCACCACTAGGGGCAATTACTCGTAGTAAGTCTCCAGGTTTTAGGGGCGGTGGTAAGATTTTGGCTGGCATGAAACAAGTTAGGAGTGAAAAGTATAATATTAACAATGCTGCAATTGTGTTAACAAGACAACAACCTCATCAATTGCCTGCCGTATAACTGTTGCAGACTGATTTGACTGATTGACGATAATACTAAAAACTAGCGGCTCATATTTCGGCGCATTCATATATCCAGATAGAGAAACTACACCCGTTAACGTACCTGTTTTTGCTTGCACAATACCCTCAGCAGATGTACCTTGAAAGCGGCCTTTCAGAGTTCCACTTTTACCAGCCACGGGTAAAGATGCGCGATATATATATGCAGTTGGGGTTTTTGCCATTCCCCGCAGAGTTTGGACAAAAGCTTCTGGTGTCACTAAGTCACGACGTGATAAACCTGAACCATCGACCAAAATGTAATTAGCTGGATCGACCCCCAATTTAGTTAAACTTGCTTTGACAACTTCTAAACCGACATCAGCACTACTCTGAGTTTTCACTCTGAGTTTTTTCACAGCTAATGCTCTCAACAATGCTTCAGCATAAAGATTATTACTATTTAAATTAGTTTCTGCTAATAATTCAGCTAAAGGTGGCGATTCTACAAATGCTATTTCCTGTTGATTCACGCCACCATTTACTACTAATGTCTGTCCCAAAGTAATTTTTTCTGTTGCTAAAGCAGTACGGAAACGTCGTAAGAAGTAATAATTAGGGTCAACTACAGGCAAATCTATTAAAGATTTTTCAGAATTAGTTGTCAGTTGTCCTTGAATTCGTAATACTGTTCCTGATAATTCGCGGGTGACATTGACGTAGCTCGGTTGATTTTGAGGGACGGTTATTGACTGATTAATTATCCGCCACTGTTTTGCTTCCCCAGGATCGATCCACAGCACTTGCAAAGATTTACCTACAGCCTGTGGTACAAGTTTAAAGCTAAAAATATTTTGATTCAGAATAAAGCTGCTGACTGGTACGCCATCACTTGACTGCACATCTTCCCATTGCCAGGTGGGATTAACAATATCACCTTGAATATAACTATCATCAGCACTCAACTGCTGAATTTGAGTAATACCTTTCTGTTTTAACTGCTGTGCCAATTTTTGCAGTTCTGTATCACTTAAACTAGGATCTCCCCTGCCGACAACACGTAAAACACCATTGCCATTCTGATAAATAGAGGTGCGAATCCGAAAATTAGCACCCAATTCCTGCAACGCGGCTGCTGTCGTCAGCAATTTGAGGTTAGACGCAGGAGTAAAATATTTTTGAGCATCTCGACTGTAAAGAGTTGGCCCCGTTGACAGAGGTTGTATCAAAATTCCCCAGCGTCCCCGACTAAATAAGGGACGATTGATTACAGCATCTATCGCTGTTCCCAGTTGGCTAGAGCAAATTGATTTTGTGGTAGTTGTTGGTGCAACTGGGGTTTGTGCTTTCGCAATAGAACTAAATCCTGTGTGGCTAGTCAAAAATATTAATAAAACACCCAGTGGTTGATTTAAAGTCTTAAGTCTCACCAATTTTCCTTATCCCAAAGACAGATATTTTTACTTTGCAAACAATTTCTTTCCGGAGAGAGAAGAATTGGCTCAGTAAAGTTACTTAATTAGTATAGGGAAGATGTTCACATGTTTCATACATAGGCGATCGCACTAACATAATTTATGGGACTACAAAATCGAAACCCAAGTCAACCTGCATATACAGAAATACGAAATCGAGGCAATGGTGTGAGTACATTTTTATCTGGTGTAGCTGTATTACTCTCTACTTTGGCTTTGGGATGTAGCGGCTATGTAGCTTATGAAGTTTTTACGTTACGGCAGACACTAAATACTACTAGTACAGCCAGTAACACCATTCCCACTCAAGTCCCAAGTCCTACAACTACAATTTCTCCACAAGCAACAGTCTCACCATCGCCAGCTAGTGCTACAACTTCAGCAATTATTAGCCCTGGCCAATTTGTGCAGCCTGCTTTTGGCAAAAAGGCAGAAGTTGAGTTACTTTCAGCAAAACGAATTAAAGATCCAGAAACTGGAAACCGTGATGTGGTAAATCTGCAAATGCGGATTCGTCGCCTTGCCACAGACGGAGTTGTTGGTAGCGATATTATCTCGGTAGCTAGTACAACAGCCCGCAATCCTGAGACTAGCGTAACCTACAAAGGAGTTGCTCTTAATCGCTCAACAGGAACCGTTTCTTTGTTCCAAGTACGTCCACAAGCCTCCGCAGATGCTTATATCTGGCTAAGAGTTCCCGATGGTATCAATAATTTGGACATTTTTGTGCCAGATACAGCCGCATTTAAAAATGTACCAATTTCATCTTAGCTAGCTAACTGATATCAAATAACTCCCCATCTAGGGGAGCTATTTGTCGTTGATTGTACAAGATAATGCTTTACTTCTCTAAACAGTAGCCTGTAACTCTAAGCAGCAGTCTGAAAGATAACCAAATTTTTAAAACCCTTTTTAATTACTTTCTCTTTCACTCCAAGAGCAATTTCGCTGACTGCTATTGATGCAGTTTTAGTGTTATTTATAACTGTGTTTGAAGTTCCTTTATTAACTCTTGCTAAAAGCGTATTCCAAAATAAGTTTAAATAAATAATAATTTTAACATCACAAGGTTAGCAAGTAGGTAACAAAAGATTCTAATTAATATCAATTGTCCAGCATAGAAAAGAACTGGATGCACTAACATCAGCAGTTTTGCAGCATAACTGTAATTTTCAGCAGTAATCAGGGAAATATAAGTTTGATTAACTTTGCAATTATCGCAATGCTGATTCGGGGTGTTATCAGAAATGTTAACTCAAGGTTAAGGATTTAAACTATGTTGGCAATGCATAGCATGACAAATGCTAATAATTTGAACTTGCAATTAGAGTCTACTTTGCAAGAATTACCACTTTGGTCTGTTTACGTCGAAGCAGATAGTCCAGCAAATGATTTGAATACACTCTTTAAGCAAGAGCCTTTACTACCAGGTATTATTCTGGTGAAAAATCATGATTATCTGGGGATGATTTCTCGACAAAGATTTTTTGAACACATGAGTCGTCCCTATAGTTTTCCGTTATTTTCTAAACGACCTGCGATCAATCTGATTAACTTTCTTCAGCCAGAGGTGTGTATAATTTCTGAGGATACGCTCATTGTAGAAGCAAATAAGCTAGCATTGCAGCGAGAACCTCAATTTGTATATGAGCCGATTTTAATAGAAACTCAGTTAGGTAGTTATAAGCTACTCGATTTCCATCATTTACTTTTAGCTTATTCCCAAATTCATATTTTAACATTAGCTCAACTAGAGAAAGTAGAAGAACAATCTAGAATTGCTAAAGTAGGTTTTCGTACCCTGAAGAATAACTATGCGCGATTAATTCAAAATGAAAAAATGGCTGCTTTAGGACAACTCGTTGCTGGCATTGCACACGAAATCAATAACCCTGTGAACTTTATCGCTGGCAACATTGTTTATGCACTCAACTACACTCAAAATTTACTACAATTAATTAGCTTATACCAACACCATTATCCTGCACCAGTAGCAGAAATTAAAGCTGCGATCGCAGAAATGGAACTAGAGTTTTTAACTGCTGATTTCCTCAAGCTTCTTGATTCTATGAAGTTTGGTACTGAGCGTATCCAAGAGATAGTTCTTTCTTTACGCAACTTCTCTCGCCTTGATGAATCTGATAAAAAGATAGTTGATATTCATGAAGGTATTGATAGTACTCTAATAATATTACAAAGCCGTCTCATAAATCAAGAAACAGGTCAGATAATTACTATTGATAAACAATATGGAAATCTTCCTCTAGTAGAATGCTATGCTGGGTTAATAAATCAAGTATTTATGAATATTTTATCAAATGCGATTGATGCGATACTCGAAAGTTTTGAATCAGTTTATTCAACTCTAAAATCACCTGTAATTCGTATTCGTACTGAAGTCACAAATGATCGGCAAGTAGTTATTCGCATTGCCGATAATGGTAGTGGAATTCCCAAGGATATACAAAAGCGATTATTTGACCCCTTTTTCACCACTAAACCCGTCGGTAAAGGTACTGGATTGGGACTATCCATTAGCTATCAAATTGTTGTAGAAAAACATTGTGGTCAACTGCAATGTATATCTAGCGTAAAAGAAGGAACAGAATTTATTATTACAATTCCTGTCGAACTTAATTCCTAATAAGTTAGTTAAAAAATCTCTATTTTGGGTAAATATTAATCGCTCTAGGCTTTTTTGCGAGTACTTCGACGCGTAGGTGCTGGGATAGCTGGTTCATAAGCCTTGAGTCCACCATCGCCCGTAAAAATTTCCACTTGAAAAGTGCTACTGGTTTTGGCGTAATATTCAGCCACAGTCTTAATTGTCGCATCTCCGATAGAAATTTTTATTGATGCCAGAGTAGGCCATTCAGTAGCCAGTTGTTTCAATTGCTCTGAGTTCCAAAGTTCACCTACTTGAGTTTCAAAAACTCCCCAAGGTATAACTCCATCTGCTACTTTCACTAAAATATTACCGAAAGCTTGAGCAATTTCATATCGCTTAGAGTTAGCTTGTGCAATATGATTACCAGTTTCTATAATTGTTGCTATTGGTAGTATAAACTTTGCACCTTGTTTTTCTTCTGCCTGAAAACGGGCTTCAACTCTTTTCTTATCCCATTTATCGTTATCAGAACCACAAGTCTCTTTACCAGGTACACCTAAGTAGACGCAAAGTATGGATGTGTCAATAATCAAAACCTTTCTCATATTTAACTTTATTTATTATCAGAAAGGCTCTTTTCAATTGCACCTTTAGTTGCTAGTTTGCCTAAAGTACCCGATGCTAACAAAAGAGGAAGGTTTTCAATATCTTCTAAAAGCGTAAGTTTGCTTTCTCCAGTTTCTTTATCGCGGTGTGCGACAACCACAAAAGGTACTATCTCTGGGCCTAAAGCATCAAGTAAAGCCGGATTATGGGTAGTTAGTAAAATATCAATTTTTCTTTTGCTGCCAATTTCCCGTAGTATTCTGACTAGCAATTCTGCCCGCGATGGATGAAGTCCGTTGTCTATTTCTTCAATTACTATTTGACTACCTTCGGGTCGTGTAAGTAGTGCTGTAAGAATTGCTAGAAAGCGAAGAGTTCCATCTGACATAGTTCTAGCATCAATTTCTGTAATATGACCAGGTTTCCATTCTTCCTGACAGTAAAGCATGGCATCAGTACCGAATCTACCAACTTTTTCTGCCCATACTTTCTGAATATCTCCTTCCGGCAAATCTTTGATATATCTAGACAGAGTTGCTTCTATCTCGGCTTTATTTTTTTCAGGTAATGTTGCTAGTACTCCTGCCATATTGGATGCATCACTTTCATATATTTCAGAAACTTTCACATAATCACGCATTTTAGATGGAATAGGATTTAAAATAAAAATATTTTCAATAGATTTTAAAATTTGATTAAGTGTTATTTCTACTTGATCTTCTCCATCATCTAAAAAAGAAAAATTAATAACATCTAACTTTTTTTGTAATAAATTATATTCATAAATATGCTTATGTAAAAAATAACTGGTAACATTGTTTTGATCGTATTCTGTGTCTTCTCTAGCAAGTGTAGAATTTTCCAAAATATGAGGAAAAGGTTTTGTCCCTACTGTGATACTATGAATATAATCACTACTATCGTTTTCAAACTGAAGCACTACCTTTAGTGTAAATTTTGTTTCAGTTTGATATGCTGCCCACTCAATACCACCTCGAATGGATGGTAGTCTTTTGTCTCCTGCTAAAGCTACTTCAACCTTTTCACCTTGTATTATTCTCTTCAAAAATTCCAAAGCCTCAACTACATTAGATTTACCACTTGCATTTGTACCAATCAGAACGGTTAAGGGGTCAAGTGGAAGCTCCGCATAACGGAAACTTTTCCAGTTTTCTAGGATGAGTTGCTTAAGCATGACCAACTCCAAAAATTCTAAAATTATATTTTTACTATTACTCTTGATAGCAACTTAGATGCAAATTGCAGAGTTTAATACACCTTTAAAATTTCACTCACCTAACCATTCTTCACGAGAAACTCCAGCTTGTCGCAATAGCCGCGATAATAGACCCACACTAATATCACCCTCATGAGGATTGGTAATAATTACAGTAACATCACCTCGCCGCATTTGTGGGTGCTTTCCTCCCGCATACGGGCCTTCAAAACCTAGCTCTTGCATACGTTTTACTAAATTACGCCAAGAAATAGGGGTTAATCTAGACATTTTTATACAGGTTTGGTCAGTTCATTGAGGTTGATACCAGCAATTACAGGAATCGTTAACCCCAAATGTAACCGTAGCGCCAGCCAGTCACTTAAAGCTTCTCTTAACTCCCGCCTACATCCTTCTAGAGTTTGATGATTTGCCCAGACTCCTTGTAAACTTGGAATTTCACCCCAATAAGTTTGATCGTCTTCAATGATCTCATAAAGCGCTAGTTCCATTGCTTGGTCAATGTAGCTTGCCAGCATAGCAATTAAAAAATCTAATACTTCTCTAAATTTAGCTCCTAACAGTAGCGTAGGCAAAGCCCACCGCAGGCATCGCACAATTTTTTCATCCTTCAACATCTCACTCAAAAAACAGCAAAGCCAGCAGAAAAAGTAAAAAATTGCTTAATTACTCTATCTAACTGGCTACCTCTCATTGTGATTTTGGTGATTTATTTTTCTGGCGGTAAATCTACACTGTAAACAGTCTTTCCAGCCAAGTTACGCAATGTTACCGTCATTACCTTTGTATTTCCATTAATTTTGACTCCTCCAAAGAATTGCAAACCTTCACTTGGCGGTCGATTTGCTTTTGTACCTGGAGGGAGGCTTTGAAATATCAATTGTGGCCCAAAAGTATTTTCTAATTCGTTTGGCCCAAATGTGCCAGAGTTAAGCGGCCCAGCAACGAACTCCCAAAAAGGCTTAAAGTCGGTAAACTTTGCTTTGGCGGGGTTGTAATAGTGAGCTGCTGCGTAATGTACATCAGCAGTTAACCAAACAACATTCTTGATATTCTTGTTTTTGATAAATCGTAGTAAATCGGCAAGTTCTAATTCTCTTCCTAAAGCTGGGCCATCTCCATTAGCCCAAGCTTCAAAATCAGTGCTACCGTCTTTAACTATCAGTCCCAAAGGCATATCACTAGCAATCACTTTCCATGTCGCTTTTGATGACAGCAGTTGCCTTTTCAACCATTCCACTTGGGTTTTGCTCAAGAAATCTGTTTTTTTACTTGGTACTGGCTGATTATTCGGGGAATTTGGCCCTCGGTAGGTGCGCTCATCCAGCATGAAAATGTCTAATAATGGGCCATAGTTGAAAGAGCGATAAATTTTCGCTTTATCTGGATTATTGCTTTCATATCCAATAGGCAGATATTCTAAAAATGCTTGTCTTGCCCTTTGAGCTAGTAAGTTAACATCCTTAACTGTATAACGGTCATCGTTGAGGATAATTTGCCCAGGATACCAATTGTTTCTTGTTTCGTGGTCGTCCCACTGTGCCAATATGGGAACTTCAGCATTGAAACGCTTGATATTTTTATCTAGCAAATTGTAGATATAGTTACCACGATATTCTGTGAGAGTTTCTGCTACTTTTGATTTTTCTGGTGTCGTGATGTTTTTCCAAATAGTGCCGTCGTCTAAAGTTACTTCTGATTGGATGGGGCCATCAGCATAAATATTATCGCCAGAATGAATGAAAAAGTCGGGATGAAGTTGGCGCATAGTTTCGTAAATTTTCATTCCACCAAACTCAGGATTAATTCCCCATCCTTGACCGGCGGTGTCGCCACCCCACACAAAGAATACATCTCGCCCAGATTTGGGGGGTGTTCGGAAAGTACCATAAAAAGGAGCGCTGCAAGTCCGTTGATAATCTAAATCTTGGAAAATCACCCGATAAAATAATTTTTGGTCTGGTGGTAGATTCTTCAGATAAAGTCGTGCTGTAAAGTCGCTATTTTTTAAAGCATTGGGCCCCACAACTCGCTGCACGTTGCGAAAAGATTCGCTGGTAGAATATTCTACAATCATTTTGGCGGGGCGATCGCTCCGGCTCCAAATCACGATACTATCGTTAGATATATCTCCGCTAGCTACACCATAAGGTATGCCAGGACGCATTTTATCAGAGGTGATAATTGCAGGTGCTTCGCCAAAAACTGGTGATTTAGCGACAAAGTTTGTGGAAATAATTCCACCAGCAGTGATAGCTGAATGTAGCAAAAACTGACGCCGATTTAGCTTCAATGGGTGATGAGATTCCATACTAAATAACAGCAACCTTAAACTAAAGTATTACAGGATAAGTGTTTACCACACCTTGTTATGTCAACAAGTAAAGATTGAGTTATCTAAGGGTTAATAAAATATATTTAGTTTGATGTAATCTGAGTGGTAGTCTTGATTTAAGAACTACTGTAAGCAAATTTATCCATGATCGAACAGAAAAGGATACAGAGCAACTAAATTTATTTATCAATTGATTAATTTTTAATTTTTAATTTTTAATTCGGAGCGAAGCGACGTGACTGCTGCTGTCTTTCTAGAAAATGTCTACAAGTTTTACAACAATGTACCTGTAGTCAATGACCTATCATTCCAAATTGAAGCGGGGGAGATATTTGCTTTACTTGGCCCGAACGGTGCGGGTAAATCAACCACAATTCGGATGCTGACTACACTCACGAAACCGTCCCAAGGACGGATAGAAGTAGGTGGATATGATGTGACACGCCAAGCAACGTTGGCAAAACAGAGTATTGGCGTTGTCTTGCAACAAGTCAGTGTGGATAACGATTTAACCGTCTGGGAAAATATGGAACTGCACGGGAGACTACATCACATTAGTAACCCGCAGCGACAAAAATTGATTAATCAATGGCTAGAGTATGTTGAGCTAGCAGAAAAACGTAATGATTTGGTAAAAACCTTGTCTGGGGGTATGAAACGACGGTTGCAGATTGCGAGAGCTTTATTGCATCAACCGCAAATTTTGTTTTTAGATGAACCAACGGTAGGACTAGACCCCCAGACTAGGCGACGCCTCTGGGAAATCATTCGGGATTTAAATAAACAAGGGATGACGATGCTACTGACGACCCATTATATGGATGAGGTCGAATTTTTATGCGATGCCTTTGGTTCTACCAAGCCAGGACGCATCGGTATTATGGATAGCGGTAAGCTGATTTCTTTGGGAACTTTACAACAACTACGTTTTGCTCATGGTGAAGGTTTGGTGATGAAACAATTAGGTGTATCTAATGTCGGAAGTGATAGCGCTCGTAATTGGGAATATCTGTTTTTCCCATCCTTGGAAGCAGCAAATATCTATTTGAATGAACAGCCAGATAAAACTGGAATGATGGTGCGTCCCTCTAATCTGGAAGATATTTTTGTGGAATTAACGGGACGCCAGTTAGATTAACCTCATCCTCCTAACTGCCGCAGCATGGCTTCTACCCTTTCTACGCCATCTGAGTCATTGCGCCGTTTGTACAAGTCACGGGCTTTCTGAAGCAAGCTGTTTGCTTGTTTGGCTTGTCGTCGCTGTTTATACATCGAACCCATCAACTCATAAGTCTGGGCGTTGTTTTTATCCAAGTCGATTGCTTGTTGGTATGCCCAGGTAGCAGCATTATAGTCTCCCATACGCGATTGGGTTACAGCCAATCCTAAATAGGCGTTGACGTTGTTACGGTTGAGTTGTATTGCACGACGATAACCTTCCTTTGCCCCACGTGTGTCGCCCAAATTGGCTTTGATGTAACCCACAGCGTAGTAAAAATCACTATTGTTAGGACTGATGCCGATCGCTTTACGATAAGCTGCTAATGCTGCCTGGTAATTTCCCTGTTGAGCGTATAAATACCCAATACCTGAATGGATTTTAGCATTCTTCGGATCTAAACTAGCTGCTTGCTGATAAACAGCGATCGCACCACCATAATCCCCAGCATTGACTAACCTCCGTCCTTCCTCCAGTAATTGCTTTAATTCTGGGTTTTTGGCTTGCGCCACTAATACCTGAGCTTGAGCTACTGAAGGTATGGTGAAAGCAAAACATCCTAGTAACACCACACTAAACACGAATGATGTTGGTTTGTACACAGTAAATTTCCTGAAATTTTAGAGGACTTTTTTCTTGTACATTAAAACAAAAATATGGGTTTTTGAAAACTGTATTTATTCGTAGTGATTCAGATGTTAATAGTTCATTTTCTTTTCGTTTACATTTAGCACTACATAACAGAGTTTTTACTGAAGGATGAAGTGCAAGCGATCGAAAGCAGGTGAAGATACCATACATATAAACCAGTACTATAGCAAAACTACACATTTTTTAATCAGTAGTTCTACGTGTTACCCAGAACAACTCACCAGGAATTTGACTTAATCCTAAATTCTGATACAGCAAGCTTATAGGCTTTGACATTTATTCCTATTTTTATTGAATTTAAAAGCTTGCTGACTCTGTATCCAATTTTCTGACATTTTTAATCCTTGATACTACCCTTTGAGAAGTTTTAATTTAGGCATTTACATCCTTTTTTGGTCATTCAAAGATAAGATAAATTTAAACTGTCAAATGTAGGATTAACCTGTTTAGGACAACACTAACCCCAAAGTGCAATCTAAAATTGTATGAGAGGATGTTTATCACACTTGTCTTCTGTAAGAATAGTTACAATTTATTAAAGTATTTTGATAATTACTTTAATAATAAATATTAAGATATATCCCATATTGGAGGTTAATTTATGATTATAACTACCACTGATGTCATTCAAGGAGCCGTGATTGAATCATATTTAGGCATTGTGACAGCAGAAGTCGTCTACGGCAGCAATTTCTTACGGGATTTTTTGGCTGGTATTCGAGATATTATCGGTGGACGCACTGGTAGCTACGAGCGTTTATTTGAGCAGGGTCAACGCAAGGCACTAGAAGAATTAGAACAACGCGCACAACGTTTAGGAGCAAATGCTGTAATCGGGATTGAAATTGATACCGGCACAATAAATATTGACCAGTCAGGAGTGCTTTTGCTGATTACTGCCACAGGCACTGCTGTGAGGATGCGTTAGTTTTTGATGATTTTTATTTTTGACAATCATTACAAAGTTTTAATTAGATTAAGTCTAGTTCATACATAGCTAAAGCTGCTCTATGATAGCTATCTAATACATGATAGCTAGCTAATATTTGCATTTTAAGTTAATAATTTTTATTTGAAAATTTAGAAAAAATTCTTAATGCATAAATAATTACTAAATTATATTAAAAATTGTGAAAGCAAATCTATTTTTCTCACTAAAGATACACCTATTAAATCTTTCTATCGATAGAGATTAAAACAGCTCGTTTAGTTATTTAATTTTAAGCATAAACATGAATATACCTAAGCAGCAAGTTTGCTGAAACAGCACTGGAGAACATAAGCTATGTCATACGTAAATCGGACAGGTAATGACGCTATTCATACTGAGCCTGCGGTAGCGGGCCGAGTAGCCGAATATCACGATCTTGTTCGCTGGGGGCCGATTATCTCTGGTTTGTTGGTTTCCTTAGCTACCCAATTAATTTTGAGCGCTATCATTGGTGCGTTTGCAGCAGGCACAGTTGAAGGTTCAGGTGCGCCCAGAACAATTGCCCCTAACGCTGCGGGTAATGCGGGGCTTTGGTCAACTATCGCTTTACTAATTTCCCTATTTACTGGTGGTTGGGTTACAGCCCGTGCTTGTGGGCCCATGAACCGCAATACAGCGCTTCTGAACGGTGCAATTCTTTGGGCAACGACTTTGGCAGTTAGCTCATGGCTTTTAGCAAGTGGAGTATCTGGTGCTTTTGGTGTTGCTGCTTCTAACGCAGGAGAAGTCATAAACCAGGTACAACAGCAAGGTGGTGTTAATGTACCACAAGCAAACATAAGTGCCCAACAAGCTCGTGAAACGGCAGCTAATTTACGTTCAGGATTGTGGTGGTTTGTGTTTGGTTCTTTGTTGGGTTTAATAGCCTCAATGATTGGAGCCGTAACTGGCGCTCGTAGTCCTCGGACTAACACTTACAATACTTAAACTTAAATAATTGTTTGAAAAATCAAATGTTATTTATAAATAAAAGCACCTTTACAAAGGTGCTTTTTGTTTATAGCACAATACAGTTGTTAAACCTAAAACTCAACTTCTACGTAGGTTGGATTGAGGAACGAAACCCAACATTTCCTTAACTTTGTTGAGTTTTACTTCGTTCTACCCAACCTACAATTTTCTTAACTGAACATAAAATGCAAACTTTACTACCACAGTTCACCATTTTAGATATGAACCTTCAATTCCCTGTTCGCGACGAATTTTTCCATCTTTTTCAAACCAGGCAATTACTTGCTGCGCTGTCAAATCTTCAATAGCAACACCGTACTCTTGGGCAATATGCTTCAAAAGCTTCAGTGATGAAATTGTCAATCTTGTTAAAAACTTTTCTGGGGAAGACAACAACGCCGCATCTACTTTTGCTGACTCTTCCAGGGTTAAAAATTGTGTTGATGGTTGCTGTGGTGATACATCCATAAATGAAAAAATGAAATGCTATCTCAAAGTTAGTTAGGTATTAGTTATTAAAAAAATGACAAATGACAAATGACAAAGGACTAATGACTAATGACGAATTTGTACTAAATAACCACAACGATGTTCGCCATCAATAATCCAGTGGGTGCGCTCTACGTTACAATCTGGTAAGACGGCTGCAAACATTTCTAATTCGTGACCACAGATGCTAGGAAAAGACTCGGCAACGTTAGAAATGGCGCAGTTATGCTCCATTAAGATAAAGCGATCGCTCTCCAAGGAGTCATTCACATCAACCGGGTGATACTCTGCCATGAAGCCTTCCGCTTTTCTCAACTTTACTAAGTTGGCTACACGTTCTCGCAGTGAACCGTTACCAACGCGATCGCGGTATTCTTTAGCTTTGCGCTGCCACTGTTTCTCTAAAATCGACTTAAATTGATCGTGTCCTACCGTTTCGGCTAAGGTGTCTAGCAGCGAAACCGCAAAATTTCCGCTTGCATCACCAAAGCGATCGCTCATTGTTCGATGCAAGCGATCGCGTCCTTGACGACTCAGCTCATAAAGATGCTGCGGACGCCCCATCCCCGCCGCCTGCACTGATGTCGAGTACAAAACTAGCTCCTCCGTCTCCAAATCTTTGAGATGGCGACGAATAGCTTGAGGGGTAACGTCTAAAACTTCAGCTAGCTCCAAAGCCGTTGCTTTTTCGTGTTTGTGCAGATACTCTAGGATATCTTGCTTGGTTGAGGACTGGTGGGTAGTCGCCATCTTCATGTAGTGCGAGACGTTCAGCGAACGCCCCAAAAATTAATTTCTTTGAAAATTTGACCGTGCCGATTTTGGATTTTGGATTTTGGATTTTGGATTAAAAAAGTTTTCTGGTATATAGCCCGCTACGCGATCGTCAATCTAAAATCCTTGAGCCAAGCACCCTTGTGGTCTGTTTCAATCTAAAATTGCAAATCTAAAATCCAAAATTGTTTGACTTAGACAACATTGTTGTTGTTAATTTAGCGTAAAATGAAGATAGATTAAACAACATAGCTGTTGTTTTACTCTCCACCACTATTCTAGCAGCCGTGTAACCATTCCGTAACGGTAGATGGGAATCGGCTAAAGAAAACCGTCTCCCATCCTTATAGAGAGATTCAAGTTCCGAACACGAGAGATTATTACTGATGAGTGCCACTGTCAAAACCTTAGTCAACCAACCCTACAAGTACGGCTTTGTCACGGACATTGAGGCCGACACTATTCCGCGTGGACTAGACGAGGACGTTATCCGCTTGATCTCCTCTAAGAAGAACGAGCCGCAATTCATGCTGGACTTTCGCCTCAGAGCTTATCGCCAGTGGCAAAAAATGACGGAACCAACTTGGCCTAATGTCAAGTACCCGCCAATCAATTATCAGGATATCATTTACTACTCAGCGCCAAAACGCAAGAAAGAAAAACTAAACAGCTTGGATGAAGTTGATCCAACCCTTTTAGAAACCTTCGAGAAGTTAGGCATTTCCCTATCTGAACAGAAGCGGCTGGCAAACGTCGCCGTTGATGCAATTTTCGATAGCGTTTCTGTCGCCACTACATTTAAAGAAAAGCTAGCGGAAGATGGCGTTATTTTCTGTTCGTTTTCGGAAGCTTTGCAAGAACACCCAGAACTGATCAAAAAATATTTGGGTAGCGTTGTTCCCATCGCTGACAATTATTTTGCCGCCTTGAACGCTGCCGTATTTAGCGATGGCTCTTTTGTCTACATTCCTAAAGGCGTAAAATGCCCAATGGAACTGTCTACCTACTTCCGCATCAACTCTGGTGATACGGGACAATTTGAGCGGACTTTGATTGTCGCCGAAGAAGGTAGTTATGTTTCTTACCTGGAAGGTTGCACCGCACCGATGTATGACAGCAACCAGTTACACGCTGCCGTTGTGGAACTCGTCGCCCTCGACAACGCTGAAATTAAATATTCCACTGTGCAAAACTGGTACGCTGGAGATGCCAACGGTAAAGGCGGTATTTACAACTTTGTCACCAAGCGCGGTTTGTGTCAGGGCGTAAATTCTAAGATTTCCTGGACTCAAGTAGAAACAGGTTCGGCAATTACTTGGAAATATCCTAGCTGCGTGTTGGTGGGTGATAACTCTGTGGGTGAGTTTTACTCGGTGGCGCTGACAAATAATATGCAGCAAGCTGATACGGGTACAAAGATGATTCACGTAGGTAAGAATACCCGCAGCACAATTATTTCTAAAGGAATCTCCGCAGGTAATTCTAGTAATAGTTACCGGGGTTTGGTGAAAGTTAATCCGACGGCTAAAGGCGCGAGAAACTATTCCCAGTGCGACTCGATGCTGATTGGGGATAATGCTCATGCTAATACTTTCCCTTATATCCAAGTGCAAAATAATACTGGGAAAGTGGAGCATGAAGCTTCTACTTCTAAGATTGGGGAAGATCAATTATTCTACTTTGCTCAACGGGGCATTTCAGCAGAAGATGCTATTTCGATGATGGTTAGTGGCTTCTGTAAGGATGTTTTTAATCAGCTACCGATGGAGTTTGCTGTGGAAGCTGATAAGTTGTTGAGTTTGAAGTTGGAAGGCAGTGTTGGATAAATGGAAGCAAGGATAAACACAGGGACATCGGCGTTCTGTGTTTATCTTTTGGAATAACGAACCGCAGAGGCGCAGAGAAGGGAGAGAAGATGATTATTGAAAATAGTGAAGTTGTGCTGTCGGTACGGAATCTGACGGCTAATGTTGATGGGACACCGATTTTGAAAGGTGTGAATCTTGAGGTGCGATCGGGTGAGATTCATGCGATCATGGGGCCGAATGGTTCTGGTAAGAGTACTTTTTCTAAGGTGTTGGCTGGACATCCGGCGTATGAGGTGACTGGCGGTGAGGTGATTTTTCAGGGACAAAATCTGCTGGAGTTGGAACCGGAAGAACGCGCCAGAAGTGGTGTATTTTTGGCGTTTCAGTATCCGTTAGAAATTCCAGGTGTGAGCAATTTGGATTTCTTGCGGGTGGCGTACAATTCCCGGCGGAAGGCGCAAGGTTTAGAGGAAATAGACGCTTTTGATTTTGACGATTTGATTGAGGAAAAGCTGGATGTGGTGAAGATGAATGCCAGTTTTCTCAGTCGGAGTTTGAATGAAGGGTTTTCTGGTGGTGAGAAGAAGCGGAATGAAATTCTGCAAATGGCGTTGCTAGAACCAAAGTTGGGAATTTTGGATGAAACTGATTCGGGTTTGGATATTGACGCGCTCCGAATTGTGGCGAATGGGGTAAATCAACTGGCAACTTCAGAAAATTCTACAATTTTGATTACTCACTACCAACGATTACTCGATTATATTGTGCCTGATTTTGTGCATGTGATGGCACAAGGGCAGATTATTACGAGTGGTGGTAAAGAACTGGCGCTGCAATTAGAGTCTCGCGGTTATGACTGGGTGCTGGAAGAATTTGCAGCTGCTGAGGTGGGTGTGTAATGAATATTCAAGTATCTCCTAGTGCAATACCTAATTCAAATGCAGTCAGTTTGACATCGATGTTAGATAGAGATGATTATCTAAGTGGGTTGTTAAATCAAGTAACGGCAACGAAAACAGAAGGTTGGTTGCAGGAATTACGCCAAGGCGCTGTAAATTGGGTACGTCACTCGATTCTCCCGACTACCCGCGAGGAAGAATGGCGATTTACTGATTTGTCGTCTCTACGAAAGGTGCAATTTAATGTAGAGGCGGGAAATTTTGCGTCTTTAGAATTTAATATTTTGCCAGAGGCGGCTAATAGTCGTTTGGTATTTGTTAATGGCGTTTTTGCACCGGAGTTATCCGCAGTTACAGATTTGCCATCTGGAATTGTGGTGAGTAATTTGGCTGGTTTGTCTGCTGTTGAGCAGGAAGGGGTAGAGCAGTATTTAGCTCAAGCTGAGGGAGCGCAGGAGGTTTTTACTGCTCTCAATACGGCTGGAATAAGTGATGCTGCTGTGGTGTGGGTGAAGAAGAATGTGGTGGTTGAGACACCAATTCATTTGGTGTTTATTTCAGTTGCGGGGGAGACGGCGACGATTTCGCAGCCGCGTTGTCTAGTGGTGGCGGAAAGTGGTTCGCAGGTGACGTTGGTTGAAGAGTATGTGGCAGGCAAGATGCCTACCCCACAAGAGGAAGAAGTTTACTTAACTAACGCGGTTACGGAAGTTTGGGTTGGTGACAATGCCCAAGTGAGTCATACAAGGGTTGAGCAAGAAGGTGCAGAGGCTTTTCATATTGGGAAAACTGCTGTAACCCAAGCTCGTGATAGTCGATATACAAGTCAGGCCATAACTTTAGGCGCAAAGTTGTCACGGCACAATTTGGAGATTTTGCAAACTGGTGAGCAGACACAAACTACTCTCAATGGTTTGACGGTGATTACTGGTAAGCAGTTGTCTGATACTCACAGTGCGATCGCACTTAACTATCCCCACGGTACAAGTGACCAATTGCATAAATGTATTGTAGGCGATCGCGCTCATGCAGTGTTCAATGGTAAAGTTTTTGTACCCAAACCAGCGCAGTTAACAAATGCATCCCAGTTGAATCGCAATTTGCTGCTATCCTCTAAAGCCAGAGTTGATACCAAACCCCAATTGGAAATTACGGCGGATAATGTTAAATGTGCTCACGGTGCTACTGTTAGCCAATTAGAAGATGACGAAATATTCTATCTGCAAAGTCGGGGAATTGATGAAAACGATGCTCGGAAGTTGTTAATTAACGCCTTCGCTGCTGAAGTTATCAACAAAATACCAGTTCCTTCTCTGCGAGAAATCCTTTTAAACACAGTGAATAATCTCAAGTCCCTGACTAATGAGTAATAACGTAATCTACCAATGACTTTTACTCCTACCAAAACCCTTGCTGATAAAGTTCGCGCTGACTTCCCGATATTGCATCAGGAAGTAAACGAGAAACCCCTGGTTTATCTCGATAATGCTGCGACATCGCAAAAGCCTTTATTCGTATTAAATACCCTACGGGATTATTACGAGCAATATAATGCTAACGTGCATCGAGGTGCCCATTCTTTAAGTGCTAAAGCTACTGATGCTTATGAAGGTGCTAGAGATAAAGTTGCCAAATTCATCAATGCTGCATCGCGTCAGGAAATTGTCTACACCCGCAACGCAAGTGAGGCGATTAACCTAGTAGCTTATAGCTGGGGAATGAATAATTTGCAGCCGGGAGATGAAATTATTCTCTCGGTGATGGAACACCACAGTAATATTGTGCCTTGGCAATTGGTGGCACAAAAAACGGGTGCAGTACTGAAATTTGTAGAATTAACATCAGAAGAAACTTTTGATTTGGAACAGTTTAAAAAGCTGATTTCTGAGAAAACTAAGCTGGTGTCAGTGGTGCATATTTCTAATACTTTGGGTTGCATTAATCCAGTGGAAGAAATTGCTGCGATCGCTCACCAATATGGTGCTAAATTCTTAGTTGATGCTTGCCAAAGTGTTCCCCACTATCCTGTAGATGTGCAGAAGATAGATTGTGATTGGTTGGTAGCATCTGGTCATAAAATGTGCGCTCCAACTGGGATAGGATTTTTGTATGGCAAGTTGGAATTGTTAGAATCAATGCCACCATTTTTTGGTGGTGGTGAGATGATTGCAGAGGTGTATTTAGACCATTCAACTTATGCAGAATTACCGCATAAATTTGAAGCTGGTACACCTGCAATTGGAGAAGCGATCGCACTTGGTGCTGCGATCGATTATCTTAGCACTATTGGTATGGATAAAATCCACGCCTACGAAGCAGAATTAACAGCTTATTTGTTCCAACAATTAGAGCAAATTCCCCAAATTAGAATTTACGGCCCCAAACCAAATGCAAAAGGTGAAGGGAGAGCCGCTCTTGCGTCGTTCACAGCCGGAGAAGTCCACGCCAACGACTTATCTACATTATTAGATCAAGAAGGCGTTGCCATCCGTTCTGGACACCACTGCACACAACCATTGCACCGTTACTTAGGTCTTGCTGCAACCGCACGAGCAAGTCTATCTTTCTACAACACCCGCGAGGAAATTGATATTTTCATCAAAGCACTGAAAGAAACTATTGATTTTTTTGCTGATTTCTCTAGTTAAAAGTAGACAAAATTTTAGATGCTGATTGTGCCAGTTATTAACTAACAATAGTTGGCACAATTTTGCTGTTTCGATTATTTGTAGGAGCAACTAAACTGTCATACAGTGACTTTACTTTAATTTGTGTTCATGATATGAAGAAATTTATTCAGCAAAGTAAAACTATAGATAAAATTAATTTGCTGGAATCCTTTAGCACTTGGGTGCGGGAAAAGATAGCTTAAAATCATGAATTAATTACGAATTACAAATTACGAATTATTTTAATATGATTGTCAAGTCAACAGTTGGTGAACAAAGAACAGTGCTATATAACATTAGTTGGGAAACCTTTGAAGCCTTGTTGAGAGATACAGGTGAAGATAGAGGTTCTCGGTTTGCTTACGACTGTGGTGTTTTAGAAATTATGACTCCACTTTTTGAACATGAAAACCCCAAAAGTAATTTTGGTAATTTTATTATTACTTTAGCTGAAGAATTAGGAATTGAAGTGAGAAGTGCTGGTTCTACAACATTGAAGCGGAAAATATCAAAGCGGGGAATAGAACCAGATACTTGCTACTATATCCAGAATGAACTAGCTGTTAGGGGTAAGCAAACTTTAGATTTAGAAAATGATCCGCCGCCTGACTTAGCAATTGAGATTGACATTACTAGCAGTTTAGTTAACAAATTGAGAATTTATTCAGCGTTGGGTGTAACTGAACTTTGGAGATATGATGGGCAAAATTTAAAATTTTATCAGTTGAGAGATGGGCAATATGTCGAGTGTAAGTTTAGTATTGCTTTTCCTATAGTTTCAGTGAGTGAGATAAGCAGTTTTATTGAGCAAAGTAACAGTATGGGTGAAATTGCTTTGCTGAAATCATTTCGTGCTTGGGTGAGGAATAAAAGATAGATACTTAATGCTCGAATGCTACTATCTTACAGTTATTATGGAAACTCTAAATTTCAAAATACAACAGTATTTTTACTGAATAAATTTATATTTTTTTAACAATTGAGTATTAATTCCTAAAATTTACTGATTTTAAAATTTAGTTATTGATTAAAATTGATTTGTAATTGCTAGAAATAGTGTTTACAAATATCTACTTACGCTATTTAATTTTTATTAAATTTTAGTCAAAACTAACTATGGAAATAATATTTATCTTTTTTGGGTGTATATTTATTGTAATTATATATACAGTTGCAGTACAAGTTACACAAGGCAAAGAAATTAATACAATAGAAAATGAACACTTAAAACCAATTCTTGAAAATCTATACAATAATCCCAAAATTGCCTCACAGCATAAAGAATTTTTATTTAAATTGGAAAAGATAGATGCGAAGTTAGATAAATTTAAAGAAAGTTAGCTTGTATATTCACCAAGTGAAAATATTTTAGGATTACTTATCAAGCATTTAGATAAGTATCCCACAGATACATTAGCACATGAGCGTTTTATGAGTATTGTGGAGAGATCAAATCAGATAAGTGAACCTGGATTTAAATTATTAATTCAACATCTAGAAAGAAATTATGATGATCCTTCAGCAAATGAGAGATTTGCACAATGTATTAATAGTTCGCAAATTTTAACAATTGTGATTTTTGAGCCAATTCTTAAATATTTAGACAAATATCCTACAGATCCACGGGTACATACAGTATTTATACAAGGAATAAATAAAATAATATTGGCAGGTAATAATCTAAGTCAAATAGCTTATACCAAGGCGCTAGAAATATTAGAAAAAAATCCAGATAATATAACTGCTAAAAAGTTTGTTTTAGATGTTGGTAGATGGCATTTTGGAAAATTAAGGTCTGGTAAAGTAACTATTTATGATGAACAGGCTATCCAAAATGATATTGCTGTACGGTCAAGTTAATAGTGAATTTAGTTTATTAATCTTGAGTAACCTCTCAATAAGCTATCGTATTCTTACAACCATATCCTAAACTTAAGTACGATCGCACCCCACAAAATCAACTCAAAGAATCTGGATCTATCCCCAACCTTCGCAATTCTTCTGCTAGCCTTTGAGTGCGTTGTTCAGCAGTGGTAGCGCGTTGTTCGGCAGCGATCGCTCGTTCTTCTGGTGTTAAATATTTGACTCCTTCTTTGTCATACCAATACAACCAATCCCGCGTAATTCCCTGATAGGTTCCCCATTCATAACCAATTGGTAAACCTATCTCTGATAATCAAACGAAATTTCCTGGTTGCAATACATATTCACTATTTACAAAGCGATAAACTTCTAAAGCTGGTTTTCTCCGGCGTTGGCGATTGTAAACAACATAATACAAAACCTCTATATCCTCTTAGTCTC
Source organism: Nostoc sp. DedQUE05 (assembly GCF_034530955.1). Classification (NCBI taxonomy): domain Bacteria; kingdom Bacillati; phylum Cyanobacteriota; class Cyanophyceae; order Nostocales; family Nostocaceae; genus Nostoc; species Nostoc sp. DedQUE05. Next base: position 76,550 of record NZ_JAVRCB010000022.1, on the reverse strand, counting down.
TCGATTTTGACAACTCATTTAGGATTGCTATAGTTAGAAAAACCTTTAGCTTAACAGAGCAAAAGATAAGCTCAGTAAGAATTTGAATTGCTGTGTTGGGATGTGCAATAAGACACCAGGGGTCTTTCTTGAAAATTGCTGTAACTGTGGCTATGGCATTCACGGTGTAAATACCATAAATCATAAAGAAATTCTACCGAACCCTCATCAACAATTGAGTACCGCCGATAACCTAGAGACCACTCCTCCTTGATAGTTACATCTAAACTGTAGTCTTTGTAAATACCAGTGGCAAAGGCGCAGCCCGTCCTAGACATCGTTTAGTAAAATCCACCATGTTTTGCTTGTGCTATCTAGTTTGTACTTAAGTTAACTTTATTCAACCGAGAATTGTTAGTTGACAGTTGATTACTGTTAGTACAAGCAGCAATAACGCTGCTATTAATTCAGCTAGAAGCGTATTGAATAAAACTATGGCGAGTAAGGCGATGAATTGTTGTTGATGAGGATGATAACAGATTCGTAAGACAGTATGATGCTCTCTCCTATCTGCCGTTGTAGCTGAATCTAAATGTACATTCTAGAATCAACTTTTGATTCACTAGGGAATAGGGCTGAATTTCTAAAGCACGTTGAAAAGCTCGGATAGCTTGACTATACTCTCCTATTGCTGCATAGCATAAGCCCATACCATGAAGCGCCCCAAAATGTATTGGATTTATCTGTACAACCATCTGACAATCAGCCAGAGATTTTTGATAATCGCCAATACTGTAATAGAGGAAAGCTCGACGATTCCAAGCTTCGGCAAAATCTGGCTGGTCTTTAATTAATGCTGTCAGCGCTATTTCAGCTTCAGCAATTTCACCTGCATCCAGTAACTTTTGACTGCGGTCAATTATTTCCAGCCCATAGATTCCCTTTTGCTGAAACCAGATCCGCCAGATTTTTCTGGTTGCCTTGTCGCGCACTGTGGCATCCGGGTTTTTCAACTCTTCAAGTAAGGAATTGATAAATAAAGAATCCATGAATTTGAGATCAGTGAATATACCTTTGTATTAACTTTCTCACAAAATACATCGATTAAATCATTTTTAAAGTCATCTTTAAATTAATCTTGATTAATTGCTAATTATGAAATTTATGTGTGATTTATTGTGTTCAACAATATGACTAATACCATACTAGATATTTAGAGTCATAAAAATAAAAACTGACTTAGGTAGCTAGCAGCTTTCTTTGGCGACATCAATATACTAGAACTGCAATATGCAGTTAGATAAAGGTTGTTTGCAGGTAGATGGCAAGATTATGAAACCAGGTGGTAATTTGGTTATTACCAAAGCCGCAGTTGAGCCAGTTTGGTATTTACCAGGAATTACTAAGCGCTATGAAATTACACAATCACAGTTGCTTTGCCCGTAAAGAATGTGATGAGCTTCTAAAAATTAATGCCGAATATGTTGTATTAGTTTTTCACAAATTATCTTAGTAGCTAATATACTCTTTAATAGAACCTAAATTTATCTGCTTACTAGCTGCACCGGAAGGTATAGAGAGTCTTGTGATATACATTACATTCCGATGTAATATTATATGCCTCTGTCATTGATGACCATTTGGATAAACATCGCTAATTAAGTACTGGGTTATGAGATACAGGCACGGTGGGCTACACCTAAGCTTACATAACACAAAATAAGCTGATTAGCTCAATCGAATGACGCTCAAATCCAGTTATTAACCTAACACTGCACAAATCGTAAGTTAACAAATTTTACTTCATTAAATATGGCAATATTCTTAAATAAATACATACTAAATACATCACATTGATACAGTAACTTTATATAAAATGGTGATTATTTTTCTGAGTTATTCCATAATCATCTATAATGTTGGATAATTTAATTAATTTTTCGATTAAAACGATAAATATTACATAGTAGGTACTAATGATACAACCGACTATCGCACAATTAGAAACAGAAATATCAAAGCAAATCATAAAATTATATAATGAAAGATTAGGAAAGTCTCCTAGCCAAATCATTTGTCATTTTTTTGATACTGAAATCGTAATTTCTATAGAAAACTCGGTTACTCAAGCTGAACAAACTTTACTGAAAGGAGGTTATGATACTTTAGCTGAACAAGTACGATTATATTTAGAAAAAATAATTAAACCAGATTTAAAAAATTTGATTGAAGAAATTATTGGTCAACCTGTCCTTTACCTGATGACAAATACAAATTTAATAACAGGTCGTACTGGGATTGTTGTAATTCTCAAAGAATTACCCGAACTTCGTAATCCCGAACCTATTCCCAAGATAAATATTAGGAATTTAGCTGACTGATGTGGCGACTGATTACCACTTCTAATTGATTAAAATCATAAGGTTTAGTAATGCAATCATCAAATGCTGTGAGCATTGTGAAGCGCTCGTTTTGTACTGTTGTTATAGGTGTGACTGCAATGATTGGAATGGTAGCAGTTTTTGAGTCATCTTTGAGATTGTCAATGACTCGGTTCGCACTCAAATTAGATAGCTTCATATCTAGCAGAATTAAATCTGGTTGATGAGTTTGTGCCAACATCACAGCCCTCACCCCTTGTTTGGTACAAATACATGAAAAATTTAATATTCCTAGATGAGAATTAAGTAGCTCTAAATCATGTAAACTCTGTTCTACAACCAAAATTAAACGCTGTTCATTCATAAGCAGTTAGTCCTGTCCAAGAAAAGCTATTCATCAAAACTTCACCCATCAGGAAAACCTGAAAGTCTTTGTTTATAGCAAGTGTTTAATTGAATGTACCAATAACCAACTAAAGCATAAAAATCAATAGCTTAATATAAGTTCATTCAGTTGTCCATCAGTGCTAATTAGGAAATAACATCGTAAAGCAGTTATAACATCAAGCAAATATTAGCATAATTGATGTATGTAATTGCAAGGATTGATCGTAAGAGCTGATTCGTGAAGAGAATCTGAAGAGTACTCAAATCCTTGCTAGGTCTGAGTTTCAGCGAATAAGTGCTGTATTGACTGAAATTACTGAAACCTTTATTAAACAAGTTCTTTACTTGAGTTTACAAATTAGCTCTAAAGATCGGTATTTTAACCCTGTTTTGTCACTCTTGGAAAACAATAATCGAAGCAAGATTTTGAAACTTTGATTGAGTCAACCTTTGAGCCTCAAATTAATTAAGTATATTTAACCATCAAGTAACTGACGTGCATAAGCGATCGCCTCTGTTGGAGTTGAAAGTTTCCCCTCAGCTTGTGCTACGCCAATTTCAGTTAGCAGTTGACCGATAATTGGCGAAGCTGGAATATCTAATGTTGTAATCAACTCCTTCCCGCTTACTAGGGGAGTGGGATGAGCGATCGCATCATTAGGGTTAAGGTAGCGGTCGATCAAAGGTGCTAAGATTTGGTAGCTCATTGCTTTAGTTTCCACTGCTGTCTGTAGTGGCTTGTCGCCAGATATTGCCTCTAGCAAATTATTAATTGCTACAGCTAGCACTACCGTAGTCGGGAACACAATATCTGCATCATGAAACAAAAAGTATTGTTCTCGCAACGACATATCAACTACTTGAAATTGCGGTAACAGTTTCAAAGCAGTAGTTACACCTCGGATTTCGGCACGACTATAAGTTAGTTCCTGTAGTTCTATTTCTGCTAATTCTGGATCTGGGTTGACGAGACAAGCAAGTTTGGCAATACCTAGCCAAGTAGTTTTAATACTATCGCGGACATATTGTTGCAGTTGTACGCCTAGTTGTTGCCAATTTTCTGTGAGTAAGGCGGCAGCTGTGTCAACTGCTGCTAGTTTGAGCAAGCTTTCACGGGTGGCATTTTTGAAGAAAGGGGCAAGTAAACCATCTTCCCAAGCCATTGTAATCCAAGGAGTACCTTGAGAATTAGCCAGTAAATAGCCAATTTCTACCCTAACTCTTTCGGCTGCAACTTTGCTAAGATGTGATGCCAAAGAACGAATTGCGGCTTGGGTAGCTGGCTCAATAGTAAAACCTAGTTGGGCGGCTTGGCGATAACCCCGCATTAACCGCAAAGGGTCATCTTTTAGGTTCGCAGGTGATACCATTCGCAAAATGCCCTGTTCTAAGTCTAGATAACCTTGCAGAGGATCGATAATTTTTTGCGTATGAGGATTATAAGCGATCGCATTTACCGTAAAGTCCCGTCTGTGCAAATCAACTTCTAAACTATCTCCTTCCTGTTGGGCAAAGTCAGCTGTAGCGTGGGGAAAAACCACACGCGCAATTTGTCGTTCGGCATCGAGTAACACAAAACCAGCTTTGTAATGATGAGCGATCGCTCTGGCTACCTTTACCGCCTTAAATGGTATAACAAAATCTAGATCCAGATATTCACGAGTTCTGCCCAGGATCGCATCTCGGACAGCACCACCTACCATGTAAGCGGGTTGTGGCAAGAATTCCAAGCTAAAAGGCCAATTTTCGGGAGCGAGGGTAGAAGGAATTGATTCGTGCATTGTAATAAAAATCAACCCAGCAACTCATGAATAACAGTTGGGCTTAAGTTAGATTAACAATAAAGGCCCCTGGAGTTGGTTCTATTATGTGTATTTGCGTGAACTGCCACTATGTAGACAGCTGTGTTACCTATCATGCCGTAGAAGGGCAGCACCAACAGCCTCACTTGACTGAAACACCAAATTTTGATCCGAATGAACCTTCTATCAATGTCAACATTCGGACAAAAGATGATGTGATTGAAATGGAATGGGATGTTGTTGGTTGTCTGAGCTTTAAACGGGAAACAGGTAAGTGGTCGAAATTGCGTCCTGGTGAATTAGTGCCGACTTGATAGAAAATGATTGGTGTATGTTACAGGTATTTTCAGCTAAATAGACCACGCGGTAGGGGCGCAAGACTTTGCGCCCCTACAACATATATGGTTAAATACATGATTTCTGCTGTAATGAGATTTTGTCCATCAGCGATCGCGAATTCATGATACAGAAACGAGATGTCAGGAAAGCGATCGTAGAAGATAAAAAAGTCAGCCAAGAGAAAACAGCATGACCCTCACACGCAACGCCTATTTACAAAGGCAGGCAGTGAAATAGAGGAAACAAAGGCACGAACTGAGCGATTAGAAGCACTCATGCTAAAGCTTGACCGCAATTTTGAGGAACAAAAATCTCAGTTTCAGGAGTTTCAACTGACTACAGGTGCTGCCTTAGAGCGAATTGACCGAGTTTTGGACTATCTATTGAGACAGCAAGGCGGTAATCTAAATCCCCCATCCTAGCCGCGATCGCTATTAGAAAGTCAACAGCATTGGCTCTCACAAACCTTGTAACAAGACTGTTTGACTGATTATTACTCAGTAGTTTTTCAATTAAGAACCGCTATGTTATATGCTTAAATAAATCACGTTAACTCTATAAAAATAGATATTTTAAGTAACTTTGACAACGGAACTAGAAAACCTTGCAATAAATAAATACGCTTTAGCACTACACACCACCACTCCCGAATTAGGTTTGGCAATTAGTAATTTTGCAGGTGAAACTCGCTTTCAAATTTGGAATCTGGGGCGCGATCTATCTAGCTTAGTGCATCAATATTTAATTGAATTTATCAAACCGCAAACTTGGGCAGATTTGTCTTTTATCGCAGTTGCCAAAGGCCCTGGTGGCTTTACGGGAACTCGGATTGGCGTTGTTACTGCTCGGACTTTAGGGCAACAGTTAGATATTCCTGTATTTGCGATTTCAACTTTGGCTGCGGTAGCTTGGTCACAAGCAAGCAAAAGTCAAAATCCAAAAACTATTGCTGTGGAAATGCCAGCACAACGAGGTCAAATTTTTGCTGCTATTTATCAGTTTCAGCCAGATACTTCTAAACTAAAAGTGTGTTTGTCAGATAGAGTGTTGACACCAGAAGCCTGGCAGGAAACTTTAGCAAATTGGAACACTAATTATCAGCTGATTCAAGCCCAATCTGGGTTAGCAGCGACGGTGACAAGTATTTTGGAATTAGCTAATCTCGATTGGCAAGAGGGCAAATTTCCTAATTGGTCAGAGGCTTTGCCATATTATGGACAGCATCCTGTAGAACTTTAACTGATATGTATCACACTGTATAAATCCCAAATCAAAACAGCCACAGCCAAAATGGGAGAGTAACCAGTAATACTATAGCCCCAGCAGCTAAGGCAGTAACTGCCAGATCGCGATCGAGATTGAATGTCTCAGCAATTACCAGTGTGGCAAAAGCTGGAGGCATAGCCATTTGTAGCACGATTATTTTTGCGATCGCCCCAGTTAATCCAAATAGGGGTAAAATGCTACCCAATATCAAAGGAACTAGCAACATTTTGATTCCTAAGCTCATCCCTGCTTGTGGTAAACTACGCCAAGATTTGAGCAACGCCAGACGCATTCCAATTAATACCAGGGATAAAGCTACACTACTCCAAGCAAATTTTTCTAACCAGAATTCTGCAACTGTGGGAATTGTCACCTGCCGAAACAGTAAGCCAAATCCGAAACCCCACAGAGCAGGATTAATTAAAATCGCCCTAGTAATCTGCCAATGATTCTGGACGCTACCTCCAAAACTAGCTGCTAGCAACACACCCAGAGCATAAGTTCCTGGGAATGTACCTAGTAAATCGTAAAATAACGCCCAAGCAAAGTATTCCTTGCCTACCATTGCCAAGGTAATCGGAAAACCAAGATAACCAGTATTACCTAACATTGCGGCTAATATCAAGCTAGCCTGAGTTGATGGTTGGGAAACAGTCTTTCTAAAATAGGCTTGGCCTTTTATCCCTAACCAAGCAAAAAATGCTCCTAGTAAAATAGCTAGGTAAGCGATCGCAGGTGCAATCCAAATTTGCCCTGATAAGCTAGATTGACGCAAAAACGATACTATGCTTATGGGTACTCCCACCCAAAAAAGAAACAGTCCTAAACGTGTAGGAACTGTTACAGGTAGTTTGCGTCCCAGGATAAAACCTACCAGGACTAATCCTCCCAGCTTGACGTATAGTTCTAAAAGGTTTGTCAAGATTGCGCCTAAGAACCACAGATGTAAAATGCTACCTGTTACGTCTACTTTTGTCCAGTGCAAAATCTGTTATGGCTATTCCACAAAAACAGGAGTTTACCCTTGAATAAGGCAGGGTTTTCTGGAAAACCGCAAAACTCATCGAATGACTTTGGTGATGATATTCCAGTGGCTGTACGCGATACCCCTGTTGCAGCACCTAAAATTTGGTTGCAACCCCGAATTATTTTGATTGGGGGAGTAACAGGATTTGTCCTGCTATCTTTAATTAGCGGTTTGTGGTTTTTCGTGACTGCACCCAAAAAAACCGCCGATTCTCAATCTTTACCAGCTACTTCTGCTCCGGCGACGACCGCAGCATCTAATAATTCTAGCGATACTGTGTTAGGGCATTTTCCATACCCAGAAGCCCCTGAGTCAGAACTAGTAACCATCTCCGCAAATAGGGGCATTAGAATGCGAAAAACTGCTGCCCAAAAATTTGAGGAGATGGTAGCAGCAGCCCGGAGTTCAGGTGTAATTGTAGTGCCAATTTCTGGCTTTCGCTCAGTCAAAGACCAAGAGCAGTTGTTTTTTGCTGTCGGTGCCCAGCGAAATCAAACGCCAGCAGAACGAGCCGCCCTCAGCGCTCCTCCTGGTCATAGCGAACATCACACAGGTTATGCAGTGGATGTTGGAGACGGATCGGTACCAGCAACTAATCTTCAAACTAACTTTGACAATACCAAGGCTTATCGGTGGCTACAAGCAAATGCAGCGCGTTTTGGCTTTGAAATGTCATTTCCCAAAGATAATGCTCAAGGTGTAAGTTATGAGCCTTGGCACTGGCGTTTTGTAGGCGATCGCAATAGTTTAGAAATGTTTTACAAAGCCAGAAACTTGAAACCAGCTAAGATATCACAATAGGAGCGAAAATAATTCGTAATACTTCGGCTACGCTCAGTACAAGTTCGTAATTCGTAATTCGTAACTATTACCTCTGCTTCTCATAATGGAGGCTGAAGTATTACTTCTTTAAGGGCTGGATAGTAGTATTCAGCAATTTTTTTTGCGATCGCATCTGGTCGGGAAATTTTATCTAGATTGCAAAGTAAAATTACGGTAATTTTGTCATCAATAAGGCGGGTAATGTTACTTGCAAATCCTAAAATTGACCCATTATGACCAACTATTCGGCGATCGCCATAATTAAATACCCACCAACCTAAACCTGCAACATATCTCAATTTTTCCCAATCATCACCCTGATTGGGAAAATGAGGAGTCCACATCAAATTCAGGGTTGATTGCTTTAGCAAAGTTTCACCACAAAGCGCCTGTTCCCACTTCACCATATCTTCCACACTGGAAAGTTGACCTCCAGCAGAATAGGTAACTGAGGGACTGTAATAAGGTTTGTTAACAAGCTTGCTGTTTACCAACCGATAACCAGCAGCCCGGTGCGGCACTATGTCACTGGGATTATTCATCACGGTTGCATTCATTCCCAAAAAAGCAAAAATGCGCTCTTGTAACAAATCTCCATAAGATTGTCCAGTTACTTTTTCTAGGAGCAAACCCAGTAGATAGTAGCCTGTGTTGTCATAGGCGCTAAACTCACCCGGTTGGAACTTGAGGGGTAAGTGAGTAACTAGAGCCAAAATTTCAGACTTAGATAAATCAAGATGAGTAATTTCCCAGTAGTTTGGGGCATCGGTATAGCTAGGAATTCCAGACTGATGAGACAGAATATGCCCGATTGTGACATTTTGCCACGTTAGGGGTAGATAATCGAGATAGTCTGCGATCGCATCATCTAGCGAAATTACCCCTTGTTCCACCAGCATCATTACGGCTGTAGCGGTGAAAGTTTTACCGACAGACGCAATTTCATAAACTGTATTTTCAGTAGCTGAAACAGAGTGTTCAACATTCGCCAGTCCATAGCCCTTAACTAAAACAGGTTCACCTTCCTGCACCACTGCAACAGAAAGCCCCGGAATTTGATTTTGAGTCATTACAGCTCGAATATAGTCGTCAACCATAATTGACCTGATTTTTGTTTGGCGACGTGGAGATGAAGGAGCAGGGGAGCAGAGGGGCAGGGGAGCAGGGGAGCAGGGAGCAGGGAGCAGGGGGACAAGGAGATAAACAAAACTCCTAACTCCTAACTCAGCACTCAGCACTCCTAACGCCCAATGCCCAATGCCCCATGCCCCATGCCCCCATACCCTACGTTTAATTTCGTCTGCTATTTCCTGGATTTTCAGGCACTGGTTTCTGATACTTACCTGGATACTTGCGCTGGAAATATTCCTCCATAATTTGTAAGATCATCGGCGCAGCAATGCTACCACCACCACCACCGGAATGTTCAGCAAATGCTACGATCGCAACTTCTGGCTGTTCAGCAGGTGCATACGCTCCAAACCAAGCGTGATTTTGCTTAACACGGCCTTTCCACGCTTCAGCAGTGCCACTCTTACCAGCCACTGCGGGAACTGTTGGCTGCTTCAAAGCTTTACCCGTACCTTCAGCTACTACTTTCCGTAGTCCCTGACGGAGAACACTTATAGTTGTCGGCTTCATATTTAAAGATGCTCGCCAGCTTTTTGCTTGTTCATTGTCTTTAAGCAAATGCGGCTGGACTCGATAGCCACCATTAGCGGGCACGGCAAACATGATCGCGACTTGTAAAGGTGTCGTTTGTAAAGCACCTTGACCAATTGACATATTAATGCTATCGCCTACAGTCCAAGGTATCTTCCAAGTTTTCTGCTTCCATACTTCATCTGGCACTAAACCCTTTGCTTCTTCGTTGACAAACTCAAAACCAGTTTTTTTACCAAATCCATACTTGCGAGTCCACTCAATTAAAGTTGGGCCGCCGACTCCGCGACCAATTTGATAAAAGAAGGTATCACTACTCCACTGTAATGCTCCGACAAAACCCAATGGCCCGAATCCGGCGTGATTCCATTCGCCAAATCGGGTGCCGCCAAAACTCAAAGAACCGTAAGTTTGCAGGACTGTGCTAGGAGAAAATTTACCTGATTCTAGACCGGCTGTAGTGGTGACAATTTTGAAGGTGCTAGCGGGTGGAAAGGCGCTGAGGGCGCGATTCACCAAGGGATGATCGGCACCTTGGACAAATTCCCAATCTTTTTGGGTGAGTTTCTGCTTTGAGAAAATATTTGGGTCAAAGGTGGGGTGAGATACCATTGCTAAAACGGCACCGTTCTTGGGGTCAAGGGCAACGATCGCACCGTCGCGATCGCCTAAAGCTTTTTCTGCTGTCTTTTGCATATTTAAATCTATGGTCAAATGCAAATCGTTACCAGGTTTTGCCTGTTTCTCTCCCAAAACCCGGAGCGGGCGACCTGCACCATCCACTTCTACTTGCTGACCGCCCCATTCGCCCCGCAGAGTTTTCTCATAAGCTTTTTCAACTCCCATTTGACCAATTACATCACCCAATCTGTAGCCTTCTTGCTTCTTTTCTTTTAACTGATTGCCGGTCAGTTCTCGCGTATAACCTAATACATGGGCTAATTCCTTGGCGTGGGGGTAATAACGAACGGCTTCTGTATGAATTTCTACGTCTTTAAGTTCAGTTTGATACTCTTTCAATGCTGTGATTTGCGCTTCGTTCAAGTCACGAGCAATTCGGATCAGTGAAGAAGAGTTAGCACCTGCCTCTTCTAGTTTCTTTTCCATCTCTTCTTGGGGAACGTCGAGAATTTGAGATAGACGCGCTCCCACTAATGACCACGCTGGCTTGGTATGTGCCATCGGCCACAAATATACAGAGCGAGGATAGCGAGTACTGGCTAAAAGTTTGCCGTTGCGGTCAAAGATATTGCCTCGTTCTGGTTGTTTGGGGATCATCCGAATTCGATTTGATTCGGCTCGTTTTCGGTGGCTTGCTCCTTCAGTAATTTGCAAATATGCCAAGCGAATGCTGATTCCTGTCAGCATCAATAGAGTAAATATAATTAAAAATATCGGCTGGAAACTTTGTCCCACAGTACGTGTATTTTTTTGTCCGCCAAGTGGAGATGGTTTAAGGTAAGTCATAAGGAAAAGAGGATTGCAAAATTAAGATTATTTGTAAATAACTCTGCTAAATTTTTAACAGGTATTTAAGGGCAAACTAATTGGCAGTAATTAATTGTTTTCAATTGATACCATAAGCTCATCTCTTCTATTGTCTCGACCAAAAGCTTCTTAAATTTTGAACTTTGCACACTAGTGGTCTATCGCATTAATTTTGATGAGTTTGTAGTAAGCACAAAGCGTGCTTAAAAATCTAGGACTAAAGTTAAAGTCGTTACTACGAACTTGTTCGCCCTTCAAAACTAATGGGATAGACTAGAAAATCTGACGCTGTATATCTGTTTAACTTTTGCTTTGCAGAACTAATCTCCAGTGCTATGTCCTGAACTTTGAGTTTTAGCTTCTGATGGGTCAGGCTGAGGTTTTTGATACTTACCTGGATATTTGTGCTGAAAATAAGCTTCTAGTACTTGTAAAACCATCGGCCCGCAAATAGTACCACCATGTTCGCCAGTATTTTCCCCAAAGGCCACAACCACAATTTCTGGCTTATTACTGGGCGCATAAGCACCAAACCATGTATGATTTGGGCGACCAACACCAGCTTCAGCTGTGCCACTCTTCCCAGACGCTGGGGCAATTGTCGGCACGTCTAAGCGCTTACCAGTGCCTTCACTCACCACCTTTCGCAGTCCGTCGCGGAGAACTTTGATAGTTGTCGCTTTCATATTTAAAGATTCTCGCCAACTTTTTGCTTCTTCGTTATCTTTAAGCAAATGCGGTTGAACTCGATACCCACCGTTAGCAGGGACAGAAAACATAATCGCCGATTGTAGAGGTGTGACTTGCAAAGCGCCTTGACCAATTGACATATTAATGGTGTCGCCAACAGTCCAAGGCATTTTGAAAACTTTCCGCTTCCATGTTTCATCTGGAACCAAGCCTACTGATTCTTCATCACGAAATTCAATACCAGTTCTTTGACCAAACCCGTATTTACGGCTCCATTTGATTAGAGTTGGGCCGCCAACTTTTCTGCCAACTTGATAGAAGAAAGTATCGCTACTCATAGCGATCGCTCTGGGAAATCCTAATGGCCCGAATCCGGCGTGATTCCACTCACCAAATGTCACCCCACCCACGGTAAGAGAACCAAAGGTTTGTAGTATTGAGTCAGGAGAAAATTCACCTGATTCGAGTCCAGCTGTCGTAGTCACAACTTTAAAAGTACTGGCGGGTGGAAAGGCGCTCAGAGCGCGATTGACCAAGGGATGATCTTTACCTTGGACACTTTCCCAATCTTTTTGAGAAAGTTTTTGTTTGGAAAAGATATTTGGGTCAAAGGTGGGGTAAGATACCAACGCTAAAACAGCACCATTATTTGGATCGAGTGCTGCGATCGCACCTCGGTGATTTCCCAAAGCTTTTTCGGCTGCCTTTTGCACATCCAAATCTATGGTTAGGTGCAAATCATTACCAGCTTTTGCCTGTTTCTCCCCGATAACCCGGATTGGTCTACCCGCACCATCCACTTCCACTTGCTGACCGCCCCATTCGCCCCGTAGAGCTTTCTCATAAGCCTTTTCCACACCCATCTGACCGATGACATCTCCCAGTCGATAGCCTAACTCCTTCTTGCCTTTTAACTGGTCGGCGGTCAACTCTCGTGTATAACCTAGTACGTGCGCTAATTCCTTGCCGTGGGGATAATAACGTACAGAATCTGTATTAATTTCCACTTCTGGGAGTTCATTTTTATACTCCTTTAATGCCGTAATTTCTGCTTCATTTAAATCGCGAGCAACCCGAATGAGTGAAGAAGAATTAGCACCAGCTTGTTCTAATTTCTTTTCCATCTCATCTTGGGAAATGTTAAGAATTTGCGCTAGACGCGGGCCGACTACAGACCAGGAAGGCTTAGTATGCGCCATCGGCCACAAATATACAGAGCTAGGATAGCGAGTGCTAGCTAAAAGTTTGCCATTCCGGTCAAAAATATTGCCCCGTTCTGGTTGTTTGGGAATCATCCGAATTCGGTTTGCTTCAGCTCGTTCTCGGAGTTTTGGCCCATCAACTATTTGCAAGTAAGCCAAACGAGCCTCAATCCCACTGGTCATTAATAGGGTAAATACGATTAAAAATATTGATTGGAAACCACGTCCAACTGTACGTGTATCTTTTTTACTACCAAGTGATGGGAATAAGGACATAAGTATTAATTCAAAATTCAAAATTCAAAATTCAAAATGAATAAATGCAATTCTAGCCAGCCTTTTAGCAATTGCTAAGATGCAATTTTAAGACTTGTTAACTTAATTACAGATTATTTAAATTAGAAGTTTAGTATATAAGTTTACCATTGGCTTGATTTTATTACTGAGTGCGAAATAATCGGGCGAGTATATTCTTGAACAATTGTTTTTGGCGGATACAATAAACCAAAGTGTCAAATATAGTCTGCCCAAAAGACTAGAGCAATTGACAAAATAACGTAAGATCGCGGCATTCTACTGAGGATTATGGCTCAAATCGTCATGCAAAATCAGAGGGGGATAACAACTTTTCAGCCACTTGATGTTGAACTGCGTAACGTCTTCAAGTTTTTTAACCAAGAACCAGCAGTAAATGGCATTGATTTGGATGTCAGACAAGGAGAATTTTTTAGTATTTTAGGTCCCTCCGGTTGTGGTAAAACAACAACACTGCGCTTAATTGCTGGGTTTGAAATTGCTGACGCTGGCAAGGTGTTTATTCAGGGTCAGTCCATGACTAATGTGCCCCCTTACCGCCGACCCGTCAATACTGTATTTCAAAGTTACGCTTTATTTAACCACCTGAATGTCTGGAATAACATCGCTTTTGGACTGCGGCTAAAAAAAATACCCAAATCGAAAATTGAAGCTAGAGTCCAAGAAGCTTTAAAACTGGTGAAAATGGAAAGTTTGCGATCGCGCTTTCCCAATCAACTTTCTGGTGGTCAACAGCAGCGAGTCGCTTTAGCAAGGGCCCTAGTCAACCGTCCCACCGTGGTACTACTGGATGAACCTTTAGGGGCGTTAGATTTCAAACTACGTAAAGAAATGCAGGTTGAGTTATCAAATTTACACAAAGACTTGGGGTTAACCTTTGTGATGGTGACACACGACCAAGAAGAAGCATTGTCATTGAGCGATCGCATTGCCGTGATGAATCAAGGCAAAATTGAACAAGTTGGCACTCCCAGCCAAATTTACGAACGTCCCTGTACATCTTTTGTTGCTGATTTTATTGGTGATACTAATTTATTCAGTGGTGAAATCGTCGCGGTAGACTCCTCTAATATTAAAATTTCCACAAAAATGGGACTATCAATTGTTATTAGCCGCGCTGAGAATACACCAACTGAATTATCACAAGCTGTAGTAGTGAGTGTGCGTCCAGAAAAAATACAGCTTTCGCTTTATCCACCTAATTTGCCAGTTAACTGCTTTGAAGGACGGCTTGTTAACGTTATGTATTTGGGCACACACGTTAATTATGTTATGGAATTAACAAATGGCATTAGGATTAATGTGTTGCAACCTAATACTTTGGGTACTTTACCAGACCGCGACACACTTATCTACGCCTGGTGGGCAGAAACTGATTGTTTAGCTATTAGTCAATAGTTAGTGGTCATAGAAAGCGGTGGCAAGTCAGTCAACCTTATGGAAAAGGAGTACAACCGCCCCACAAGGGATATAACCTTACAGTTGCAAAAAAAACCTTAATGCTGAATTGGAATTGTAATTACAAACTCCGTTCCTGCTGCTGGTGATGAATGACATTCCAGTTTGCCACCATGTGTTTCTGTAATGATTTGATAACTGATAGACATTCCCATACCTGTGCCCTTACCCACAGGCTTGGTGGTGAAAAACGGATTAAAAACTTGTTGTTGAATCTGTTCTGACATACCTATTCCATTATCAGCGATCGCAATTCTTACCCAACTGGAATCTATCACTGATGTCCGAATGGCGATCGTGGGAGTTAACAACCCAGATGTGAAATTGTCTATTCTTAATTGTGCATTCTCAATTGTCCATTCTTCTAAAGCATCAATGGCATTCGCTAATATATTCATAAATACCTGATTGAGTTGTCGACCATAGCATTCCACTAAAGGTAATGTGCCGTAGTCTTTGATGACTTGAATGGCTGGAAGCTTTGTTGTTTCTTGCAAGCGATGTTGCAATACCATTAAAGTACTGTCAATGCTTTCGTGAATGTCTACTGCTTTAAACTCGGCTTCATCTATGCGTGAGAAGGTTCGTAACGACAGCACAATCTGACGGATGCGCTGAGTACCAACTTTCATCGAACTCAATATTCTTGGTAAATCTTTTTGGATGTACTCTAGGTCAATTTCCTCACACAAAGCCTGAAATTCCGACTTATTACCAGATTGCTGCTGATGGTGAATTATTCGCAACAGGTCTTGAGTATATTCCTCTATATAGGTGAGATTACCGTGAATAAAATTAACGGGGTTGTTGATTTCGTGGGCAACTCCAGCCACAAGTTGACCCAAACTAGACATTTTTTCTGCTTGAATCATTTGTGCTTGAGTTTGTCTGAGTTCTTGAAGAGTTTGTGCTAAATTTTCCGTTTGTTGTCGCAGTTGGTCTTCCATCTGTTTGCGTTCACTGATATCCCTGGCGACACAAACAACGGTGTTTTCAGTCATTCTGGCAATATTCGCCTCAAACCAAACCTCTTGCTCGCCTATAGGCAAGCTATATTCTACCTTCACAGTTTTTTGAGTTAAGAGTGCTTGTTGAATAGAGTTGAGAAAAGAATCTGCACAAGCAGAGGGTAAAACCTCATATATTTTTGTGCCCAGCAGTTCCGCAGGAGGTTGGTAGAGTAAGGGCGCACCACTAGGAGCGATTTTTAAGTATCTTCCTTCGGCATCCAAGACAAGAATTACATCCTGCATAGCGTTGAACAAAGCGAGCAATTCTGCTTGCGAGGCTTTGATTAATTCTTCAGCTTGTTTGCGACTGCTGATATCGCTAATAGCGCCATGAAGACCAATAATTTCACCATCTGAATCGAAAATTGGCGAAGCCACTGACCTCATCCAGCACCAATTTCCATCCTTTTTTTGGTGGCGAAATTCTATTGCGATTCGCTGCCCCTTGGTTTCCACCATTTCTTGGATTTTTCTCTGGGCTAGGGGGAAATCATCAGGATGAAGCAGGGGGGCAAAGGGTTGACCTAGTAGGTCTGAAGGTTCCCATCCTAAAACATTTTTATATTGTGGTGAGACATAAGTAAAAAGACCTTCCACTGACATAGAAAAAATCAGGTCGCTGATATTTTCCACGAGTTGGCGATACTTAGCCTCACTCTCAGCCAAAGCAGTTGCCGCCGCTTGATGATGCCGTCCGCTAATTTTATTTGCTGATTCTACAAAGGTAGAATTATCTGCCAATTTCGACTGTAATTCTATCAGTTGTAAATCCTGTGGGACTTCATTAGTAACTAATTCCCAAATTTGATGTTGTTCTGCTAACAGTGTAGTTGAAGAAAGGTTTTGCAATGCTTCTAGCTGTTGCAGTAATTGGGTATTTTGCTGACGTAAAAGCAATATCTCTTCATTGATTTTTTCAGTACACATATTCAACTCCGATTCAGTTTACTTAGAGCCAGTCCTGAGTTAGGCAGGACTTATACCAATTCAAAATTCAAAATTCAAAATTAAGAAAGTGAAAATTAGCATAGGTTTTATGATTTGCATCTGTATCATATTTTTTGTGAATTGATATTCCGTAAAAATTGCTAAAAGCTTAATTTATCCAACTGCCTTTTCTTCCAGAGGCTTCCGCTAAGGTAAAGCGTCTCAGAAAATGCCTTTTCTGCATGAACGCTACGCGATCGCCTGCAAGTAGGGTGACAGAATCTTCTTAGCTAAAGTTGGTCTACTCAGTACTGTTTATTGCCGCACTGGAATTGTGATCGCAAACTCTGTACCTTTTCCTGGCAAGGAGTTACAGTGTATTGAACCCCCGTGTTTTTCCACAACAATTTGACGGGCGATCGCCAACCCCAAACCCGTACCTTTCCCCACGGATTTCGTAGTAAATAAATTGTCAAAAATCTTTTGTTTTATCTCTTCACTCATTCCCTTGCCATTATCAGCAATGGCAATTTTTACATAGTTATTTTCGATTGAATTTGTAATAGTAATTTGGTTGGGATTAGCTTTGATATCTTGAAGATTGCGCCCGGTATTCGATTCATCTAACGCATCAATGGCATTGGCTAAGATATTCATAAATACCTGATTTAATTGCCCAGGGAAGCATTCAACTTGAGGTAGATTACCGTAGTTAGTGACAACTTCAATTGCGGGACGTAGTTCATTTGCTTTGAGACGATGCTTGAGAATGAGAATAGTGCTATCGATACCTTCGTGGATATTAAACGGCACTTTGTAATCGCGATCGGCACGAGAGAAAGTGCGTAAACTGGTGCTAATATTTTTGAGTCTGTCGCACGCCATTGTCATCGAATCGAGCATTTTGGGCAAGTCTTCTAAGGTATATTCCAAGTCAATTTCTTCGGCATGGTCGAGGATTTGTTCGCTCTTATCGGGTAAAGTTTCTTGATAGAGTTTTAAGTGTTCGATAATATCAGTAAACGTTGGTTTAGCTTGTTTGAGACTGGCAGCAATAAAACCGAGAGGATTATTCATTTCATGGGCGACACCAGCAACTAAGTTACCCAACGCAGACATTTTCTCACTTTGAACAATTTGTAATTGAGCTTGTTGCAATGCCAGTTCTGCTTGCTTGCGATCGCTAATATCCAAAAACAATCCATCCCAAACTAGCGTTCCATCCACACGCCGTTCAATTCTAGATTCGCCGTGAATCCACTTGACGATTCCTGATGGAGTGACGATTCGCCCCTCCCAGCGCCAGTGAGATACAGTTTGAACGGTGTCAGTACTTGATTCCTGGTAAGAAGCCACATCATCAGGATGTACCATTTTGTCAAAAAACTTCGCATCGGCAGCAGCTTGCTCTGGCGTAATTTCGTACAAATTGTAACAGTCAGCACTGATGTAGTTTAACGATAGGATTCCATCAGCACTCATCTGGTATTGAAAAACCACCCCAGGCACGTTGTCTACAAGTTTTTCAAAACGAGAGTTACTCGCACTCAATTCGGCAAACGAGCGCTCTAATTGTTGGGTATATTCTAAGGAACGTTCGTAAAGTCGGGCATTTTCCAAGGAAATGGCAGCTTGAGCGCAAAGTAAGTTGAGAAGTTCGACGCGATCGCTTGTAAATGCCCCCGTTGCTAAGTTATTTTCTAGATACAAAATGCCCATCAACTTGCCTTGATGCAAAATCGGGCTGCACAAGATACTTTTCGGCTGCTGACGCACGATATAAGGATCGTTGGCTAAAGTCGGATCGGCAGTTGCATTCATTAGCACAACAGTTTGCCTATCATGCAAGACTTTGTAAATCAGTCTGTGGGGAATGTCCTGACTATCTTCAATGGGAATACGCTGCAAGACAACTGGCTTTGAACCTGTGGTAATCGATCCTTTAATTAACAAGCGCTCCTCTCGCAACAGCATAAACACGCATTTATCAGCCCCAGCATTTTCAATGACGATCTCAAGCAATGATGAAAGCAGTTTTTCAAATTCGATTTCACCTGAGATACTATGAGAAGCTTTGAGAATGGCAGCTAAATCTAAAGCAACAGATGCATTACTACTGTCGGAAATGCTGGAACTGATGGATGTAACATTTGCCAATGAGAACATTGTGTCTCTAGTGGAGAAGGGAGTATGGATTTGCTGGAGGATAGGGGCTAGCAGTTGCGGATAGTGTCTTTCCAGATCGGCAATTTTGGCTTTTGCACCCCATTTGGCGTAACAATAGTAAGCTTCTTGTATATAGCCTGCGGCGAATTTTTCTTTGCCCCATTCGAGGCAGAATTTGGCTGCAAGTTCGTTTGCTAAGGCTTTTTCTTGGAGGTAGCCATTGACTTCAGCACCAGAAATAGCGCGATCGAACAGTTCAATTGCTTCTGTTTTTTGTCCTGATAAAACGCTTAAAACTGCATTCACGAGATCGTACTTATGAGCGAAGTTTTCAGGACAACTAGCTGCCCATAGACTCAGTTGCGCTTGGTTTGATTTAACTTTTTGGATGTAACTATTGTTTAAACCTAGACAATGACTCCGGCAGTATTCAGCGATCGCAATAGATTGATAAAAATTGATCGCTGCAACCTGATATTTTCCAGTAATTGTACCAACGAGGTCTTCAGCCCCCTGAGCCGATGCCAATGCCTCCTCATAGCGCCCGTAAAAACAGAGAATTTTAGTTTTTAGGAGCAAATAGTGGCAAATTGCATAATCACTGTTGTTTATCCTACATGCTTCAAGATGCTGCTGTTCAGTCGGGATATCAAGAGCAGGACTAGCTGTAAGTTCAGCAAGCGCAATGTTTAATCCAGAGAGCGTATCCACAGAAAGCTGATAGTTAAGTTTCTTGGCACAAAATTCTAAATATTCAGGAAGATTTTGCTGAATTTCTAATAGATTTTCTCCTGCATAAAATGGATTGAGCAGCTTGTACATCAAAAGATTACCTGAGAAAACCATCTCCCCAGACTGTAGCCCAGCCACTAATCCGCGATCGAAAATCGGCCCTGAGCAACGCAAAGGATGCACCCAGGAAAGCAAATTATTC
This sequence comes from Nostoc sp. DedQUE05, assembly GCF_034530955.1. Classification (NCBI taxonomy): domain Bacteria; kingdom Bacillati; phylum Cyanobacteriota; class Cyanophyceae; order Nostocales; family Nostocaceae; genus Nostoc; species Nostoc sp. DedQUE05. Next base: position 56,695 of record NZ_JAVRCB010000022.1, on the reverse strand, counting down.
CCCAGCATATAACAAGCTTTGCATAGATTATCTGCTTGCTTAAATCGTTTGGCTAAACTTTCTGCAAGTACTCCAAATTCATAGCCAGATTGATAGTTGCTCTGATATCCGAGATACATTCCATAGGCGGAAAATCCGTTTCCTGATTCAGCGATTACGCCAAAATTGAGAGATACTGAAACCATCGATAACGCGACGACAAAGTATAGCTCTCCTTTTTGGAGAACATAAACGGGTACGATTAAATTATTCAAGATTTTGATAATCAGGCGTTTTTCTGGATCGGTGGCCTCTGGTTCATCGACGAGCTGCTCTATTGTGCGATCGCCTAATTTCAATTGAATCTCACGTTGGTAAGATTCAAGTTTTTCTGGTAAGTCTATTTCTGATAAATCAAAATTCAAGCAAGACAATGCCTTTTGTCCATAGTGAAGTGCTTGGAGGTATTGACCTTGCAATGTGAACATCAAAATTGCTAGGTTAAAGGCTTCAGCTCTTTCAATTTGTTGTCTTGTAAAGTTAGAGATCGTTTCAATAATGGCTAGAGAAGATTGAAAATCCCCAGACAAATACTTAACTTCTGCGAGATTGAAATAAACATCTAAGGACTTTTCATAACATTGCTGCCAACTATCTGGAGGTAATAAGCTCTCAGCTACCGTAAAGTAGTTAACAGCAACTCCATAGGCAGTAGACTCTTTAGCCTTTCTCCCGGCAATACAGTTTAGCTGTAAAAGTTCTGAACGTTCTTCCTGGGTTTGATGAAGTACAAAGCCCTCATTTAAGTGATTGACGATCGCAAAAATTTTGCTGCCTTGTTCTTCTGGCGAAACATTAGCAAGCAGAAGTTTACCAATTTGGAAATGGGTTGCTTGTCTCAAAGTCTCAGGAATGAGAGAGTAAGCGGCTTGCTGCACTCGATCGTGGAGAAACAGATAATTAACAGTAACGTTATCAACCGCTTCTACATCATGTCCCTTTCCTTGGAAAAACTTGTAGGTTGAGTTTTCTGGAATAACTAACCCATCTTGAAGCGATCGCCACAAGTCTGCTGCTACACTATCTTGAGTAGCTTCACAAACTACTGCTAATGTTTCTAAATCAAATCGATTACCAATGCACGCCGCTAGCTTTAATACTTGCTGTGTTGCTTCTGGTAGCCTCTGCAATCGTCGGATCGTAAATTCTACAACATCATCCGTCAGAGCTAACTGTGTCACCTGGGTTAATTTACACTGCCAATAGCCGGAGGAACGATTGAAAATAATACATTCTTCCTCGTGCAGTCCGTACAAAAACTGAATGGTGAAAAATGGATTTCCTTGAGTTTTTTGGTAGACTAAATGCGAAAGCGGCGCAGCGATATTATTTGAACACTGCAATGTATCGGCAACCAAACTGGTAATATCTAATTCGTTCAAAGCAGCCAACATCAGAGTATTGAGATTGACACCTTGTTTTCTAATCTCATTCAGGGTTAGCATCAACGGGTGGGCTGAAAAAACTTCATTATCCCGATAAGCTCCGAGTACGAGTAGATAGCCTGCTTCTGACTCGCTCATCAACAATTTCAAAAGGTTCAAAGAAGCAGAATCGGCCCACTGCAAATCATCGAGGAAAATCACTAAGGGATGTTCTTTTTTCGTAAATACCTGAATAAATTTGCCAAAGAGCAGATTAAACCGATTCTGAGATGCACTACCAACCAACTCGATTATCGGGGGTTGGGAACCAATAATGCATTCTAGTTCAGGAATGACTTCAATCAGAACTTGTCCGTTTTCACCAACAGCAGCAAGGATTTGCTCCTTCCAGCAAGCTAGTTCTATATCGGATGCGCTGAGGATTTGTCCCATCAAACTGCGAAAAGCTTGGACAAAGGCTGAAAACGGGATATTGCGATTGAACTGATCGTACTTTCCTTTGATGAAATAGCCGCACTGTCGGGTGATGGGTTTGTGGACTTCATTCACCACCGCAGTTTTGCCAATACCAGAGAAACCAGCCACCAGCATCAGTTCAGAACTACCGCTAGCAACACGCTCGAAGGCTTTGAGTAAAGACTGAACTTCATTTTTCCGTCCGTAGAGTTTATCGGGGATAATAAAGCGATCGCACACATCATGCTGTGCAATTTCAAAACTTTCAATCTTACCCGAAACTTGTAACTGATGCAGACAATTTTCTAAATCAAATTTTAGTCCTAAGGCATTCTGATATCTCTCTTCAGCATTCTTCGCCATCAATTTACTGACAATTTTTGATAGTACAGATGAAATGTCTGAATTAATTTCGTGTACTAATGGTGCGATTTTTGCAATATGGGAATGTACCAACTCCATTGGGTCGTTGGAGGCAAAAGGTAACTCTCCCGTGAGTAATTCGTAGAAAGTTACACCGAGTGAGTAGAAGTCTGTGCGATAGTCAATCCCCCGATTCATTCTGCCTGTTTGTTCGGGGGAAACATAAGCAAGTGTCCCTTCTAACACATTAGGATTTACGAGGGTTTGGGTTTCTCTTGGTAATAAAGATGCAATACTAAAGTCAATTAATTTAACTTGTTTGGTTGCGGGATTAATTAATATATTGCTAGGTTTGATATCTTTATGGATAATGCGCTCTTGGTAAAGTAAATCTAAGGTGTCGCACAGAGCGATCGCTATTTCTAAAAATTCTTGTAGAGATTGGAGATTTCCTCTTATTTTCCACTCACTGAGAGAAATTCCACCAAAATCTTCCATGACCAAAGCATAGCCATTTTGGTACGGTTCTAGGCTATAAGTTTGGACAATTAGAGGTGAGTTGAGATTTTTCGCAATGACATACTGATTGCGAAACGACAAGAGTTCGCTGAAATTTGGATAAGGATTTTTCAGCAGTTTGATTGCTACTCTTAAGGAGTCAGTTTCTCGAACTGCTCGATAAACCAGGGTTCTCGAACCGTTGTAGATTTCTTCGGTAATGTTATATCCGGGAATTCTCACAAAAGTGGCTACCATACTGCTGAAGAAGTGATGATTTACAGATATAGTGTTCCCAGATATATCAAGTGATTTATATAAAAGTAAATATTTACACCTTAATTTCGATGATAAATTCACTACCCTGACCAACAACAGAGTTACAACTCAATTTACCGCCGTGGGTTGATTCGACAATTTGACGGGCGATCGCTAATCCTAAACCCGTTCCTTTTCCCACAGATTTCGTTGTAAACAAATGGTCAAATATCTTTTGCTTGACTGTTTCATTCATGCCATTAGCATTATCAGCAATCGTTATTGTAACCCGATCGTCTTGCAATGATGTTTTAATTTTAATCTTGTTAGGATTTTCTTTAATTTCTGCAAAACTTTGCCCATTATTCGACTCATCTAAGGCATCAATGGCATTAGCGAGGATATTCATAAACACCTGGTTTAATTGTCCAGGAAAACATTCAACTTCAGGCAAATTGCCATAATCGGTTATTACTTCAATTGCTGGACGTTGATCGTTGGCTTTGAGACGATGTTTGAGAATTAAAATTGTACTTTCAATCCCTTCATGAATTTTAAATGCCACTTTGTAATCTTTATCAGCGCGGGAGAAAGTTCTTAAACTAGTACTGATATTTTTGAGGCGATCGCACGCCATCACCATTGAATCTATTACCTTTGGTAAATCTTCTAAACTATAATCTAAGTCAATTTCTTCTGCATGGTCAATAATTTCAGCACCCGGATTAGGTAAACTTTCTTGATAAAGTTTCAAGTGTTGCACAACATCAGCAATAGTGGGTTTAGTTTGTTTGAGACTTGCAGCAATAAAGCCCAAAGGATTATTCATTTCATGGGCTACACCAGCAACTAAATTACCCAGTGCAGACATTTTCTCACTTTGAACAATTTGTAATTGCGCTTGTTGTAAATCTTCTAAGGCTGTTCCGAGTGCCTGAGATTTTTCTGTAACTGCTGATTCAGCTTGTTTGCGATCGCTAATATTAATCGTTGTCCCAACTACGCGATAAACTTTGCCCGTCTCATCTTTTAAAGGGCTGAGTGTGGTTAAAAACCAAATTTTCTGGTCATTAAATGTTAAACATTCTTCATAGGTGATCGGTGTTCCAATTTGGAAACAATGCAGATATTTTTGCTCGATTGCTGCAACTTCATTAGGAGCCATTAATTCTTGCGGAGTTTTACCCAGCACTTGAGAAGCAGGTATACCAATCACTATTTCGCATGATTTACTCCATCCTGTGTACTCATACCTACCATTATCCCGGATATCAGTCACAAAAATAAGACAGCCAACACCTTCGTAAATACTACTGAGGAACTTTTCTCGCTCTTGGAGATGATTATATAACTGGGCATTCTCCAAAGAAATTGCGGCTTGAGTGCAGAGGAAATTTACAATAGAAAGGCGATCGCTAGTAAATACGCCTTGAGTCAGTTGATTTTCTAGGTAAAGAATCCCTACTAAACGCCCTTGATTAAGAATCGGGGTACATAATACACTCTGGGGTTGTGTTCGCTGCATATATTCCCCAATCAACCCAATGGTATCTGTTTTGCAATTGTCTATAACAACTGTTTGTTGGGTATTTTTGACGTAATTGATAATTTTTGCAGGAATCTCTTGACAATTAGCGAGTGATTGTGGCTCCAGAATGGTTTGTATTTGGTCATGATTGATAAAGGTAATTGCCCTAACTTGCCAATTATCACCAGATACTTTCTTCAATAAGGGTTCTCCCCGCACGGCAGTGTCCTCATCTTGGGGAAGAATTAGTACAACTTTCTTCGCGCCAGAGTTTTCTAGGATAATGTGGGTCAAGCTGGCAATGAGTCGATCTAATTCCAGAGAACCGGAGATAGCTTGAGCGGCTTTAAGAACAGAGGTAAAATCTAATGTCTGGGAAATACCAGTACTGCCAGTGGTAGAAGTGCGAGTAGATGAGGAAGTGCCGCGAAAGCTAATAGTTTCTAAGGTATTGAAGTTGATTCGTTGCTGTTGCAGAATCGATTGGAGTAGTTGGGGATAGCGTTTTTCTAAGTCTTCTATTTTGGCTTTTGCACCCCAACGAGCGTAGCAGTAGTATGCTTCTTGCATATATGCTTGGGCAACTCTTTCTTTACCCCAATCAAGGTAAAATTTTGCTGCTAGTTCGTTGCCAAGTGCTTCTTCGTTAATGTATTCGTTTTCTTTGGCGAGGGAGATGGCGCGATCGTAATGTTCAAGTGCTTCTGCTTTATTGCCCAACACTCGTTGTTTTTCAGCCTCAACTAAATGCCATTTATGTAGATGATTCATGGGAGCATTTTGCGCCCATTGGTGCAAAGTGGTTTGATGGGTTTCTACCAAAGCGAGAAATTCGGCTTGCTCCGGCTCTGGCTGTGCCAGCAAGAGCGCTAAATACGTCAGGGCTGCATAGAAATGAAAAATGGGAATAAAAATCATGCCTGATACTGCCATCAAATACTGTTTGGCTTGGGCGTTATGGTTTAGGGCAGCCGTGTAGTTACCAAAAAAGTAGGCAAGTATCAGTTTGTAAATATAAGCAATAGCGATCGCCGAGAGATCCTTGTCCTGATAGTGCTTAGGAAGCATTGCTGTTTCATTGTAGGCAGTGCCAATTAAGCAATCCGACAGAATACGGGCTTCCCTCAAGTTCTCCACAGTCTGCTGCATCATATCCAAATAAGTCAGGGCAGAATGTTGTTTTACCTGCACTAAGACAGCCCTGTAACCTGCTATTTCGGGTTCCCAAATGTCCAGTTCTACCCCAGCAAAAAGTTTGGCAATGAAGTAATTGAGCGAGTTGTAGCCAGCGTTGAGAAAATCACCAGTTTCCATACCAGTCGCATAGCCATCTTTCATTGTCAGCATCGTTGCCCTGAGAGATTCCTGATGATGTTGAATCCAGGCCGCAAACAGAAGTAGAATCTTACACTTGAATTCCCCGACATTAAATCGGTCAAGCAAATTCATTGCTAATCGCCCAAAGCTATAGCCTGTTTTCACTTCTGACAAAAAGGCACACAATACCATACCGTGAATCATATACCCCACCGTTGATGCAGGTGCATTCCCAAACTGGAGTGATAAACTCACCATCGTTGCGCTCAGTATGGGTAGTAATCCGGGCATTGCCTGTAGAATCGGTGAAAATAATATTCCTAAGAGTTGCATAGCTGCCTGAGTTTGGCGGTCGCTCATGATAGGTAGATCGACTAATTCTTCAATCCCTCTGCCGCTTTGAAGGCTGGCTACAGTCTGTAGCACTTTGCCAATTTTGGCTTCGTCAGGTGCAGTGGGGAGTTCAACTCCCAATTGAAAGAGTGCATCTCTGCCCACTGCGATCGCTTCTAATATTCTGGTCTGGGCAGTCTGGGCAGCAATTTGAATTTCGTAAATTTTAACTTTGTCTAAAATCGTCTGGGCTGATTTCAACACCTGTACTGCGATCTGTTCCATGCCATCAAAGTCAGCATTCAAGTAGGCGGCTTCGGTGGCGGCAACGTAGAGACTCAGGGTCAATTCATATTGTTCTTGCCAGCAATTCGCTGTAAGTAGCTCAATTCCAGTTTGTAAATAGGCTCTAGCAGCAGCGTAAGCGGTAGAATTTTTGGCTTTATCTCCTGCTGCGAAGTTAAGCCGAGCCAAGGCTTCTCGTTCGCTTAATTGAGTGATTAACTCTTGCCCTAAATTCAAATGTCCAACAATATCAAACAGTTTTTCTTCTTGTTCTATTTGAGAGGAATTTTGGAGAAGTAATTGACCAATTTTGAGATGAGTTGCTTGTTTTTGCCGATCGGGAATTAGAGAATAGGCAGCTTGTTGTACTCTGTCATGTAAAAATCTATAATAAGCTGTCCTTTGTCCTTTATCCTTTGTCATTCGTTCGCTCTTTTCTAATGACCCCTGACCACTCGCCCTGAGCGGAGCCGTACCCCTACGGGGAAGCAAGCTACGCGTAGCGTCTCGTAGAGAAGGAATGACCAATGACGAATCTTGATAAAACTTATAAACATCACTAATCGGTAAAATCAACCCTTCTTGTAAAGCTTTCCATAAACTAGCAGCCGTTTCAATTTCTGATTCTTGCGAAACAATTGCCAAAGTTGCTAAATCAAATTGATTGCCAATGCAAGCGGCTAACTGCAATACATTCTGAGTTGATTGAGGCAGTCTTTGTAATTGAAATATCATGAAATTCACAACATCATCTGTCACCGCTTGCTGATTGATTTGGGTGATATCACATTGCCAATATCCTGATTCAAAGTTAAATTCAATTAACCCATATTGGTGCAGTGCCTTGAGAAACTGGATGGCAAAAAACGGATTACCTTGAGTTTTCTTAAATACCAATTGAGAAACAGGTAATGCCGAATCTTTTGTACATTTCAGTGTATCAGCAACTAATTGATTTACTTGCGATTGACTCAGAGGCGCTAAAGTAATCGTATTAATTGTAGCTGCTGTTTTTTGGATATCATTCAAAGTCAACATTAATGGATGTGCTGAATTGATTTCGTTATCACGATAAGCACCAATTAAGAAAAGATGTTTGGTATCAGCCATTAATAACTGTATTAACATCAACGATGCTGAATCTGCCCATTGTAAATCATCTAAAAACATCACCAATGGATGTTTTTCACTGGTAAAGACTTGGGTAAATTTCTGAAATAATAAATTAAACCGATTTTGGGCGGCAGTTCCTGATAATTCTGTAACAGGTGGTTGCTGACCAATAATTCTTTCTAATTCCGGGATAACTTCAATAATTACCTGGCCATTATCACCTACAGCCGCTAAAATATTGGTTTTAAATTGCTGGATTTGAGCATCGCTTTCGGTTAATAATTGCCCGATTAAATCGCGGAAGGCTTGCACAAAAGCACTAAAGGGAATATTTCGTTGAAATTGGTCATATTTCCCTTTGATAAAATAACCGCGTTTTTTGACGATTGGTTTATGAACTTCGTTAACTACAACGGTTTTCCCAATACCCGAAAAACCAGCCACCAGCATCATTTCTGTCACACCTGTACTAACGCGCTCAAATGCTTGCAGGAGAGTTTCTACTTCTGTTTCTCGTCCATAAAGTTTATCAGGGATAATAAAGCGATCGCACAGATCCCGTTGAGCGATTGGAAAACTTTTAATTTCACCAGTTTCTTGGAGTTGAGATAAACAAGTTTCTAAATCAAATTTCAGTCCTAATGCACTCTGATAGCGGTCTTCAGCATTCTTTGCCATTAATTTCATGACAATATCTGACAATACTTGCGGAATCTCTTCATTTTTAACTTCTTGAAGGGATGGTGGAAGTTTTGCTAGATGACAATGTACCAACTCCATCGGATCGTTTGAATGGAACGGTAACTCACCTGTCAGTAGTTCATAAAAAGTGACACCTAAAGAATAGAAATCAGTCCGGTAATCAATCCCCCGATTCATTCTTCCTGTTTGTTCGGGAGAAATATAACTAAGTGTCCCTTCCAAGACATTGGGATTCATCAGTGTTTGAGTTTCCCGTGGTAGTAGGGATGCAATACTAAAGTCAATTAATTTAACTTGTTTGGTGTCTGGATTAATTAAAACATTGGCGGGTTTGATATCTTTATGAATAATCCGATCGCGATACAATATATCTAAGGTGTTGCACAGTGCGATCGCTATTTCTAAAAACTCCATCAAAGATTCTAAGTTTCTCCCCACTCCCCAATCCTTGAGAGAAATCCCCCCAAAATCTTCCATTACCAACGCATAACCATTTTGATACGGTTCTAGGCTATAAGTTTGGACGATCAGAGGTGAGTTGAGATTTTTCGCTATGGTGTACTGATTGCGAAACGACAAAAGTTCGCCGAAACTCGGATAAGGATTTTTCAGCAGTTTGATCGTTACGGGTAATGAGTCAGTCTCTCGATACCCTCGATAAACGATGGTTCTAGAACCATTGTAGAGTTCTTCGCTAACCTTATAGCCGGGAATATTGACTCTCGTACTAACCATACTGCTAAATCTTTAAGACTCCAGATATAGTGTTCCCAGATATCAAGCGAACCCGTCGCTCCCCGACTTGAAATTTTCAGGATTTAGACTCAAAGAAAATCGGCGCTAATCCCATCCATTCTTTACGAAACGCGGCGCGAACAAGGAGTATCCGAGATTCATACCGGAATTTCAATCGTAAATTCTGTACCCTGACTCAGAACCGAATTAAAACTTAATTTGCCACCGTGGGTTTCTTCAACGATTTGACGAGCGATCGCGAGTCCCAATCCTGTACCTTTACCAACAGCTTTCGTCGTAAATAAATGGTCAAATATTTTTTGTTTAACTGATTCGTTCATCCCTTTGCCATTATCAGTAATGGAAACTTTAATTAGATTATTTTCGACTGAGGTTGTAATTGTAATGCAGTTAGGATTGGCTTTAATTTCTTCAAAGCTGAGTCCATGATTAGATTCATCTAATGCATCAATAGCATTAGCGAAAATATTCATAAATACCTGATTTAATTGACCGGGAAAACATTCTACTTGAGGTAAATTACCGTAGTTTGCAACAACTTGAATCGCCGGACGTTGTTCATTGGCCTTGAGACGATGTTTGAGAATTAAAATTGTGCTATCAATGCCTTCGTGGATATTGAAAGGTACTTTGTAGTCTTGATCGGCACGAGAGAAAGTTCTCAAACTGGTGCTGATGTTCTTTAGCCTGTCACACGCCATAGACATAGAATCAATCATCTTGGGTAAGTCTTCTAAGCTATAATCCAAGTCGATTTCTTCGGCGTGGTCTTCGATTTCATCGCTTTTGTTGGGTAAACTTTCTTGATATAGTCTGAGATGTTCAACAATATCAGCGATAGTAGGTTTCGCTTGTTTGAGACTAGCAGCAATAAAACCAAGGGGATTATTCATTTCATGAGCTACACCAGCAACTAAGTTTCCGAGTGCAGACATTTTCTCAGTTTGCACCATTTGTAATTGTGCTTGTTGCAGGTTTTGTAAAGCAGTTTCTAGCTCTTGTGCTTTTTGTTGAAGTTGGACTTCAGCAACTTTGCGATCGCGTAGCGCAACTTGCTGTTCTGTAATATCATCTGCTAGGGAAGCAACTCCGATTGACTCGCCATCTGCATTTACAAGCGGATTATTATACCAAGCACAAATGATAATTTTACCATCCTTTGTCATATTTTCATTGATACTGTAATTGCCGCCCTCCTGCGATATAATTTCGACGCTGACTCGCTCCATTTCTGCTTGAATTATTTCAGGAATGATGAATTTGAATCCACAACCCAAAGCCTCTTGTTTGCTGTAGCCAAAGATTCTTTCTGCGCCTGGGTTCCAGTCAGTAACGTGATAATTGGTATCCCACTCGATGACTGCTAATGGAGTTTGCTGAACCAATAGCTGGAGTTTTTGCTGGGATGCTTGGAAGACAGACTGGGCGGCGCTTAACTCCTCAAGCGATCGCTCTAATTGTTGGGCATATTCTAAGGAACGCTCATAAAGTCGGGCATTTTCCAAAGAAATTGCCGCCTGAGTACACAGCAAGTTGAGCAGTTCGACGCGATCTTTTGTGAACGCCCCTGTTGCTAAATTATTTTCTAGATATAAAATGCCCATCAATTTACCTTGATGCAAAATCGGGCTACACAAGATACTTTTCGGCTGCTGACGCATGATATAGGGGTCGTTGGCTAAAGTTGGATCGGCACTCGCATCAAGTATCACAGCAGTCTGTCTATCGTGCTTCACTTTGTAAATCAGCTTTAGGGGAATATCTTGACTGTCCTCAACCAGAAGGCGTTGTAACACTACTGGCTGCATCCCCACGGTAATTGACCCTTTAATTAGCAGACGTTCACCTTTGGTATCGCCTAGCGAATCGTTTCGCAACAGCATAAACACGCATTTATCAGCCCCAGCATTTTCAATGACGATTTCAAGCAACGATGAAAGCAGTTTTTCAAATTCGATTTCGCCGGAAAGAGTGTGAGAGGCTTTGAGAATAGCAGCTAAATCTAAAGCAACAGAGACACTACTACTGTGGGAAGTGCCGGAATTCGTGGGTGTAACACTTGCCAATGAGAAGATTGTTTCGCTAGTGGAGAAGGGAGTATGGGTGTGCTGGAGGATAGGGGCTAGCAGTTGCGGATAGCGTCTTTCCAGATCGGCAACCTTGGCTTTTGCCCCCCAACGTGCGTAAGAGTAATATGCTTGTTGCATATATGCTTGGGCGAGTTTTTCTTTCCCCCAGTTGAAGTAAAATTTGCCAGCAAGTTCATTTGCTAGTGCTTCTTCTTGGATATATGTGTTTTCTTTTGCAGAGGCGATCGCGCGATCGTAGTAATCCATTGCTTCATACATCTGCCCCAATACCCGATACTGCTCTGCTTCAACCAAATAAAATTTGTGTAAATGGTTTGTGGGTGCATGGTTTGCCCATTGTTCCAGCTTCTTTTGGTTGTCAACAACTTGTTGGGGGAGGCATTCTTTACCTTGAGCGTTGGGTAACATCGCCAGGTGAGTCAATGAATCGTAAAAGTGAAACACCGGAACCATAAAACAGCCGGATACTCCACTTAAATATTGTTTGGCATCAGCCGCCACTTTGATAGCTTGTTCCCACTCATTAAACAAGTAACAAAGAATTAATTTATTGATATACAGTGTTCCCATTGCGTAAAGATCGTTTGCCTGCTGATGCAAGGGCAACATGATTTGTTCGTCATAGATTACACCTTGAATTTCCCAAGGACACTTGCTCTCGGCGAGTAAATTTAAAACGGATTGGTAAAAGACTCTCAAATAATTATGAGCAACTTCCTGTTTTAGTTGAGCCAATGCCTGATTGTAAACCTTCATCTCTGGTTCTAGGATTGATAAATCTTTTCCGAGAAAAAAGGAAAGCGAACAGTAATTGTAGGCACAGTAGGCAGCATATTCTAAAGTACCCATCTCCAGACCGCTATGGTATCCGTCGAGTAAAGGAGCGAGTGAATTTTGAATATGATGTTTCCAAGGTTTCACGAAGGGATAAACCATGTTAATCGTGCTGGCTTTAAATTCTCTACTTTGGAAGCGTGATAGTAGTCCCATTGCCAGTTCGCCAATGCGATCGCCTAAGTCTATTTCTCCAATAACACACAAAATTACTCCATACCAAGCATAAGCCTGTGCTGATACCGCAGCATTACCGTATTCTACTGATAACCTAATCTGCTTACACACGATTAATGGCAGTAATTCTGGAACCGCTTGATAGACTGCTGCTGTCACCGCCGCTAAAATTCTGATTGTTGCCAGGGCTTGGAGGTCTGTCATTTCCGGCAGTTCCAAGAAATCTTCTAAATGTTGTCCTTTTAATACATCTTGAGTCTGTTGCAAACTTTCAGTAATATCTGCGTCAGTCGGCTCTGGAAACAATACTCCAAATAATTCCAAAGTCGAAAGAGCGGTTTTAATAGCTTTGGGCTGTTGACTCTGGGCTACCTCGGCCAAAATTCTCACTTCATAGACCTTCACTTTGTCTAGTAATTGACGGGCATTTTGCACTACTTCGTCAACTATCTGCTCCATTTGCCTAAAATCACCGCTCAGACAGGCTACTTCTGCGGCTAAATCATGCAGAGCTAACGTTAGTTCATAGCATTGCTGCCAACAACTTGTTGGAAGAAGTTGTATACCTTTAGTGGCGTATTCAATTGCTGCGACGTAAGCGGTTGCAGATTTAGCTCTTTGGGCAGCAACTAGATTTAGCTTTGCTAATTCCTCACGTTCAGTTTCTACAACAATTAAATCGGCTCCTTTATTTAATTGATTGACAATTTCAAAGATTTTTTCCTCTTTTTCTGTCTCGCTCATTACACTTAAAAGCAATTGTCCAATTTTTAAGTGTGTCAGTTGTTTTTGGTCATCGGGAATCAGAGAATAAGCGGCTTGTTGGACGCGATCGTGTAAAAATCTGTAAGAAACTGTCATTTGTCCTTGGTCATTGGTCATTTGTTCGCTTTTGTCTAATGACAAATGACCAATGACTAATGACTCTTGTTGATAAAATTTATAAACATCACCATTAGGTAAAATCAACCCTTCTTGTAATGCTTTCCACAAAGCCGCAGCCGTTTCGATTTGAGATTGTTTAGAAACAATTGCCAAACTTGCTAAATCAAACTGATTCCCAATACAAGCAGCTAGCTGTAACATCTGTTGAGTTGATAGCGCTAGTTTTCGTAATTGAAAACCCATAAAGGCAACAACATCATCTGTAACGGCTTGAGTCATCACTTGGGTAATGTCACATTGCCAACAGCCTAACTCAATATCAAATTGAATCAGATTTTCTTGATGCAATGCTTTGAGAAACTGGATTGCAAAAAACGGATTTCCTTGAGTTTTCTGATAGATTAATTGAGAAAGAGTCCATGCCGAAGTTTCTGCACATTTAAGTGTGTCACCAACTAATTGATTAACTTTGAGTTGACTCAGTGGTACTAAAGTAATTGTATTAATCGTCGCTTTGTTTTTTTTAATTTCACTCAAAGCCAACATTAATGAATGTGCTGGATTTACTTCGTTATCACGGTACGCACCAATTAACAAAAGATGTTTTGTATCAGCCATTAATAGCTGCATTAACTTCAATGATGCCGAATCTGCCCATTGCAAGTCATCTAAAAACATCACTAATGGATGTTCGACACTGGTAAAAACTTGGGTAAATTGTTGAAATAATAAATTAAATCTATTTTGTGCTGCTGTTCCTGATAATTGTATGGCGGGTGGTTGTTCGCCAATAATTCTTGATAATTCGGGAATGACTTCAATAATTACCTGTCCATTTTCCCCAACAACATCTAAAATATTGCTTTTCCATTCCTGAATCTGTGCATCACTTTCGGTTAACAATTGCCCCATTAAATCCCGGAATGCTTGTACAAATGCACTAAAGGGAATATTCCGTTGAAATTGGTCATATTTGCCTTTGATAAAATAACCGCGTTGGCGAACAATCGGTTTATGAACTTCATTGACAACCGCAGTTTTTCCAATTCCTGAAAAACCTGCTACCAGCATCATTTCTGTTGCACCAAGACTGACTCTCTCAAAAGCTTGGAGTAAAGTTAATATTTCGGTTTCTCGTCCATAAAGTTTATCAGGAATGATGAAGCGATCGCACACATCACGCTGTGCAATTTCAAAATATTCATTCTTACTATAAACTTGTAGCTGAGACAAACATTTTTCTAAATCAAACTTCAGTCCCAAGGCACTTTGATATCGATCTTCGGCATTTTTTGCCATCAATTTCATCACAATATCGCAAATAACTTGGGGAATATCTTCTCTATTTTTTAAAATTTGTGGAAGTTTAGCAATATGACAATGCACCAATTCCATTGGCTCGTTTGATGCAAAAGGTAAATTTCCTGTAAGTAACTCGTAAAATGTCACACCCAAAGAATAAAAATCAGTTCGGTAGTCAATCCCCCGATTCATTCTTCCTGTTTGTTCTGGGGAAATATAAGCGAGTGTTCCTTCTAAGATATTGGGATTGACTAGCGTTTGGGTTTCTCGTGGTAGTAAAGATGCAATACTAAAGTCGATTAATTTAACTTGTTTGGTTTCGGGATTAATCAGAATATTGCTAGGTTTAATGTCTTTGTGAATAATCCGTTCGTGGTAGAGTATATCTAAGGTATTGCATAGTGCGATCGCAATTTCTAGAAACTCCTGTAGAGATTTTCCCCTTCCCTTGATTCCCCATTCCTTGAGGGAAATCCCCCCAAAGTCTTCCATCACTAGCGCATAGCCATTTTGATAGGGTTCTAGGCTATAAGTTTGGACTATTAGGGGTGAGTTGAGATTTTTAGCTATGGTGTACTGATTCCGAAAGGATAAGAGTTCGCCAAAACTCGGATGAGGATTTTTCAGTAGTTTAATAACTACAGGTAATGAGTCAGTCTCTCGATATCCTCGATAAACAATGGTTCTAGAACCATTGTAGAGTTCTTCGCTAACCTTGTATCCAGGAATATTGACAAGAGTGCTAACCATACTGCTAAATTTTTAAGATTTCCAGATTTAGTATTCCCAGATGTCTGAAGTTGTTTACTAAACGAGCCAAAAATTACACTGGAAATTCAATCACAAATTCTGTACCTTCACCAAGAACAGAGTTGCAACTCAATTTACCGCCGTGGGTTGATTCAACGATTTGTCGAGCGATCGCCAACCCCAACCCCGTACCTTTACCAACAGGTTTTGTAGTAAATAAATGGTCAAAAATCTTTTGTTTAACTGATTCGCTTATTCCTTTGCCATTATCAGCAATGGTAATTTTTACAACACTATTTGCCAGTGAAGTATTAATTGTAATGCAATTAATATTTGTTTGAATTTCCTGAAAACTGCGTCCAATATTCGACTCATCTATTGCATCAATAGCATTAGCAAGAATATTCATAAACACCTGATTTAATTGTCCAGGAAAACATTCAATTGGCGGTAAATTACCATAGTTAGTTATCACTTCAATAGCTGGACGTTGTTGGTTAGCTTTGAGGCGATGTTTGAGAATCAGAAGGGTGCTATCAATACCTTCGTGAATATTAAATAGCACTTTATAATCTCGATCGGCACGAGAAAAAGTACAGAGTGAAGTGCTGATTTTTTTCAGCCTGTTGCACGCCATCGTCATAGATTCAATTACCTTAGATACGTCTTCTAAGCTATATTCCAAATCAATTTGCTCGGCATGGTCAATAATTTCCTCACTGCTATTTGGGAAAGTTGTTTGATAGAGTTTCAGGTGTTCGGTAAAATCGGCAATGATGGGTTGAGTTTGTTGCAGACTAGCAGCAATAAAGCCCAAAGGATTATTCATTTCGTGAGCAACACCAGCAACTAAATTACCCAAAGCAGACATTTTCTCACTTTGGATCGTTTGTAATTGGGCGTTTTGCAAATCGGTTAGCGCCTGTTGTAATAAGAGCGATTTTTCCTCTAAAGCAAGTTCTACTTTTTGGCGTTCGCTAATATCCAACAAGAATCCATCCCAAACTATAGTTCCATCGGCTTTTTGTTCTATTCGGGCTTGGGAGTGAATCCATTTAATAATCCCAGATGGTGTAATAATTCGCCCTAACCAGTCAAAAGAAGTTAAGGTTTGCATTGAGTCAATAACAGACTGCTGGTAACTTGCGACATCATCTGGATGCATTCTCTCCAAGAGCAACTGCACATTAGCGATCGCTTGTTCGGCTGTAATTTCGTATAGTTCATAACATTCTCTACTCATATAGGTGAGAGACATTGCACCATTAGCAAATATCTGATACTGATAAACAACGCCAGGAACATTATCTACAAGTTTCTCAAAGCGAGAGTTACTCGCACTCAATTCGGCAAGCGATCGCTCTAACTGTTGGGCATATTCTAAGGAACGTTCATATAGTCGGGCATTTTCCAAAGAAATGGCAGCTTGAGCGCAGATTAAATTCAGCAGTTCGACGCGATCGCTGGTGAACGCTCCCATTGCTAAATTATTTTCTAGATATAAAATGCCCATCAACTTGCCTTGACGCAAAATCGGACTGCACAAGATACTTTTGGGCTGTTGACGAACAATATACGGATCGTTGGCTAAGGTGGGATCTGCTGTCGCATCCACCAGGACAACAGTCTGCCTGTTGTGCAAGACTTTGTAAATCAGCTTCAGGGGAATATCTTGGCTCTCTTCAATGGGAATGCGCTGCAATACAATTGGTTGTGACCCCTCAACAATTAACCCTTTGACCAACAAGCGATCGTCTCGCAACAACATCAACACGCATTTATCCGCCCCTGCATCTTCGATGACGATTCTAAGCAACGATGAAAGCAGTTTTTCAAGTTCGATTTGCTCTGAGAGAGTTTGGGAAGCTTTGAGAACAGCTGCTAAATCTAGGGAATCTGAACTGCTGCTAGAAGTGGCCGAACTGGTGTATGTAACGCTCCCCAAAGCGAAGATGGTTTCGTTAATGGAAAGGGGAGAACGGGTTTGCTGTAATATCGCAGCAAGTAGTTGAGGATAGCGTTTTTCTAAATCAGCAACCTTGGCTTTGGCTCCCCAACGAACATAGCCATAGTAGGCTTGAATCATATACTCCTGAGCAATCCGCTCCTTATCCCATTCCAGGTAAAACTTTGCTGCTAGTTCGTTGGCGAGTGCTTCAATTTGGCTAAAGTGATTTTCTTTGGCTGCGGTAATGGCGCGATCGTAACAGGCGATCGCATCTGCGTAATTACCAGAAACTCTTGCCATTTCAGCCCCAAGCAACAGCGATTGATGCAAAAAGTTCTCTGGACAAGTCTGTGTCCAGGTTTCTAGCAGCTGCCGATGCTGCTGCATTACATCCCAGTACTGCTGTTGATTCTCTGGGGTTGCTTGGAGATAAAGTGCAGCTAAACTAAGTGGGTAATAGAAGTGGAATAAAACGATCGGAAACAGACCAAGATTAGAAGCCAGGGTTTTTTCAGCAATTGCAGCAACTTCCAGGGCATCGGCATAGCGACCGTACAAGTACAATAGCTGGAGTTTCAAGAAGCAATACCAATTGATCCCAGCTTCAAAATTATTCTTTTGCCAAGCATCAAGACAGACAATCTGGCGATCGCCGCGATCGACTAGCAGATCGGGTTCTTCTAATAAACCTTGCAGGTGCAACAGAAATTGCTGCTGGAGGTTAAATGTCAGCGTCATGTTCGCGTTATTTACTTGTTGCACATAGCTCAAGTATTTCTCGGTTTCGGCATACACCTCTGATAAGCAATCGCCCTTCAGCAGCATTGTCCAAATCAGACATATTACTGCCCAGATGCCAAACCCAATGTCACCTGTTTCATAACTAATCTGAACAGATTGTTGGTAAACTGCGATGTTTTCCACTAGTGGTCTGTTGTAGGGATTGATTGTATGACCAAAAACGTTATTGGTTTTGGGAATGAACTTGGCGCTATTGAATTGGCGATCGAGCTTTCGCCCTAAAGTAGCGAACTCATAAGCACTTCGATAGTCTCCCTGAATTGTGAGCATCATCCCATACAAACAATAAGCGCAACCCGAACTTTCGGCATTGCCATAGGTGAATGAAGTCTGAACCATTAACAGGATGCTGAGAATTGTCAGCGCTTGATTGCCACCAACATAAGCAGCTCCCCATAAATCGGGGAGGATTGACATACATACTTTCTTCGCCAGATCGGTCATCGCAGGCAGATCGAATAAATCTGCGGGTTGCACAGTTGCCAGTTTGGAATGAATTTCCTGGAGTGTAGTTGCAATTAGCGCTTGCTGACCTGCATCGGTTGCCGGAATGCTCATACCCATAACACTCAAGCCACTCAGTGCAGCTTCATAAGCGGCGAGTAGATTCTCTCCCTGATTGGATCTCAGAGCTAGTTGCAGCCCATAAATGTCTGCTAGCTCGAATTTATTCTCGACGTACTGTAATGCCTGATGGAAGAGTCGTTCTGCCTCGTCAAAGCGTCCTGTGATGTATTCGCATTCTGCACATTCCCGATAAAGCTTAAAAGTCAGGTCGTAGGCAGTTTGCCAACTATCTTCGGGAAGCATTTCCATACCGATCGCACAGTATTTAATGGCTGCTTTATAAGCTGTGGAAACTTTTGCTTTTTTGCCAGCAATCAGATTCAACTGCGCTAACTGATATCGCTCCTCGATCCGATTTATCAAAGCAATTCCATTGTTCAACTGATTAACAATATCAAAAACATTCAGTTCTATAACTTCAGGTGCGGTATTTTGCAACAGCAATTGCCCAATTTTGAGATGAGTCGCTTGCTTTTGGTCGTCAGGAATCAGAGAATAAGCAGCTTGTTGGACGCGATCGTGCAGGAACCGATAGGTCGGATTAACTGTCTCCCCTTGGGACTTTTGGGCATCCTGAAAAAACTTGTAAATCTGACTCGTGGGTAAAATCAAGCCTTCCTGCAAAGCTTTCCACAATGCTGTGGCTGCATCGGTTGGCGATCGTTCTGAAACGATCGCCAATGTTTCCAGATCGAACTGTGCCCCCACACAAGCAGCCAGCTTCAGCATCTCTTGAGTGGTTTGTGGCAACTTTTGTAATTGCTGCGCCATGAATTCAACCACATCATCAGTAAGCGAGAGCAATTTCACCGACACCATATCGCATTGCCAGTGTCCAACTTGCAAGTTATATGTAACGTAGTTTTCCTGATGCAAAGCTCTGAGAAATTGGGTAGCAAAGAAGGGATTGCCTTTGGTTTTTTGATAAACTAACTCTGCCAGGGGTTGTGCTAGAACTGTGGAACAACTGAGGGTGTCGGCAACCAAACAATCGATCTGAGATTGATTTAACGGGGTGAGGGTAAGGGTACTGATAGTTGCCTCAGCTTTCTTCATCTCCTCCAGTGTCAGCATTAGCGGATGGCTGGGAAAGACTTCGTTATCTCGGTATGCCCCGATTGTTAGCAGGGAATCCACTTCGCTTTGACTCATCAACACTTGCATTAAACTCAGTGAAGCTGAATCTGCCCACTGCAAATCATCGAGGAACATCACTAACGGATGTTCTAGTGTAGCGAACGCAGCAATGAATTTTACAAATACCAACTTGAAGCGGTTTTGGGCGGCACTACCATTGAGTTCTGGGGCTGCTGGTTGTTTGCCGATAATCTGCTCTAGTTCGGGAATGACTTCAATTAGGACTTGCCCATTTTCACCTAAAGCACAGAGGATTTTGTCTTTCCACTGCGCTAGTTGCTCATCAGTTTCGCTTAACAATTGTTCCATTAAATCTCGGAATGCCTGTACAAAGGCACTCAACGGGATATTGCGGTTAAACTGGTCAAATTTGCCTTTGATAAAGTAGCCGCGTTGTCTGACAATCGGCTTATGCACTTCGTTGACAACAGCAGTTTTACCAATCCCCGAAAACCCAGCAACCAGCATCATTTCTGTTGCGCCAAGGCTGACTCGCTCAAATGCTTGCAGGAGAGTTTGAACCTCCATGTCTCTGCCATAAAGTTTATCGGGGATGATGAAGCGATCGCACACATCCCTAGTGGCTATTTCAAAATCTGTTACCTTACCATCAACTTGTAGCTGATGCAAACATTTTTCTAAATCAAACTTCAACCCCAATGCACTCTGATATCTATCTTCGGCGTTTTTCGCGATTAATTTGCTCGTAATATCACAAAGAACTTGGGGAATCTCGTGATTTTTGAATTTTGTTAGCGTAGCGCGAGCGTCATTTGGAATTTTGAATCGATCGGGTTGTTTTGCAATATGAGAATGTACCAACTCCATTGGATCGTTTGAATTAAACGGTAATTCCCCAGTCAGTAATTCGTAGAAAGTTACGCCAAGTGAATAAAAATCTGTGCGATAATCAATCCCCCGATTCATTCTACCTGTTTGTTCGGGGGAAATATAAGCAAGTGTCCCTTCTAACACATTGGGATTGACCAGGGTTTGGGTTTCCCGTGGTAAAAGTGATGCAATACTAAAGTCAATTAATTTAACTTGTTTGGTTGCGGGATTAATTAATATATTGCTGGGTTTGATGTCTTTGTGAATAATCCGTTCGTGGTAGAGTATATCTAAGGTATTGCACAGAGCGATCGCAATTTCTAGAAACTCCTGTAGAGATTGTAGATTCCCTGTGAGTTCCCATTCTTTGAGAGAAATCCCGCCAAAATCTTCCATTACCAGCGCATAGCCATTCTCATAGGCTTGAAGGCTGTAGCTTTGGACGATTAGCGGTGAGTTGAGATTTTTAGCAATGGTGTATTGATTGCGAAACGACAAGAGTTCGCCAAAACTCGGATAGGGATTTTTCAGCAGTTTGATCGTTACTGGTAAAGAGTCACTCTCTCGATACCCTCGATAAACCAGCGTTCTCGAACCATTGTAGAGTTCTTCAGTTATGTGATATCCGGGAATCCTAACAAGAGTGCTGACCATAACTGCTCAAAGAGTGAGATTTACAGATATAGTGTTCCCAGATAGATTAAGTGTTTGATAAACAACAGCAAAGATTTACATTGCAATTTCAATGAGAAATTCTGTACCATGACCCAGAACAGAATTGCAACTCAATTTGCCACCGTGGGTTGATTCGACGATTTGTCGGGCGATCGCCAACCCTAACCCCGTACCTTTCCCCACAGATTTCGTAGTAAATAAATGGTCAAAAATCTTTTGTTTGATTTCTTCACTCATCCCCTTACCGTTATCTGCAATGGCAATTTTCACGAGTTTCTCTACTATTGAAGTGGTAATTGTAATTCGGTTGGAATTGGCTTTGATTTCCTCAAAATTACGTCCGTGATTCGATTCTTCTAATGCATCAATAGCATTCGCTAAGATATTCATAAATACCTGATTCAATTGCCCAGGAAAGCATTCAACTTGAGGTAAATTACCGTAGTTAGTGACAACTTCAATCGTCGGACGTTCAGGGTTGGCTTTCAGACGATGTTTGAGAATGAGAATGGTACTATCAATACCTTCGTGAATATTAAACGGTACTTTGTAGTCTTTGTCAGCACGAGAGAAAGTGCGGAGTGAAGTGCTGATGTTTTTGAGCCTGTCACATGCCATAGTCATGGAATCAAGCATTTTGGGCAAGTCTGATAAGCTATATTCCAAATCAATTTCTGACTCATGGTCGAGAATTTCTTCACTCTTGTTTGGTAAAGTTTCTTGATAGAGTTTCAAGTGTTCGATAATATCAGTAAACGTTGGTTTAGCTTGTTTGAGACTGGCAGCAATAAAACCGAGAGGATTATTCATTTCATGGGCGACACCAGCAACTAAGTTACCCAACGCAGACATTTTCTCACTTTGAACAATTTGTAATTGAGCTTGTTGCAATGCCAGTTCTGCTTGCTTGCGATCGCTAATATCCAAAAACAATCCATCCCAAACTAGCGTTCCATCCACACGCCGTTCAATTCTAGATTCGCCGTGAATCCACTTGACGATTCCTGATGGAGTGACGATTCGCCCCTCCCAGCGCCAGTGAGATACAGTTTGAACGGTGTCAGTACTTGATTCCTGGTAAGAAGCCACATCATCAGGATGTACCATTTTGTCAAAAAACTTCGCATCGGCAGCAGCTTGCTCTGGCGTAATTTCGTACAAATTGTAACAGTCAGCACTGATGTAGTTTAACGATAGGATTCCATCAGCACTCATCTGGTATTGAAAAACCACCCCAGGCACGTTGTCTACTAAGTTGTGGAAGCGAGACTGGGCGGCACTCAATTCGGCGAATGACTGTTTTAGCTGTTGGGCATATTCTAAGGAACGTTCGTAAAGTCGGGCATTTTCCAAGGAAATTGCAGCTTGAGCGCATAGTAAATTGAGTAGTTCGATGCGTTCGCTGGTAAACGCCCCCGTTGCTAAATTATTTTCTAGATATAAAATGCCTCTCAACTTGCCTTGATGCAAAATCGGGCTACACAAAATACTCTTGGGCTGCTGGCGTATGATATAGGGGTCGTTGGCTAAGGTGGGATCTGCTGTCGCATCCAGCAGGACAATAGTCTGACTGTTGTGCAAGACTTTGTAAATGAGCTTGTGGGGAATATCCTGACTCTCCTCCACAGGAATTTTCTGCAACACCACTGGTTCTGTTCCCAAAGTCATTGACCCTTTAATCAACAGGCGACTGTCTCGCAACAGCATTAACACGCATTTATCAGCCCCGGCATTTTCGATGACGATTCTCAGTAACGATGCAAGCAGTTTCTCCAGTTCGATTTCACTAGAGATAGTGTGAGAGGCTTTGAGAATCGCTTTTAAATCTAGGATATCTGAGACACTACTGCTAGAACTCGTAGAAGTGGAGGTGACAGTTCCCAAAGCGAAGATGGTTTCGTTAATTGAAAAGGCCGAACGAGTTTGCTGTAATATGGGGGCAAGTAGTTGCGGATAGCGTTTTTCTAAATCGGCAACTTTGGCTTTTGCACCCCATTTGGCGTAACAATAGTAAGCTTCTTGCATATAGCCGGCGGCAACTTTTGCTTTACCCCAACCCAGGTAGAATTTAGCTGCCAGTTCGTTAGCTAAGGCTTCTTCTTGGAGGTAGCCGTTGGCTTTAGCAAAAGAAATAGCGCGATCGTAATAATCCCCTGCTTCATAATTCTTGCCTAATACTCGGTATTTTTCTGCCTCTACCAAATCCACCTTATGCTGGTAATTCATGGGTGCATGATGCGCCCATTGCTGTAAGTGGGTTTGGTTTTCTGTTACACTCTGCAATGCTGCTGATGTTGCATCTAACTGTGGATTCAATTGTGCCAAAGTCAGCAGCGAATCGTAAAGATAAAATACTGGTTCGCTGACTAATCCCGCACCAGCCATAAAATAGCGCCTGACTTCAATAGCATGATTTTTCGCTGGCTCAATTTCTCCAAACAAGAAACAAAGCATTAGTTTATACAAATGGAAAATATACAATCCATATCCATCATTGGTAGACTGTAGCTGCTGGAGAAATTCTGTTTCTTCAAGGGCTTTTCCAGACAAAAAGGTGGTATGTTCTGCAACTCCTAGCAGATTTAAAACCGGTTGCCAATAAATCCGACAATAATTTGCGGTTGTCAATTGATTTATTTGCATCAAACTATGGCAGTAGGCGCAAATATCCTGCTCTAAGGTAGCCAGGGGTTGACTGCACCAAAAAGAATTGAGACAAAAAGTGTGCCCATTATATCCAGCAAGTATCAGGTTTCCAAATTCTAAGGCACTGGTATAACCCTCTTGCAAGAGGGGTAGTGTTTCTTTAATGTGAGATTTGCGGTGTACAACAAATATCCCCAAGATCATCAAAACATCTGTTTTACTTGCTTTGGCATCGAGTTTTGAAATAATCTGGAGTCCTAGGGAACCAAATTGCGATCCTGTATCTACGGCTTGTAAGAAATTGCAGAGAATACTGCCATAGGTCGCATAGCCTAAAGCAGAAGTCGATGTGTTACCGTACTGAATTGAGAGTTTAACGGACAAACTATTCAACAATGGGTACAGCGCAGAGCCAGAGAGGTAAGCTGCTGGGATTATGATATTGACAATCTTCAGAGTAGCGAGTTTTTCTGCATCCCTCATCTGTGGCAAGTGAACCAAATCGGCAATTTGCCTATCTCCAATCAGTTCCTCAATCTCTTGGATTTCCTGTTGAAGATTTGATGGTGTCGGTGTTTGGGGAAAGCTGACACCAAGCTGTTGTAAGACTGGCTGGGCGATCGCGATCGCACAAGTCAATTTACTTTGGGAAATATGAGATTGAATTCTAATGCAGTAGACATTAACCTTTTCTAGTAAGGAATCTGCCTGTTGAATGACAGTATCAATGAACTGTTCCATCGCCTCAAAGTTACCATTTAGCATTGCCACTTCCGCCGCTAATTCATGCAAGGCAAGGGTCATTTCATACTGTTGCTGCCAAGTATTTCCTCCCAACAAAGACAATCCCACTGTGACATATTCACGCGCTGCTTGATAGGCGGTTGAATTTTTGGCTTTGCGAGATGCAATCAAATTAAGTTGTGCTAGTTCCGAGCGTTGAGTTTGTTCGCTAATTAAAGCCGTGCCGTAATTTAATTGATTGACGATTTCAAAAATGCGGTCAACTCTAGCTTGTGCGGAAATCTGTTGCAGCAGCAGTTGTCCGATTTGGTAATGAGTCGTCTGTTTTTGGTCATCAGGAATCAGGGAATAGGCTGCTTGCTGTACTCGGTCATGTAAGAATTTGTATGTAACAATCAGTTGATTTTCTGATGTATCAGCAAGGGTTTTTTGCCAGACATAAAATTTATAAACATCACCAATTGGTAAAATCAACCCTTCTTGCAAAGCTTTCCACAAAGCCGCAGCCGTGTCAATTTCCGATTGCTGCGAAACAATTGCCAAAGTTGCTAAATCAAAAGAGTTACCAATACAAGCTGCTAACTGCAAGACATCTTGAGTCGAGTGTGGGAATTTTTGCAGTTGCAAACTCATAAAAGTTACAACGTCATCTGTAACGGCTTGAGCCGTCACTTCTGATATATTGCATTGCCAACAGCTTAACTCAAAGTCAAATTGGATTAATCCATCTTGATACAATGCTTTGAGAAACTGTGTTGCAAAAAATGGATTTCCTTTAGTTTTTTGATAAATCAATACAGAAAGATGCCATGCTAGATTTTCTGAACATTTGAGTGTGTCAGCAACTAACTGATTGACTGTGGCTTGATTTAATGGTGTTAAAATAATTGTATTAATTGTTGCTTGTAATTTAGCAATTTCATTCAAAGTCAATACTAATGGATGTGCTGGATTGACTTCGTTATCGCGGTACGCACCAATAATGAAAAGATGACCTGTATCAGCCATTAATAACTGCATTAAATTCAGCGATGCTGAATCTGCCCATTGCAAATCATCTAAAAATATTACTAAGGGATGTGATGCACTGGTAAAGACTTGAGTAAATTTTTGAAAGAGTAAGTTAAAACGATTTTGGGCTGCTGTTCCTGATAGTTCTGCTGCTGGTGGTTGTTCGCCAATAATTCTTGATAGTTCGGGAATTACTTCAATAATGACTTGCCCATTTTCACCAACCGCCTCTAAAATCTTATTTTTCCATTGCCCTAGTTGGACATCACTTTCGGTTAATAATTGCTCTATTAAATCGCGGAATGCTTGCACAAAGGCACTGAAGGGTATATTGCGGTTGAACTGGTCATATTTGCCTTTGATAAAGTAGCCGCGTTGGCGCACAATTGGTTTATGCACTTCGTTGACAACTGCGGTTTTGCCAATGCCGGAAAATCCAGCAACTAGCATCATTTCTGTTGCACCAATTGCACTTGGGCGCCTTGAAGTTCTGCTAGTGCTTCTTCTAGATTTTGTTTTTGTTGTTTGAGTTCTTCTTGTGCTTGGTGACGTTCGGTAATGTCTTCTGTCACTGATAAAATGCCGAAGATATTTCCCTTGGCATCGCGTAAAGGCATCTTGCTCGTATCCATCCAAGTTTGCTTCATTAGGCAAGCCAAAGTCCATCGTTTTTTTATAGATATCCAGCGCCTTAGCAAACGCTGGATTGCGAACCAAAGGTTTCATGGTTTCCAGGTCAAAAAATCCTCCTTGGGTTGTTCCCTGAGATTGCAGCCAGGAACTAGTAATTGAGGTAAATAGCAAGTAACCGGCAAAGCGAGGGCCTTTTGCCATACAAGAGCCGTAGTCTGGTGTACCATCATTATTTAAGTCTTTGCCATGAAACTGTTTGGCGATCGCCAGATAATCGTCCCAAGTTGTCGGAGGCTCTAATCCAGCGGTTTTAAGGAGATCGCTGCGATAGTAAACCATGTGAAAATCACCATCCAACGGTATCGCGTAAATCCGCTGTTTATACCTTGCACTCACATCTCGAAAAATAGGAGCAATATCCTGCCATTGCAAGGCTGAGTCAGACTGAACACGATTAGTTAAATCTTCTAGATCGTAGACATTTGGATGATTCCTCCTTACAGTTATGAATCCAAAACTCCTGTCACAGTTTTAACTGGTAAGGTAAGGACAAACCCTGTGATTTTTGCTAGTACAGAAGTGTAGTTCAGCTTGCCACACCGAGTTTCCTTGATAATTTGGCGTTAGCGAAGCTCACCGTTCGCGTAGCGTCTCGTAGAGAAGGTATCGCTCGCTTTGTTAATTTTTATAACTCAAGCTTGATTAAAAACCATACCTAAAACTAGCTAATAGCAGTAACTTATTAACAGTTGCACAGGTAGATACACTTAAGTTAATCTTTAAACTACCTATGGGCACTCCAATTAAAGCCATATTTAGAATCAATCGACAACAATACAAAAGATGATTAACTATTAACTTAATGACTAACAGACGTCAATTTTTGAAAGGGGTGGCAGCACTTTCTAGCTTATCTTTAGGTGGTTGTGGCTGGAGGCTGGCTGAAGTACGTGCTAATTCTAATACCAATAGTCAGCGCGACCAACTTTATATCTTTACCTGGACGCAATATACTGACAATCAATTACTAAAAACTTTTAGCGCCCAAACTGGCATAAAAGTGCTGGCAGATGTCTATGATTCCAATGATGTCATGCTGGCTAAATTGCAAGCTGGAGGCGGTGGCACTTACAGCATCATCAATCCATCTGATTATATGGTGCAGAAGATGGTAGACAAAGGTTTGCTAACAGAAATAAATCACGATCGCTTAATCGGTCTAGAGAATTTATTTCCTCGCTTTCAAAATCCTAGTTACGATCCCAATAACCGCTACAGTATCCCTTTTAACTGGGGGACAACAGGTTTACTTTACAATTCCGAAAAAATAAAAGATGCACCACAAGACTGGGATTACCTTTGGCAAAATCAAGAGCAACTTAATCAGCGGATGACCTTGCTCAATGATGTTCGAGAAGTGATGGGTGCAACGTTACGAATGCTCGGTTATTCTTATAACTCAAAAAATGAACAAGAAATCAAACAAGCTTATGAAAAATTGAAAGTTCTAAAACCTGCGATCGCCCGTTTTGACACCGACGCTTGGCAAAATCAAATTCTGGCCGGAGATTTGCTATTGGCAATGTGTTATTCGGCAGATGCAGTGAAAATCTCTCAAGAAAACCCTAAACTCAAATATGTGATTCCTCGTAGTGGTTCTTCATTATGGACAGACACTATTGTAATTCCCAAAACAGCCCCCAACCAAGCTGGAGCCTATGCTTGGATTAACATGATTTTGCAACCAGAAATCGCAGCCCAAATCACTCAACGCCTGAATATTTCTACGCCGAATAGCGCCGGATTTGAGCAATTACCAAAAACAATCCAAAACAACACTAATTTGTTTCCGCCAGAGTCACTGTTAAAAAATTGTGAACGTGTTACACCTGTAGGAGAATTTGAAGAGGTTTACGATCGTTATTGGACTCAATTAACTAGCAGTTAAAAGAGTTAGGAGTTAAGAGTAGAGACGCGATTAATCGCGTCTGTACAGGAGTTAGGAGTGATTAATTTGGAAAAAAATGATATTTCTCAAATAGAAAAATTGCAGCATCCCGTTAGAAATTGGTTGCAACCCTTGGTATTGCTTGCACCATCTGGGATTTGGTTATTACTTTTGTTGGTGCTGCCAGCTTTGATTATTTTCGAGTTAAGTTTAGTTGCAGATATCCGACCGGGAGATTTGGTTAATCCCAACGGATTCAAAAACTACATCCGAATATTTGACTCCCTTTACGTGCAAGTAATTTGGCGATCGCTATTTTTTGCGTTTGGCACTACGATAATTTGTTTAATTTTGGGTTTCCCCGTCGCCTATTGGATTGCTCAGATAGCACCGCAGCGTTGGCGAAATTTACTGCTATTAGGCTTTGTTCTACCTTTGTGGACTTCTTCCTTACTTCGTTCTTATGCTTGGATTACAATTCTTCGTCCTTCTGGTTTATTAAACAGTTTACTTAGCAATTTAGGCTTGCCTACTTTGCAATTACTTAATCAGAGTCAAGCTGTATTTATTGGTATGAGTTACAGCTTATTACCTTATATGGTTTTAATTTTATATGCTTCTCTCGAAAAGCTAGACAAGCGGTTGCTAGAAGCTGCGGCTGATTTAGGTGCAAATCCGGTGGAAACTTTTTTCCAAGTAACCGTACCGCAAATTTTTTCGGGAATTGCGGCTGCTTCCATGCTTGTATTTATCACAGGATTGGGGGATTTTGTCGATCCAGAATTACTCGGTGGTGCTTCTAGTATGACGGCGGCGCGATTAGTTTATAATCAGTTTCTTGGAGCAACCCAAAATTGGGGATTTGGTTCAGCCTTGAGTATGACGTTAATTTTGCTTGTTAGTATTGCGATCGCACTTTTAATTAAGTTTGGGGAAGCTACACCCAAACGTTAAAATTTTGGTCACTCATTTATAATAAAGGCATCAAACGCCAGCGAGACAACGGTTATGCTCTCACCCGATCTCAAAAATGCGTTACCAACTACCGATGAACTTCCCTGTTCAGACGATACCCCAGTGGATAACGAAGATCAAAACTTTTTGCCCAATATTTTACTCTTCTTACTTAACTCCATTTGGGCAAATCGCATGGATTGGTACTTCGGAGTAGATATGGGAGTGTATCACACCACAGGAGTAAATCCCAGAGTACCTGTAGTCCCAGATGCTTTTTTAAGTCTGGGAGTAGAACGGAAAAAGGGTGGTAAATCACGCAAAAGTTACGCAGTTTGGGAAGAAAATGGGATAGTTCCAATATTCACATTAGAAATGGTATCCCATACTCCAGGAGGTGAATACGACGAAAAGCTAGACATATATAGAAAACTCGGTGTATTGTACTACGTAATTTATAACCCTGAGTTTTGGCGACGCGACCAACATCAACCCTTGGAAGTGTATAAGTTGCTCAATGGAAACTACCAATTACAAATAGGTGAACCTTATTTGATGCCAGAGGTGGGTTTAGGTATTGGGCGACACCAAACTGTAATTGGCGGCATACAACAGGAGTTTTTATGTTGGTATGACGAGCAAGGAAAGCGCTATTTGACAGATGCAGAACAGGCACAACAAGAGCGATCGCGGGCTGAACAAGAACGGCAAAGGGCTGAACAATTAGCGCAATATTTACGTTCTCTGGGTGTAGATCCAAATAATTTACCTGATAATTCGTAATGACGCTCGTGGACTCGCTACCGCTACGCTAACGTAATTCGTAATTAAAAATTGTTAATTATTTTTCACTATAAGTAAATGATCTAAAGCATCTATATTATTGTTAATTAACTCCTTAATTTTAGAGATAAACTCATGCTCTAAAAAAGGTTTAGTTAAGTAAGCTTTTGCACCTAATTCTTTAGCAAGCTGGCGATGTTTTTCAGCGCTGCGAGATGTGAGAATAACTACAGGTATTTTTGCTAAATTTGGGTATTGGCGGAAATTGCTCAATAACTCAAAACCGTTCATTCGTGGCATCTCTAAATCAGAGACGACAACTTGAATTTCAGGATGTAACTGCAATTTTTCTAGAGCTTCTACACCATTTTGAGCTTGTATTACTTGATAGCCAGATTTTTGGAGAGTTAGAGAGAGAGTTTGCCGGAGACTAATTGCATCATCTACTACTAAAACAACTTTTGGTGATTTATAATCTGGCTCTTGGGAATAACTGAGTTGGGTTTCTATAGTTGTTGTAGAAGTCGATGCCGCAAGTAATGGTGTAGATGAAAAAGTATGCCCTGATATTGGTAAAGCTTTTATATTTGACGGAGAAGCTACTGGTAGCGCCCTGATATCAAGTGTTGTTTGTTGGATTTCGCTAGATTTGATCAACAACAAAGCATCAATTACTAAGATGAGATTACCATTAGCTAAACTACTACAACCATAAATGTATTTTGGCGGTGCGATCGCATTTCCTAAAGGTCTGATTACCAGTTCTTGTTCGCCGATTATTTGGTCAACTTCTAAAGCAACCTTTCCCTGATTTCGCTGTAGCAAAAGCACCGGATTCTTTGCTATGTTTTGGTTTTGATTATTTGAAATATTGTATGGAGTCTCATTATTAGTGAATGAACTATTATAATTAATCAATTTTGAAAGGTGACGAAGACTGACCATAGTCTCATCATTATCTATATTCAAATGTAAGACTTTTTTACCTTCAATTTCTTTAATCTGTTGTTCAGAGGGAATCAATATTTTTTCGATACTGTCCAACATCAGACCATAAACAACACCTTTGGCTTGAACTAGCATTAACTTCTCTGTAGTCATAGAAAAAGGAATTTTTAGGATGAATATTGTTCCTTGGTTGGGTAAGGATTGAACTGAAATCGAGCCGTTGAGCGCGTGCATTTGAGTACGCACAATATCTAAACCCATACCGCGCCCAGAAATTTCACTTACTTTCTTTGCAGTAGTAAATCCAGGCGAAAATATCAAATCTAAAAGTTCAGGTTCAGCCAGACTAGAAGCATAGTTTCTAGTTTTTTCTTCAGTTTGTATGGGATAAAGTTCGACAGCTTTTCTGCGAATTCTATCTAAATTCAATCCCTGACCATCATCTCGAACTTCGATAATAGTTTGGCTACCCTGATGATAAGCGCAGATTTCGATTAAACCTTCTTCTGGTTTACCAAGCTCTCGGCGAACTTGGGGAGCTTCAATACCGTGGTCAAAAGCATTACGCACTAAGTGTAACAAAGGATCGTAGAGCTTTTGGGCGATCGCTTTATCTACCAATACTTCGCTACCGGTAAGTTTCAATTCAACAAGTTTGGCATGAACATTCCCCAATTTATTTACCATGTGGGGGAAACGATTCAGAATATTGCCCAAAGGCGACATTCGTGCTTCGACTAAGCTATCTATAATATTAAGAGTTAAATTCTCTTTTTGATCGCTAATTTGAGTAGCTTGTGTCAGAAGCAAGTCAAGAGATTCTGTAGTTTCTTGTAGTTGCAGTGTCTCTTCTATTGCTTCATGCAATGTCATGTGAAATTCTGTATATACATCCATTTCTAAAGAGTCAAAATCCACTGCAAAACTTTGCGTTTGTCCTGATGTAATATTTTGTATTTGTAAAGGTAAATCGCGTAACTCATTTAAAGTTGTTTGGTGTCTAGTAAGTTGCTGTACTAATTGCTCAATTATTTCTTTGACTTGTTCATCTTGTAAACTACGCCGTTTTTGGGAAATCAGCAATTCTCCTGCTAGATAATTGAGGTGTTGCAGTCTCTCTGTATCTACCCGAATAAATGAAGGTTGGCGAAAGTTTTTAGTTTGATCGTACTGTGATTTCTCTTCTATTTCTTTGTTGATTTGTGTAGCTATCTCAGGCATGACTTCAATAGCTGTTTCCGAAACGTCTATAATTATCTGCTCGCTGACAGTTAATGAATCAAGTTTTACTGAATAATTATCAGTCTGGGTTGTTACGATTTCAAAAGCAAGATTTTGTCTAGTTTCTTCTCCCCATATTGCTTCTAACAAATTATCAGTTGATTGATAAGATACAATCTCTTTAATCACTAACAGGTTTTGTAACTTGGGACTATCAAGCCAATTTTTCTCTTCGCTAGTAACAGGAGGATAATTTTTATATTCTTTTGCTAATTTGTGAATTTGGTTTTGTAATAATTTAATTGCTGAAAGGTGGCTATCAGATGCTTTCAGAGAATATTGAAACTTTGCAACTGCAAATAGGATAATTAAGATTATGCCACGTCGATAAATACAAAGACTTTGACTATCTTCTTCATCCTGAACAAAATCAAGAAAGTCTTTCAGCCAGTTTTCGATATAATTAAGCAGATTTTTTGTTTCTAAGTTGGGAACTAGTAAAGTCAAACTGAGTTCCGCTTCTGGTATTTGCATCTGGTGATTAAACCAGCCATAAATGTAGCGAATTACTTTTAAATAAAACTTGGCAGTTTTTGGTTTTACAGATTCGCTCTTATTGTTATCAAATGTAGTGAGAAATTGATAAAATTGTTCTTCATCAATGATAAATTTATCATTGAATGAATTATTTACTAATTTTTCAGATAACTCATTATTTTCCACTACTGCGAGTTTTCGTAAACCTGATGAAGGTTCTCCACCAGATGTGCGATCGCCTTCTAATACTAATTTTTTTGCTTGTTGTAAATCTGCAAGGGCAATTTCTGCAATTTGCTGTACCTGACTGGGATTTGCTTGCAATGCTGAGAGAATAGTTTGGGAAATTTCTCCCAATCCAGGTAAATTTAGAGATTCTGCCAAGCCCAGAAATACTTCAGCTTGAGAGTGTAAAAACTCGATAAATTCATCATTATTTGGTGGATTATTAATAACGTCAGCAATACTGTTTAGACGTTGTTCTACTCCTACTTCAAAAACAGATTGCACAATATCAAACCCCAATTCTTCAGAAGTGGGGATATGAGATTCAGCACCAAATGCATCACCCAGCTTTTCTTGCAACTGCGCGAACACTGAAGTTGCTCGATGAAGCAGTTCTTCATCATTAACAGTACTCCCTATTAGCTCAGTATTTAATGCTATACTCAAACACTCATAAGCTTGTAATAAAAGTGTTTGTAATTCTGCATCAACTACCACTTTTGGGTTGTATAAAGCCTTAAATACATCTTCTAAAAAATGGGCGATCGTCTTAATTAATTCTAGCCCAACGTTAGCTGCACCACCTTTCAGTGTATGAGTAGCTCGCATTAGATTGTGAATTTTAGCAATACTATAATCTTCCGACAAGCTAAATAGTTCTTGTTCAATAATTGTGACTAATTCTGGGGCTTCAGCTAGAAAGTAGATGTAACCTTGTTGGCGAATTTCCTTATCTGTAATCATATTTTAGATTTTTGATTTTAAATTTTGGATTTTAGATTTGTTGCGTAAAGTTTTAATTGATGCAACTGTCATTGCCAGAATTTCGGTATTTTCTAACATCAAGCTTTTCACTTTTTCCAGTGGTAATAAACCAACCTCAACAACAAGTTCCATCCAATAAAGACTTTCATCGGCTTCTTCCTCTACCAAACTGAGTTTAGCAATGACATCGGCGGTTGACTTACCACGACAAGCTGACCGATAGTTAGCTCCCACAGATGTTGCTGAACGGATTAGCTGCTTGCCAATTACATCTGCCGTTCTGCTCTGTGGGAGAGCTTCTACTAAGCGGATTGCTCGCAATGCTAGCTGCTTTGTTCTCCGCTTAAAATCCTCCTCATTCATAATCCAAAATCCAAAATCTAAAATCTAAAATTCATTTGACTTTAAACTTACTAGCAGTTGTTAATAACTCTTGCGCCATTCCTGATAGCTCTTGGAACACGGTAGCAATTTCTTGAGATTCAGCAAAAGTTTTATCGGCAATTTCTGCGACATCTTGCATTGATTTAGTTACTGTTACAGATTGCGCCATTTGTTTTTGAGTCGCTGCGGTAATTCGCTCGATTAACTGACTAATTTCGGCAGTTGCAGAAACGATCGCATTTAAGTTTTGGCGAGTGTCACTAACAAGATTTGTACCTTCTACTACCTGCTGAATACCAGTTTCCATCGCTACTGCAACTTCTCCGGTTTCTGCTTGAATCTCCTGAACTAATTTTTCAATTTCGATGGTTGCTGCTGCTGATTGGCGAGATAAAGAACGGACTTCATCAGCCACAACTGCAAAGCCTTTGCCATATTCACCAGCACGAGTAGCTTCAATGGCTGCATTCAAAGCGAGTACGTTTGTCTGTGTGGCAAAATTACCAATCAAATTCACCACTTTGGAGATTTTTTGCGAAGATTCGCTGAGGCGTTTAATCTTTTTGCTGGTTTGAGCAACGGTTTCACGAATTCCTTGGATTGCTTTTACAGTTAGGTTCATGGCAGTATCGCCAGACTCTACAGTTTGATTGGCTTTTTGCACTGCTAGTTGTACTAACTCAGCATTCGCTACTACAGCTTGAGTAGAGTCCACCATTTGTTGAATGTCACCTAAAGCTGCGGTAATGTCCTCAGACTGTTGTTGTGCTAGATTGGTTAGTCCCGCTAATGAAGACTCGCTATTGCTAGAAGTTTGGGCAACTTGTTGAGCAGCCCCTTGTACTTGAACAACAATTTGCCGCAGTGCTTGCAGAGTATTATTGTAAGCATCAGCGATCGTGCCTAGTTCGTCTTCTGTAATCGGTGCGCGTACTGTTAAGTCGCCGTTGAGAGCGGGTCTAAGGGCTTTTAAGAGTTGAATAGATCGTTGTTGTAGTAACTCCTTGGCTGCCTTTTCTCGTGTTGCTGCTTCTGCTAATTTTGCTGACTGCGCTTGTACTTGTTGCAAATATTCGGTATGTTGTAATGCCAATCCTAATTGGCTGCCAATACGTGCTAACAAAGTAACTTCTGATTCTTCCCAATCACGAGTTCCCGAATTCTGATAAGCTGCCAGCAATCCCCACAATTGTTCGCCAGCAAATACAGGAACAATTACATAAGCTTTAGCTTCAAATTGCTCTAAAACTTCAATGTGGCAAGGAGAATGACCTACCTGATAAATATCATTTACAACAAAGTTTTCTCCTTGGGCATATCGACCTCCTTGAGTTTCTTGTAAGTGGGTATCTTCCCAGACAGTTTTGATATCAGGGCCTACCAGTTTTACCCAAAGATGACCTGCTGACTCGGCGACAAATTCACCACTCCAGTTAGGATTGAAGCGATACACGGCGACGCGATCGCATCGCAGTAATTGTCTGACTTCTTGAGTAGTTGTTTTGAAGATTTCTTCTACATCTAAAGATTGCCGGATGCGGTTACTGATCTTGGTAACAGCTTTCTCTTGTTCTGCTATTTGAGCTAGTTTCTCAGATTTAACTCGCACTAATTCCAAATAGTCTATCTGTGATTTAGCTAAACTAAATTGCAAGCTAGTCTGAACCAAAAAGTTCACTTCCCAGCTTTGCCATTCACGGGAGCTAGAGTTTTGATAAGCTGCCAGCAATCCCCACAATTTATCCCCGAAAAATATCGGAACAATGATATAAGCTTTGGCTTCAAACTGCTCTAAAATCTCAATATGGCAGGGAGCTAGCCCTACTTCATAAATGTCATTAACGACAAAGTTTTCACCTCTGACATACCGACCTCCCTTAGTTTCTTGCAAGTAGGTATCATCCAAAACGGTTTTAATATCAGGGCCTACCAGTTTTGTCCAACCAGTACTCACAGACTCAGCCACAAATTCACCACCCCAGTCAGGGTTAAAACGATAGACAGCAACGCGATCGCATTGTAGTGATTGACGCACTTCTTGAGTGGTTGTTTTGAAGACGCTTTCTACGTCTAAAGATTGTCTGATGCGGTTGACTATCTTAGTGAAAACTTTCTCTTGTTCAACTATTTGAGCTAGTTGGTTAGATTTTTTCTGCACTTGTTCGAGATATTCCGCTTGTGAGATAGCTACACCAAATTGCAACCCAATTTGAGTTACAAAGGTTTCTTCCCAAGGTTGCCAATCACGAGGCCCAGAATTTTGATAAGCTGCTAACAAACCCCATAATTTTTCTCCAGCAAATATGGGTGCAATGATGTAAGCTTTCATTTCATACTGCTCTAAAATGTCAATGTGACATTGAGAATGGCCCATTTGATAAATGTCATTAACTACAAAGCTTTCACCCTTGGCATAACGTCCTCCTTGAGTGTCTTGTAAGTGGGTATCTTCCCAGACCATGTAAAAATCAGGGCCGACCATTTTTATCCAGCCATTACCCACTGACTCAGCAACAAACTCACCACTCCAGTCAGGTTTGAAGCGATAGACACCGACGCGATCGCATTTTAGTAATTGGCGTACTTCTTGAGTAGTTGTTTGAAAAAGCTTATCGACATTTGATACCCGCAGAATTTTGTCGATGACTTTAGCTACCGATTTTTTTGCTAGTAGCCGCTGTTGCTGTTCTTTTTGGAATTCAAAGCTTTGTAATTTGTAAATCAGTTCTGTTGTCAGTTGAGATAGTAGGCTAATTTCTACTTCTTGCCACTGCCGCTTTGAGTAGCAATTATTGACTGCTAGTAAGCCCCACACTTTACCTTCTACTACAATCGGTAAACTCAAACTAGCTTTAATTTGAAATTTATCTAGCAGTTGCTTTTGATAAGGGGTAAGTTGAATCTGATTGATATCGTCAATAACTACAGCTTCTACATAGTCTTGATTGGTATATAGACCAAAAATAATTCCGGGAATATTTTCGCCTAAAGTTGGAGTCCAACCTAATGTTCTTGATTCGGCTAAAACATTACCTGATTCTCGCGAAGTAAACTGATAAATTAAGGCGCGATCGCAGCCAATCTTTTCTCTAATTTGTGCTACAGTAATTTTAAGTAATGTATCAATGTTTGGGGCTTGGCGCATGTGAGTTGCGATATCTTTCATCTGTCGCCGCCAAGTTTTGAATTCTTGAGCGATCGCACTTAACAAAGATATTTCACTACTAGCAATATTTGCTATATTAGCGTTACCATTCTGATTTTCTAATTCAGAAATTAAATGATCGTTATCATGGCTGTTGTTATACAAAAATGTCATTTGATTAAACCTCAAAATTGTGATGGGTAATAAATGGATATGTGGCAAGCGATATTTATCTGGTATTTGCTGATTAAAAATTAGGAGTTTTCAAAAATTACATCTTACTAAATATTCAATTATGAATCCCCCATGCTGGAGCTTGAAGAATAGTTTTCGCATCCAAACTAAAAATTATATTCTCTGAATCATTAATAAAGTATCCCTGTAAAAAAGGTGATAGTTTAGGATAAAATAATTCAGCAGTTACAGGTTTCATTTCTTTAGTATCTAGCCATTCAATATCTATTAGCTGTCGTACCAAAAGTCCCAAATACTTACCCTTATTTTCCAGAACAATTGCCATCATTTTTGAAAGTAAATTTGGCCCTTGCGAAATAGGAGGATAACCTAACATTCCCTCTAAATCAACTAACCAAAGCATCTCACCACGCCAGTTATAAATACCTAAAATGCTGCTTGGCATCTGAGGAACACCACATACTTCTGCTAATGATACTTGCAAAACTTCTGTGATGTGTTGTAGAGAAATGACGGCTGTATCATTTACTCCCAAATTAAAACTTAAAAACTTTTGCTGGGTTTCCAAAGCTATCGATCCTTTGTCCTTGATGATTTATCTCTAGCCACTATTTGCATTTATTGTTGATTTTTGGAGATATTCTATCTAAAAAATAGTAACTTCTATGATTTGTTGACTTATGAGATTTTTACTAATTAAGTAATCGCTTTAAAATTACCACTAGTTCGTCGCGATCGATCGGTTTTGATAGATAACCATCAGCGCCCAACATATTACCCCAAATTTTATCTACATCACTATTCTTTGTAGAGCAAAAAACCACAGGTATCTTGCTAGTATCGGGATTATTTTTCAGTTCTCGGCAAATTTCAAAGCCACTTTTCCCTGGTAAAATTACATCGAGAAATATTAAATCTGGCTTATTTTTATCTATTTTGTCTTGAGCCTCTTCACTACTAGTGGCGCTAATCACAGAATAACCTGCCTGTTGCAAGTAACGGCTGATTATTTCCATATCTGTTAAGCCATCTTCAACAACTAAAACAGTATTCATGGCAATTACTCGTTAACTTTTTCTCAAAGTGTAAACAAAATATACAAATCCTCAATGATTCCTCAAAAAGACATGGAAGGGACTAGAGACTAGCCCTAACCCCTTTGCCCTAACCAATATTTCACAAATCAAATAGGACTGCTATAAATACAATTTTTTGTATTTGTTTAATTTTGATTCAATCTTTATTTATCAACCTCAGAAAAAGTACGTAATAAACATTATCTTAGATAAAATTTTTAATATAAAATAGTTTGACAAAATAATTTAAACTTTCAAGCTTGGATTGAATTTTCAAACTTGAAACATGATTGATAACGAAAAAATTAAAGGTGATTTTATATCTAAAATTCCAACCTAGTTGACAAATAAATAATTTGAACAATAGACTTCATCTAAAGTTTTTTTACCTCAATAACTTAATTCTTACTGAGGTATAAAAGCCTCTAAATTTTGAGGAATAATTCAAAACCAAAAATTACTTCTAAGTCTCTCTAATTACAAACCTCTAAACTAGACTTTCTCTTATCGCTGGATACGCTTTGTGTAGGTAAATATTTACGTATTATACTCATTACCTTATCAGCCACTACAGGTTTAGTGAGAAAATCTGTAGAACCAACTACTTTGGCACGAACTCTATCTAAAAGGCCATCACTGCCTGTTAATATAATTATTGGTGTGTTAGAAAAGGTAGATATTCGTCGTAGCTGAGTACAAATTTCGTAACCACTAGCAACTGGCATAATCAAATCCAAGAAAATCAGGTCTGGTTTATCCTGAATTAAAGTTGGTAGAGCTTGTACAGCATCTTGAATTTTGATAAATCTCAATCCATTGGAAGTGACAATATCCTCTACCATTTTGCATACTTGAGGGCTATCATCGACGCAAGCTACTAGTGGAGCAATTCGCTTTTTTGCTTGGGTGGTAGTAGAGTTATTATTAACTTCAGTAATTCTTAAAGGCAAATCAGGTACTTCTATCAATTCGATGATTCCTTTAAGGATATAAGGAAGCAATGAACGGGTCAGTGGCAATACACTTTGCTTCATTTTCATGGCTAAATCTCGTAGAGTGAATTTGCCATTGATTAAATTCACAAAGTTTTTGTAGACAGATGGACTTACCATCTGCTCAAGTTGTTCTGGTCGCCGTAGAATTGGTGCTAAGTCAGGAGAAAAATTTGCTAAACCTGCCTCTGACCAAATTTTCCATGAGTCTTGCATGTGCTTTACAGACATTTCTGAACTCGTGAAGCTCATTGGGGTTTCTAAGATAACTTCTTGGTTGCGATTGCAACTTAGAGAAGCAAAGTTTCCTTGCAAAGCTAGGTCAAATAATAGTTCTGCTATTGTATTTTCCGCAATAGATTGAATCTGTTCTCTCTGAATTTTCTGTTTTTTATAAAATACTTCTATCAGTTTATAGTCCCAGTAATCAATTGATAGGTCTTGCATCGGTAACTGCAACTTATCAACATCAATCTGGGGACAATTCTGGGCTATATGTCTACGCCAACGTCGAAAGGGATGAGTTCCTCCTGTTGCCCAAACTATCCGTCCCAGTCGATAGTAAAAAGTCCATTGGCTGCCCTTGGAACTCTTAATATTTAATTTGCCATTGTATTGCAACTGAGTACAAGTTTTAAATTCATTTACTAGGTTATTTGAAATAAGTTCTTGATGGGGCATAGTTTGTTCCTTTTATTAAAAAGCTAGCTATTAAAAACCAATACTAGTAGAGCACAGCGTAAATCTACCTACCATGTCAATTAACCAGACAAGCTTCTTAAGTCACTTGTCAGAGGTAGGCAACACTTCCGTCACAGTCTTCTAGCTATATAGCTGTGAATAAGTGCAAATGCATTTGGTATATAGCAGTCTAAATCAAGATTATTAAAAGCAAGACAGATGTTAACATGACAAAACTATTGCTAGTAAATAATTTATCTAGCATAGAGTCTTTATTGGCAGAGTTTACTTTTCTGCTAATATTTATGACTAAAGTAGGTTGCCATAGTCGAGATTATGATGTATTTATATATCATTTTAAGAATTTTCATACTGAATCATATCCGTATAAATTCTGAATTTTAGTTTAAAAAATACTAGCAGTCTCTAAAGAGTTTTACTTTTGTTATTCACATTGACAACATAGGTTTAAATATTTATTTAAATTTACTATTCTTAATTATGCTAATTAATTTCAGTTTTTCTAGGGAATATTATTCTTAAAAAAAGGCGTGCTACTAAAACAAGTAGCAGCCAGATTATAAAG
Source organism: Nostoc sp. DedQUE05 (assembly GCF_034530955.1). NCBI lineage: Bacteria > Bacillati > Cyanobacteriota > Cyanophyceae > Nostocales > Nostocaceae > Nostoc > Nostoc sp. DedQUE05. The sequence continues at coordinate 16,191 of NZ_JAVRCB010000022.1, read as the reverse complement.
TATTTATTTAGACAATTTATTCAAGGTTGCTTGTGGTTTTGATAGCTGATAATAGCTGCCCGGAGATTACTTTGGTGTTCTGAAAGAAGGCGATCGCCCTCGTCTTTTTCCAAACCAGTCCAGTGCATCAATAACGCCAGCTTAACCCATTTACCACTACGTTCTAGTAAAAAACCAGCAGCTTCCCGACTTAAACCTGTGAGGTCTTGCAAAATTCGCAAAGCGCGATCGCGTAATTTTTGATTTGTTACTGCTACATCCACCATGCGATTGCCATAAACTTTGCCTAGTTTAACCATTACGCCGCTAGAAAGGATATTTAAAGCTAATTTAGTAGCTGTACCCGCTTTCAGGCGAGTTGAACCGGCGATTATTTCTGGCCCTGTTAATAAGCGAATGTCAATATCGGCATCAAAGCTAACTTGTTCAGCAGGAACACAGGCGATAAAAATAGTTATGGCTCCTCGCTGACGAGCAGCATGAAGCGCACCGTGGACATAAGGCGTTGTCCCACCAGCAGTAATGCCAACTACGACATCTAATTGGGTAATGTGCCGCCCAGCGATCGCAGCCTCACCATCTTCAATACTGTCTTCTAAATCTTCAGAACTGCGTACTAGTGCGCCAGCACCACCAGCAATAATCCCCTGTACCAACTCTGGGGGTGTACAAAAAGTAGGTGGACACTCAGCAGCATCTAACACCCCTAACCTGCCACTTGTACCCGCACCGATATAAAATAGGCGTCCTCCGTGACGCAAACGCTCTGCGGTGCGCTCAATTGCCTCTGCTAACTGAATTCTCGCTGCTGCAACTGCTGCGACAGCCTTTTGGTCTTCGTCATTAAACAACTCCACCAATTCTAGGGAACTAAGCTGGTCTAAGTTCAGACTATTAGGATTGACCAGCTCAGTTAAAAGATGCCCGCGTTCTTGCAAATTTGTCATTTGTCATTTGTCCTTTGTCATTTGTCATTTGTCTTTTGTTCTAGCCTACGCCGCCCTTTCTTTGGGCATCTATCTATGTCCGTTGTCATTAGTCAGTTAGCGACCAATGGCTAATCACCAATGACTAATGACTAATGACTAATGACTAATGACTACTTACAACAACCCTTCCAATTTGCGACGCATCTTCTCTAATTCAGAATCAGACAATTCTGGTTCTTCTAGCGGCTGTTGATTGAGAGGGAAAGTGTCTTCAACAGTATCCTCCTTCTGGGCATCTTCTTGCCAGTCAGTTTTTTCGACGTTAAGTTCTGGGGGAGTTACAACTAAATTGCTGTTTTCTGGGATGATTTCCCATTCATATCCAGCACTTTCGCAAAATTCCTTGATTTCTTCAGCATCCATCGGCTCCGGTGTGGGTGCGGGGAAATCCTGAGCTTCTAACATCAGGGCAAAGCGCGTCGCATCGTCTTCTGACTCGAACATCAGAATTTTATTGCGTAGCTTGCCGCCTTCGGCATCGCCTTCCCGAATTGTGTGAATCCCCTCATTTTCCGTTCGAGCATTAAAAATTAACACAAAAACACGCATTGGTGTAATCATCTGTCCTTTTTAAGGTTTATTCATATTAAAGTTCGAGATTGTGCCTCAAGGAAAGTCACAGGAATAATTTTCACTCTATTCAGATTTTCCTGAAAACGCCAATATTATTAAGCATAAGTATTGGATCGATAAAATACCGTAACTCAACCAATGGGGTCTTGGGTTTAGTTGGCGTATCCTGGAAATGGCATACTGAACCAATGTGCCAGTTAATGCTTGTGTGTGCCAGCGAGATCCGGCAATTAATACAGTGAAAGCAAATGACTAAATCTACCAATCAAGATATTCATTCCCCCTCCCCTATCCGCAAACGTTTGTGGTTGCTGGTGTTGAGCCGGGGTAGCATTGCCTTGAGTGGACTTTTGCTGTTAGGAGTTCTCGTTGGTATTTGGCGGTTGTGGACTTTTGTCCAAACAGAGTTAACGCCGTTGGCACAACAAAGTTTGACTACTACACTCAACCGTCCGGTAAAACTGGGAAGAGTCACACAATTTTCGTTGACAGGAGTACAGTTTGGGGCTTCAGCTATCCCAGCCACACCCACAGATGCAGATCGGGCCACAGTCGAATCTGTAGAGGTGGGTTTCGATCTGTTACAACTAATTTTTAATCGCCATCTAAAGCTAGATGTAACCTTAGTCAACCCAGATATTTACATTGATCAGGATGACCAAGGGCGTTGGGTTTCCACTACCATTACGTCGTCAGGTGGAAGCAGTGCAATTAAAACCGATTTGGACTACCTGCGGTTTCGTAATGCCAAGCTGGCCTTGATGCCGGATGAGAGAGTAGAGGGAGATGAGGGCGTAGAGGAGCAGGGGGGCAGCACTTCTCTACGAGAGGCTGCGCCAACGGCTACGCTCAGTGACCGGGGAGCAGCACTTCGGCTACGCTCAGTGACCGGGGGGCAGGGGGGCAAGGGAGAATACCCAAATTCTAATTCAGTACTGGATAAACGCCCTGCTACCGCTAACAACACTCAGCAATTGCCGGTGCTATTTTCTCAACTTAATGGATCTGCTCAACTTTTAGCAAATAACCAGTTGATCCGGTTTGAAGTCGGGGGTCAAGCAGACAGTGGTGGCAATATTTCCATTCAGGGAGAGACACGTTCTAAGGTGCTAGCAGGGACTTTCCAGGTGCAAGCACAAGATTTTTTGGCTGAGAATATTACTCGGTTGATTAAGTTACCAATTAACTTACAGGCGGGTCGAGCCAATGGCGATTTGTTAGTTCGGTTGACACCAGGACAGCCAACTCTATTGTTTGGCAACGCTACTGTGCAAGGGGTAACGCTGCAAATACCCAAAGTTCCGCAACTGTTGAGCAATAGCCAAGGAAACCTCCACTTCCAAGGAACTGAGTTGCAGTTAAATAATGTGACTAGCAACTACGGCAAAATTCCTTTAGTAGCTACGGGAATTGTCGACACTCAAGCAGGCTTGAAGTTAGCAGCGCGTGTAAATGCGGTGAGTTTGGCGAATGCCCAGGAGACTCTCAAGGTAAAATTACCTGTAGCGATCGCTGGACAAGTACAAGCTTCTTTGCAAATTACCGGATCGACAAAAGAGCCAATACTCTCCGGCTCAGTTGCCACAATCCGAACTGCCAGAATTGACAAAGTTGATTTTAATAGCATCAGTAGTAAGTTTGAGCTTGCTACTAGTTCCTCTTTAATTACCTTAAAAGATATTCAAGGTAAAGCCAAAGTTGGTGGTGAAATCACGGGCGCTGGTACAATTAGACTTGGTAAAAATCCGCGACTGGATTTAAATTTCGCTGCCAAGAATGTTCCAGGGGATGCGATCGCAAATGTCTACGAAACAACACCTACCTTTCAAATCGGCAATGTCTCTGCTACAGCTCAACTAACTGGCGCTCCTACCAATGTCCAAACCGTGGTACAGTTCCAAGCTCCTAATGGAACTTACCCCGGAACTGGTGAAGTTGCGATCGCTCCAAATCGCACCGTCTCTTTCCGTAATGTGGCTCTGAATATAAGTGGTGGTACAGTTCGGGCAACTGGTAGTTATTTTAATGAGCGTTGGCAAGCTGTGGCTGTTGCCTCTGGCGTAAAATTAGAACCCTTTGTAGACAAAAGTCAACTGCAAAATGTCTCTTTGGCTGGGGCACAATTCAATGGTCGTCTCATCCTCTCAGGCAGCACAGCACCATTTGCAATTGCCACAATTCGCAGTGATGGTGCAGGAGTTCAAATTGGTGGCGGTACAGTTGCAGTTTCTAATATCCAACTGCAAAACCAAAGTTTCTCGGCTCAACTGGTAGCTAATGGCGTGCGGTTGGGACAAATATTGAAACAGTCTCCCCCAGCTTTAGATAATCCTTTGGCGGGAACGTTCCAAATCGCAGGTAGCAGAGATGATTTCAGCCTGAAAACCTTCCGTGGCAGTGGTGAGGGTCGCCTTGCTATTGGTGGCGGTACGGTTACAGCCTCTAATATCCAAGTAGCGAATGGTGTATATCAGGCACAAGTTCAGGCTAAGAATGTGCCTGTGCAGAAGTTGGCAAAAGTACCCAAGCAGTTCCAAGGAGCATTAAATGGTCAGTTCAACGTAGCGGGTTCTGTTGATTCTTTTAAACCACAAACGATCCAAGCCAACGGTCAGGCGCGGATAAATGTTGCAGATGGAACTATTACAGCCTCTAATATCCAAGTGGGTAATGGTGTATACCAGGCGCAAGTTCAGGCAACCAATGTACCTGTGCGGCAGTTGGCAGCAGTACCACCGCAGTTTGGAGGGAAGTTAACTGGTCAAGTAAACGTGGCGGGTTCTGTTGAATCCTTCCAACCGCAAACGATCCAAGCCAACGGTCAGGGGCGGATAAATGTTGCGGGTGGAACTATTACAGCCTCTAATATCCAAGTGGGTAATGGTGTATACCAGGCGCAAGTTCAGGCAACCAATGTACCTGTGCGGCAGTTGGCAGCAGTACCACCGCAGTTTGGAGGGAAGTTAACTGGTCAAGTAAACGTGGCGGGTTCTGTTGATTCTTTCCAACCACAAACTATCCAAGCTAACGGTCAGGGACGGCTGGATGTTGCAGGTGGAAATATTACAGCCTCTAATATCCAAGTGGGTAATGGTCGCTATCAAGCTGTAGTTGATGCTGCTGGTGTGGAATTAAATCGGCTCAATCAGCAATTACGAGGTCAGTTTGGCGGTCAATTGCAATTAGCCGGTACGCTTGGATCGTCCAAATTAGCTGATGTGCGTGCAGCTGGACAGGTGCAATTATCTCAAGGTATCCCTGGTTTAGAGCGACCTCTGACGGCTGCGATCGCTTGGAGTGGTGAAAGGCTGACCATTGAGCGAGCCACTGCTCCCGGTTTAAGTGTGACTGGTAACATATTAGCCAATGCAAAATCAGCAGGGATACCGGAAATTACTGCCCTAAATCTCAACGTCCAAGCGCAGAATTACAACTTAAAACAGTTACCGATCAATCTTCCTAATCAGGTTGCTGTGGCGGGAAATGTAGATTTTAATGGTCAAATCACTGGTAAACTGCCCTTACCAAATGTCGTAGGACAAATCAACTTACGAGACTTGATTGTTCAAGATATTGCTTTTGAGCCGTTGTTAACTGGAAACATCAATTCAGAACAGGGACGTGGTTTGAGTTTAAACTTGGCGGGTAATAGCGATCGCTTGAACTTCAATTTAGATGCCAATAATCGCCCGAAATCTTTCTTAGTCAAATGGCAGCAAGCATCAGCCACAGGTAATGTTCAAGGGAATGATTGGGCGCTGAAACTTGCCAATTTCCCCTTACAAATATTGAATTTGACTCCGCCACCGATTACTCGCCTGGGTGCTGGTAAGATAGCTGGGTTGTTAACTGGGGATTTGCTGTTTAATCAGCAGACATTTGCCGCTACGGGAAATTTAGCGATCGCTAATCCGCAAATTGGCCGGGTTAAAGGCGATCGAATAGCTGCTCAATTCCGCTACGGTGACGGTAAAGCTACACTCACTAGTAGCGAATTTGTCAAAGGAAAAAGTAGCTACGCCCTTGTTGGGACTGTGGCTCAAAGCCCTAAAGGGCCTAAATTACAAGGTAAATTGAACGTCAAGCAGGGTGAGATCCAAGATGTTCTGGCTGTAGCCAAGGTATTTGATTTACAAAATTTGCCAGGTGGTTCGGCAGAAATTTACGGCACCGCAGCGGATCTGACTACCAACCCCCAAGGAACGCCAAATGAACCCTTATTAACCCAAATCCAACGGTTTTCTGAAATTGAAGCTTTGGTGGCAGAACAGGAAGAACAGCGACTTAATTCCACTCCAATACCAGATTTGGCAGACTTAAAGGGGACTTTCAACGGGGAAGTGGCTGTAAATACAGCTACAGCCAATGGATTATCAGTGGATTTTAATTTGAACGGACAAGATTTTGCCTGGGGTAAAAAGGAAGAACGAAATCGTTTTTATACTGCCGATCGAGTGATTGCCGAAGGTAGCTTTGAAAATGGTGTTTTGAGTTTGCGACCATTACGAATCCAGTCTAAAAACAGACTGATTGCCTTTACAGGTAACGTTGGTGGTGATGAACAATCTGGTCAGTTGCGGGTGAATAATTTTCCGGTACAACTATTGAATAATGTTGTCAAACTACCAGTTGGAATCACAGGTAATCTTAACGGTACAGCAGCTTTAGCAGGCAGCATTGCTAATCCCCAAGCTAGAGGGGAATTGCAAATCACCGAAGGAATACTAAATCAGAGCAAAATAGAGTCAGCAAGAGCAAGTTTCAGCTATGCCAACGGACGCTTAAACTTTGGTAGTACTGTAGCAATTGCTGGCCCAAAACCTGTTGATATTACTGGCAGCATCCCTTATAAATTACCTTTTGCTTCCGTCGCACCAGACAGCGATCAAATCAGTTTGGATATGAAGTTAGAAAACGAGGGATTGGGGCTGTTAAACGCATTGAATAATCAAGTGTTATTTGAGAAAGGTGAAGGAGAAGTAGACCTCAAAGTGCGGGGAACATTGCAAAAACCCCAAGTACAGGGAATTGCTACTGTCAATGATGCTACTTTTTCAGCCCAGGCTTTGCCACGTAAGCTGAGAGGTGTCACAGGTAGAGTTCTGTTTAATTTTGACAGCATCTTAGTAGAAAATCTTCAAGGTAGATTTAGCCGTGGGACGGTAAAAGCCGCTGGTGAAATTCCCATCTTCAACAATGAGAACGTAACTATCAAAAATCCCCTGACTGTTAATCTCGATCAGTTAGCGTTGAATCTCAAGGGACTTTACCAAGGAGGCGCTAGTGGCAATTTGCAGATTACTGGTTCTGCCCTTAACCCCATAATTGGCGGTAGAGTAGATTTATTTGATGGTAAGGTATTGCTGGCAGAATCTACCGACGCCACGACATCTGAAAATGGTAGTATTGGCGTATCACCCACAAAAGATAATAAGCAGAGCAAATCTGAAATTGGGAATGGGGTAGGAAATACTAACGCCAGATTTAATAATTTAGATTTGGAACTAGGTAAAAACGTCCAAATTACCCGTGACCCTATTCTCAACTTTCGTGCCAGCGGTAATCTCATCGTTAACGGCTTAATCAATCAGCCGATACCCGATGGCACCATCCAGTTAGAAAAAGGAGGGGTAAATTTATTTACTACCCAATTTAACCTTGCTCGTGGCTATAAACACACTGCAACTTTTAGTCCTTCTCAACCCCGCGACCCCAACTTAGATATTCGGCTATTTGCCAAAGTACTAGATGTAACTCAAAGTAATGACTTCAGCCGAGTAAATTCTACAGGTTTATCAGCGTTAGAAAGTGTTCGAGTCGAAGCTACTATCAACGGTTTAGCTAGCAAACTAAATGAAAATTTAGAATTAACAAGTAGTCCATCACGTAGTCAAACCGAAATTGTTGCTCTTTTAGGAGGTGGATTTGTAGACACCCAAGGACGTGCAGACAGTACTTTAGGCCTGATTAACATCGCAGGTTCGGCTGTATTTAACAATTTTCAGTCAGCTTTTAACCAGATTGGGAGTACCTTTGGCTTAAGCGAACTGCGGATATTTCCTACCGTGATATCTGAGAATCCCGAAGCTGGAAGAAGCAATTCAACTTTAGAATTAGCAGCGGAGGCTGGGGTTGACATTTCTTCCAAAATATCCGTTTCCAGTATTAAAATTTTGACAACAAACGATCCCTTCCAATGGGGTATTAATTACCGGATAAACAATGAATTTCGCGTGCGTGCCTCCACTAACTTAACCGATGACAGTCGTGCTGTAGTGGAATATCAAAAGCGATTTTAAATAAATCTCTTCAATTACGAATTACTTCCTGTTCCCTCTTCTCCTTGCTTCTCAATAGCTTGTCGTACCTGTTTAACATCCAATTCTAATGCTTCAGCAATTTGCTCTATACTTAAACCCAACTTAAGTAGACGGGGTATAGTATTGAGTTTTGTTTCTTTGCGAACCTCTTCTTTTACTTCCTGCTTTGTTTCTTCTTTTACTTCCTGGTAAAATTTAGTTTGTCTCCAATCGGTTAATCCAAACATTGCTTCTAACTCCTGTTGACTTTTGTTTACAAATTTGTAGATAAGCATTCTCTCTACTAATTCTAAAAGATTGCTACGGTTAGCTTCATCCGTTCGTTGTACTTGTTTTATCAAGTTTTTCGCTTGCTGTACGGCTCGATCTTCGGCTGCAACTACTAACTTAATTACGTCTAGCCCAATCGAAGATGATGGTACATTATCTAATTCGTCTAAATAAATTATACGAATTTGCTGTGGAGCTAATGATGTTTGATAAATGAATGGTATACCTGGGTCGAGACTACGTTGAGCAAAAAGTAATACTGCTTGCCAGCGACGTTGAGGTTTATATTGATTGATATACAGGAAAGCTTCTGTGATTATTCGCCAGTAAATATCATCATCGCGCTGAAACTGTACCTCAACAAAATAGATTGTATCTTCTGGAAATTCAGGTTTGGGTAAGAATAAGCCATCGATGCGACGTGCTAGTTCTTTGATTTCTACTGAGGTAAATTCGTAGTGTAATGCTAAAGCTTGCGATTGTTCCAAAAGTTCAAATAAGACACCTGGAAGAGTTTGGAATAAGGTGTAAAAAATCGTGTCTGTTTTCATGCACTCTCGATATTTGAATATTTTCAGATTATCGGGGCTGAGAGAAAATGATTTTTATAAATTTATTAAATTGTGATATCATCACCTTGCTGATTAATAGCTAATCGCAAAACTGACAATCCTAAAATTATCAAAAATAGCACTAGACCAATTGTGCAAGCATAGCTAATTTCCAAGTTATTGAAGGCTTGCTCATATAAATAATAAACAATCGTTTTTGAGCTACTGAGTGGGCCTCCTTGAGTCATAATGTAGACTTCTTCAAACACTTTGGTCGCAGAAATAGCCGAAATTACTGCCACTAAGGCTAAATATGGCTTCATTAAAGGTATGGTAATATCCCAATGTTTGCTGATACCATCAGAGCCATCAATGGCTGCGGCTTCGTACACATCAGCGGGAATTGATTGCAACCCTGCTAAATAAATCACCATGTAGTAACCCAATCCTTTCCATACGGTGACAGCCATGACGCTGGCAAGAGAAATTGGTACAATGCCAAAAATTTTTGCTGGGCTAGTTAGCCAAGGAATACCTTCTGGAAAAAGACCTAAAGCTTTAAATAACTGATTCAGTAATCCGTTTTCTGCATACAGCCATTTCCAAGCTATTCCTGCAACCACCATTGAAATTACTACTGGAGTGTAGTACGCTGCTCTAAACCAATTCATTCCCCGCAGTTTCTGATTTACCAAAATTGCCAGTACTAAGGGAGCGATTACTAAAATTGGTACTACACCTACAAGATATAAAAAAGTGTTTTCCAAAGTTTTCCAAAAAACTGCATCCTTCCAAAGCTTGAGAAAGTTGGCGAAACCTATCCATTGTGGCGGCTGGGCAATGTCTTCATAGCTGGTAAAGCTCAGGTAAAAGGCTTGCAATGCAGGCCAAAAGACAGTTAAGCCTAAAAGAACTAAGGCGGGTAATAAAAATAAATAAGGGGTAAGTCGCTGTTTGATGAACATCCAATTTTTAGGTATCAATTGATTCATAAGAAGTTTAATAGTTGTTTTTGCTTTGTCAGAACGAGGATTTGGAGATGTGAGTAGATTTAAGCTTCAATATTTTAAGGGCATATATTTGCTTGTGTAAGCATTGGCGTAACCTCTCGTAGAGAAGTTCGTCGTAGACATCGCTAATTAATAACTTGGAGATCAATTGCAATGGAAACTCAGCACAATCCGCCAATTGAACATCAAAATGTCCCCATAAACCACCGTGGACTGCATGATTTTTTGTATAGTTCTGACAACGAACACGCCGCCATTGAGGTGAGTATAACTCCTGAACTGGCAAACAATGGTACTGAAATCATTGGCTTTGAGGCTTGGAGTGTAGCTGCTCAGAACGCTAAAATTACCGGAGTTTACGCAGTATTAGATGCAGAACGTCACACGCAGTACATTGGCTATTCTCGGAATGTGTTGCTTTCCCTAAACGGCCATCTTCGCCAAAATGGCAAGCAAAAGTGTGCTTTTGTACGCGTGCAAGCATTCAAGTTTCCCAAGCGTCAAGAAATGGAAGATTTGCGAGATGCGTGGATAGCAGAACTTGAAAGTACGCCACCTGGTAATGCAACTGATTGCAGAATGTGGGCTAGTACGGTAGGTGAAGCGACTAAGGCGGTAATGTCAGAAGCCCAACTTCAAGCCTACGAAGAGAAAAAGCTAAAACTGCGGAAAGCAATGGCTGATACAACCCTTTCTAAAGAGTTAGAAACAATAGATGCGAGTGAAGCCGAACGTCAACGTCAACTTGAAGCTGCTGTGAAAAACGATGACTGGAGTGTAATTATTGACGCACAGACACAGGAAACTAAGTATTGATTTTTGTCTGCTTGAGTGCGCTATCTGACTTTTTGAGTAAGTGGCATGAAAGTTTTGTGAAAGATGAGAAGATTTTAAAACGCAGAGGGGCGCTGAGGGAAGCGCAAAGGTTCGCAGAGGAGTGAATTCTTTGCGTTCCTTTGCGTAAACCTTTGCGTTCCTCTGCGTTAAAAAAGGATATATATGACGACAAAATTAGATGCTCTGATTAATTTTCTAGAAGGTATAGAAACTATTACTGACTCTACTCAAGTCGCAAAATTATCCCAGGATTATCACACTTTTAGCCCTGTGTTAGTGTCGAAATTAGAGGGAAAAGTTGGGGATATCGTAGTGCGTCCCGCTAATGAAGCAGAGGTTTTAAAAGTTGCAGCTGCGTGTGCAAAACATCGTATACCTGTAACTGTGCGAGGTGCGGGAACTGGGAATTATGGGCAATGTGTACCGTTGCACGGTGGCGTAATTTTGGATATGACGCGGCTGCAAGAGATTCTTTGGGTAAAACCGGGAGTGGCGCGGGTGGAAGCTGGGGTGAAGTTGGCAGCTTTGGATAAAAAAACACGAGAAATTGGCTGGGAAATTCGTATGGCTCCCTCTACGTACCGCACTGCCACAATTGGCGGATTTATTGCTGGAGGAAGTGGGGGTATTGGCTCGATCCAATATGGTATGTTAGCCGATCGCGGTAATATCTTAGCATTGCGAGTGGTAACTATAGAAGATGAACCCCGTGCGATCGCATTACGCGGCGATGATGTCCAAAAGGTAAATCATGCTTGGGGAATTAATGGCATCATCACTGAAGTCGAAATTCCTTTAGGGCCAGCTTATCCTTGGGCAGAAGTGATTGTCACCTTTGATGACTTTATGACAGCAGCAAAGTTTGGTCAGGCAATTGGTAATGCTGATGGCATGATTAAGAAGTTAATTTCTGTATTTGCATCCCCAATTTCCCAATATTTTCACGTAGTACAAGAGTATCTTCCTGAAGGAAGTCACTCAGTATTTTTGATAATTTCTGAACCGAGTTTGGAATTCTTACCGGCTTTGGTGCAGCAATACGGCGGACAAATTACCTATCAAAAACCAGCTGAGGAAGCAGCTAAAGGTACACATTTAGCAGAATTTTCCTGGAACCACACTACCTTACTTGCCCGGAGTGTAGATACTGGGATTACATACTTACAAAGTCTCTTTCCTAATGATTGCAGTTTGCAACTAGTAGAGCAGATGTATAATTACTTCGGCAATGAGGTAATGATGCATTTAGAATTTTTTCGGGTGAATGGTGTCGTAGTTCCTGGTGCATTGCAACTTGTGCGCTACACCACAGAAGAACGCCTCAATGAAATTATCCGCTATCACGAAGAACAGGGTGTGAGTATTGCCAATCCTCATACGTATATTATTGAAGACGGCGGCAGAAAATTTATCGATCCTGAGCAGTTAAAATTTAAAGAAATAGTCGATCCTTATGGGTTGATGAACCCCGGTAAAAGCAAGGTTATTCAATTCCATACTCAAAATTAGCAAACTACAGAAACACATATCAGAAATTTCTCTGTATATTTGTGTAACCTCTCTCTAAAAAGCTAGCTGTTAGGCGTTTATAATTTGTGGTTTGATTTTAACAGCCGTGGGGATAACCCAAAATCCAACATTCCAATAATCGCCCATGATTGAAATTGACGGTTCCTACGGAGAGGGAGGCGGACAAGTTCTTCGCACTTCCTTAAGTCTAGCCGCCATTACCGGCGAACCCATACGAATTACAGGCATTCGCGCTGGACGCAAAAAGCCAGGATTAGCAGCGCAACACTTAACAGCAGTTCGGGCGGCGGCGAGAATTTGTAATGCCCAACTACGAGGTGATGCTTTGGGTTCAATGCTGCTAGAATTCATCCCAGGTAGTGCTGTGCAAGCGGGAATTTATACCTTTGATGTTAGTAAAGCACAACAAGGTGGTTCTGCGGGTGCGATCGCTCTAGTTCTTCAAACAATTCTCTTACCTTTGGCACTAGCATCTGGCAATTCCTTGGTGACACTAAAGGGTGGAACTCATGTGAACTTTAGCCCGACAGCGACGTACATTGAGCAAGTTTATCTGCCCATACTGCAACGCATGGGTGTAGAAGCCCAAGTCAAGTTAGGCGCTTGGGGGTGGTATCCCCAAGGTGGGGGCGAGGTAGAGTTACAGGTAGATGGCGGTGGTAAACTCGGTGGGATCGACTTGTTGGAACGGGGCGATTTACAACAGGTGCGAGGACTAGCAGTGGTGACGGAATTGCCTTCCCATATTCCGCAACGGATGGCTAATCGTGCGGAGAATTTGTTACGGGAAGCTCATTTAAAGGTTACTGTACAGACTTTACGAGAAAGAGGTGTGGCACCTGGGGCGGGTATTTTTTTAACTGCTGAGTATCAGAATAGCTTAACTGGCTTTGGTGGATTTGGGCGTTTGCGGTTGTCGGCGGAAACAGTTGCAGAGATTGCTTGTCAGCAACTGCTTGAGTTTCATTACACCGGCGCACCAGTGGATGAACATTTAGCAGATCAGTTATTATTGCCGGCCGCTTTAGCTTCACAAGAAAGTCACTATCGAGTGGCTGAAGTGAGTAGGCATTTGACAACAAATGCAGCAGTTATTGAACAGTTTGGGCTGGCGGAGATTAGAGTAAATGAAGCTGAGAAAATCGTGTCAGTTATTCCTGTAATTAGTGGATCAGATTAAAGACTAAACACTTTCTTAAGAGCCTTTATTTTTGTAGTGTCAATGCCACATTCAAGTTTAGAGATAGTATTTAAGCTTTTCCATTTGCCTTTACTAGCACTGAATATAACATCAGATGATTTTTCTATATCAATTGCTTCAAAACCATCTATTTGGAATTTTGATAAATAATTCAAACGAGTAAACACTTCATCTCTTGATGCAGATTTAATACTCACAATTTTTGGTGGTGGTAAAGGCTCTGGCTCTGGTGATGGTGAGAAAAAGAATACTTTGGCAAGAGTATCCAACTTTTTACCTTTAGTAATTCCACATTTCAAGGTAAGAATAGGGTTAAAGTTAGACCAAGTTTTGCGATTAGATTCTGTAATTCGGTTTGTGGCAACAATAGGATCTACGCCTTTTAATGCACTACTTGGTTCTGATATTAAGTATCTGAGTGCAGCTAGAATAGTATCTCGTGATGCTGTATTCAAATTTACTTTAGGTAAAACTTCTCTGGCTAAAATTTTGGCTTGCTCAATACTTTGAGATTCTGGTGAGATGACTATGCACCATACCCGCTCTAATTCAGCTTGTTGAGCAACTGCATATACAAAATGATTACTAACAACTTGATATTGATAGTCAGCAATTTCTTTAACAATAACAGGAATCCAATTTCGACCATCAGCTTGTAAAATAGACTCTGCTGCTGCTTTGATGATAAATTCCGATTCAGAAAACTGCTCTCCAGATTCAATATCAGTCAACTTCAGATGCATTAGTTTGCCAATATTATCAAAATCACTCATAAAATAAAGTACTCCTTAGCTAGACCACGATAATATTCAGCAGCTGTAGAATTTTTGAAAGCTGCTGGGATTCGAGAAAATGCAGCATTTGCTACAATCGCATAGCTTGGCAGACTATATATGGTTTTGTCAATGTTAGCTCTTGTAGTCTTTGGCCAAAAGTAAGGAAGTAAATTAAACTTAGATACTTGCATTTCTCTTGTAATAATGGCTTCAATTTCCTGAGTTGCTGTTTTAAGTTGAGGAGGAGTGATACTTTCACCATTAAAAAATATAGGTAAGGCGATTGGCCCACCATCTCGTCTAGCTGCCTTAACTTTTGGTACTAACTCTTTAATTACTTTAGCTGCATTATCTAGAGATGCTAAATTATTGTGTTTGGTAGGTATTAAAACCACATCACAGGCGTAGAGACTACTTTGACTAAAAAACATCCAATTTGTTGGACAGTCAATAAATATATAATCATATTCATACACAAAAGCTTTTAGAGCATCTTTTAACCTAGCAGACCCCTTTTCAATTCTTGTAGCTAAGTCTTGCTCTGTCAAATTTTCCAGTTTGGGATCTGCGGGAATAACGTCAAATTGTAATAATTTTCCAGATTTAAATTTGACTGTAAATGGTTGAACTGTATCGTGAATGTTTAAATATCTATCGGATAGACAATCATATAAACTAATTTTTCTTACTTGTAGACCAAGAGATTTAGTTAAATCTCCTTGCTGTGGATCAAAGTCAATTACTAACACTCGCTTTCCTTGTTGTACAAGAGTAGCTGCTAGATTAACAGTTGTTGTAGTTTTTCCCACACCTCCTTTGTTGTTGTAAACACAAATAGTTAAAGCTTTGGGCGGATTGTGAATTAAATCTTTTACATTGGAAACAATAGCATTAATATTATCTTTTTTAATTAAAATACTTTGAGTTGCAGGAAATACAACTTTTCCATGTCGCCGAAATAGCTGAATATGAACTGAATTAGTAATAAGACCCCATTGAGATGTGTTGCACTTAGAAGCGAGTAAATATCTTTTTATTTGCTCTCTAGTATTTATGTATTGAGGAGTGTCTTCTGATAAATTAAATTTTGCTCCTGCTCCTGTTGCTGGTGCTTTGACTTCAATCAGTAAATAGGGATTGACCCTAGACAATGCAAAAATATCACTGTCAACATTCTTACGCGCAGCAAAATCTACTGTCCCATTCCCCGTAGTAAATTCTGAAAAATGCTCTTGCTGATTAAATCCAAGTGCTTTTATTAGAGGTCTGACAAAAATATCACTGATGTATGCCTCACTACTTTCATCAGGCAAAATGTTGTCTAAAATGTGGTTCCAGTCTGTAAGTAGCATTGCTTAATAAGCAAACGGGAACAATGACAAAACCGTTTGTTTGATTAATTGAATCAAATTTGCCACTTAATCAACCTCAGTATTTATAACTAATTGAATTGATTGCTATATTAAAGCTTGTCCCTAAAAGCGATCGCTAGCAATACAAAGATGAAGCACAAGTTAATATACTAGGTTAAGCAAAATACCTTGCAGTACTAACACTTTGCCTATATTCCCGTTGACAAAATTATGCGTGGGTGTATAGCAACATAGGAAATGCCTCATTTCTAATAGCTGAAATGAGGCAAAGGAGCTTATATAAGTAAAAACAGAGAACTTTTGATACTCACTCTAGGACATTTGCAATCAATCCTGTAAAGCCAGATTTGTTGTAAGAATAAGCAAATGACAAATTTACAAGGCGATCGCAAGTAGAGTTAAAACTGAGTTTAGTTGTTCTTGATATTTACTATTTAATTAAATATCGAACATAGCCTTGGAATTTACCTCTGCTAAAGGCATATATTTAGGTTAAGTTAGTTTGCGATCGCAAATACAAGGGACTGGGAATTGGGTACTTGTACTGAGCGACTTGCCTTGAGCGAAGTCGAAAGGAATCGAAGTATTGGGTATGGGGCACTAAATACAGAGAAATTTTTTGTTGACTGTGGTTATGCCCAATCGGGTATGAGACTCTTGCATCTAGTAAATTCTGCTCTAGGATGAATGTTTGAACTTTCTGGATGAATGTTTGAACTTTCTGGACGAATGTTTGAACTTTCTGGACGAATGTTTGAACT
>NZ_JAVRCB010000021.1:0-136522 GCF_034530955.1 Nostoc sp. DedQUE05 | reverse complement strand
GTGGAGTGTATTTAATGGCTCTTGTTAATCCAGCATCAGTAACAGTAACTGAATCAACTAGTGGCACTTCAACCCCTACCAGTGTTGCTGGTAGTACAAGTAACACTACAATCCTGGCTGCCAATTCCAATCGCAAAGGTGCAACAATTTGGAATGATAGCACCGCTACTCTATATCTAGAATTTGGTGCAACCGCAGCAACAAACGCTTTTACTGCCAAGTTATCAGCAGGTGGTTATTACGAAGTGCCATTTCATTACACTGGCGTAATTAGTGGTATCTGGTCGGCTGCTAATGGCAACGCTTTGGTTCGGGAGTTGACATAATGCCTTTATATACCCCCTCTGTTTCTTCTAATGGACTTATTTTCATTCAACTAAGAGAGACTCAACCATCTGGAACAGAGGGGGGAAATGCCACAGCAGGAAGTTGGAATAAGCGAAAGCTTAATAATATTGCGACTGATGATACAGCCTCGGTTATTATTTCTAATAACGAGTTTGTATTACCTGCTGGAACTTATATATTGAATGCAGTTTCACCTTTTTATAGAACTGCAACATCAAGAATTAGGTTAAGGAATGTTACTGATGACATTGTTTTGTTGAATAGTAGCTCGATCTATCCTGGGTCTGGGGTAGATGTTCAATGTTTAGCAGAACTTAGCGGCAAGTTTTCAATAGCCGCAAATAAATCTTTAGCGCTTGAATATCGAGTATTTCGGAATCAGGATTCAGCCTCTTTAGGACTTTCTAGCGGTTGGGGAGTCGAAGAAATATTTTCGGTAATTAATTTATTTAAATTATAAAAATTAAAGCTAGAAGCACTCCTTTAAATGAAAATTGATATTAATAATGCTTTAACCATTATTCTTGGGTTGCTTACTTTGATAGGAGCTATTTACCGATTGGCACAGGTAGAAGCAAATATCAATGCCAAAATCAATAGAGTTGAAAATACTGTATTAGCAGCTGTCGATCACTTAAAAGACAACTTTGTTGATCGGTTGTACACAGTTGAGCGAAAAGTAGATGTGCATCTAACTGAGTACAACGAAAAGAAACTTTTTGTTGAGTATCGTCTGAACGGTATTGAGACTATGGTTAAGCACAAGTTTGACAGGCTTGCCAACTGGGTTAAGCAGATAGCCGGTTTTCTCAACAAACAATCTAATTTCCAAATCCGAGATGACAAGTTTTAGTTACTGGGAGTTTACATTTTGGTTGTAAATCTCTAGCCATCGATCTAGAGTGACAAACACCTCAGACTTTTGATCTTTTTCCCAGATCCACCACCCACCAGCCAATCCTGCATAAAAATTAAAGTCAGCTATTTCTCGTAAGGTTAGGTCATCTGAGCATGACCTGACCTTTTTCCATAGGATAAACTCAAGCCCTGAAAGCCAGCCAGCAGACCACATCCTTTCCGAAAAACTACTCATCATCTGTTTAAGAAATTGTTTTGGATCTTCTGCGATGGTTAATTCATTCATGTCTTGTGGGGATTCAATCTAGTAAGTCTCAACAATACTGATTTTATTGAGAAGACTGTTTTATACAGTCATTCCCAAGCAAAACTGAATCAAAAGATAAATAAACCGCCAGCCCTCTAAGCACCCAGAGACGCTAAGAGATTAACAGATACTTCAAGCACCGGTTAGCGTTTTATTTCCTACTTCCACTAGAAAGTCCAAGATCAATAAGAATTTACCTTTAAATACTGAGGTATAAAATTATGCAAGAAATTGAAAGATTCTTTGGCAACTTGTTCAGTGGCATAATCAACCGCTTTAAATATTCTGCGATGGACGCTGCCGATCGCAAAATGAGAGAAACCATCGACGATCAGATCGAACAACGGCGGCAAAAACCTAAACCCGAAGATCGAGAAGACCGCTAGTAGACCTTTAAAACAGCAAGATTTTCATTAATAGTGCTGCCCAATTGTTGAGTAGGCAGCACTATTTTTTTGACCTCATTCGGTCAAGCAACTACAACTCTTCGGAATATGTTAACCTAGTATGGTTAACTAATCTCGCACATCTAAGAATTCGGGTGTTTCCCGATTGGGAAATACACTTGGATGGAGGTTTAACCCGAATCGGAGTTGAAAAATATATGCCAGTAGTTTCATTGGCTCAAATGATGGAGTCAGGGGTTCACTTTGGGCATCAGACCCGGCGTTGGAACCCAAAAATGTCTCCTTACATTTATACTTCCCGCAATGGCGTGCATATTATCGACTTGGTGCAAACTGCCCAGTTGATGGATAATGCTTACAACTACATGCGATCGCACGCAGAACAAGGGAAGAAATTTCTTTTTGTCGGCACCAAGCGTCAAGCAGCTGGAATTATTGCCCAAGAAGCTAGCCGTTGTGGTTCTCACTACATTAACCAACGCTGGTTGGGCGGAATGTTGACCAACTGGGCAACCATCAAGACACGGGTTGACCGTCTAAAAGATTTAGAACGCCGTGAAGAAACTGGCGCACTAGATTTATTGCCGAAAAAAGAAGCATCAATGCTACGTCGGGAAATGACGAAGCTTCAGAAATACTTGGGCGGCATTAAAACAATGCGAAAAGTGCCCGATATCGTGGTAATCGTAGACCAACGCCGGGAATATAACGCAGTTCAAGAATGCCAAAAGCTG
The DNA here is from genome assembly GCF_034530955.1 of Nostoc sp. DedQUE05. Taxonomy (NCBI): domain Bacteria; kingdom Bacillati; phylum Cyanobacteriota; class Cyanophyceae; order Nostocales; family Nostocaceae; genus Nostoc; species Nostoc sp. DedQUE05. Next base: position 133,868 of record NZ_JAVRCB010000021.1, on the reverse strand, counting down.
AATATTCCTATTGTGTCCATGTTGGATACAAACTGTGACCCCGATGTAGTTGATATCCCCATCCCAGCAAACGACGATGCTATCAGGTCAATTAAACTGATAGTCGGAAAATTGGCAGATGCCATTTATGAAGGGCGTCACGGTCAGCTGGATGTTGAAGATGATTACGAAGATTACGACGGTAGTGAGTATGACGATGACTACGAAGAAACCGAATATACTGATGCCGTAATTCCCGACGAGGAAACAGAAGAATAGTTCTGAGTCAAGAGTGCTAAGTCCTGAGTAAGATAGAAAGACTCAGCAAATTGAATAGTGCTGAGTCTTGATTTTTGAAGTTGTAAGTTGTGATTTGTCAATGAAGAATAAAATTGATAACTGAACACTCAAAACTCAGCACGGGCTAAACGCCCCGCTAACGCTAACAAAACTCAGTACTCAGTACTAAATTAGGTGAGCGATTACAACTCGAGGTCAAGTTAGGAATTGAGGCAACATGGCGGAAATATCTGCAAAACTCGTCCAAGAGCTACGCCAAAAAACTGGTGCTGGCATGATGGACTGCAAAAAAGCGCTGATAGAGACTGATGGCAATATAGAAGAAGCCATAGACTGGCTACGGAAAAAGGGCATCTCTAAGGCGGGGGGAAAAAGCGATCGCATTGCGGCAGAAGGTTTAGTAGACACTTACATTCAGCCCGAAGGTCGAGTAGGTGTACTCATAGAAGTCAACTGCCAAACCGACTTTGTTGCTCGTAACGAGGCTTTTAAAGCTTTAGTTAAGAATCTAGCAAAGCAAGCAGCGACAGCTGATAGTGTTGAGTCTTTGCTGGCTCAACCCTATATTGATAATGAAAGTGCGACTGTAGAAGAATTTATCAAGCAAACCATTGCCACCCTTGGTGAAAACATCCAAGTGCGCCGCTTTGTTAATTTTGCAATAGCAGAAGGCACACAAGGTGTAGTAGACAGCTACATTCACACTGGCGGTCGAGTTGGTGTATTAGTAGAACTGGGTTCCCAAACTGAATCAGTGGCTACTAATTCAGAGTTCCAAACCTTGGCACGGAACACTGCAATGCAAGTTGCGGCTTGTCCTAATGTCGAGTATGTGAGCGTAGACCAAATCCCCGCCGAAATTGCCCAAAAGGAAAAAGACATTGAAATGGGCAAGGATGATTTGGCGAACAAGCCTGAAAACATCAAAGAAAAGATTGTTCAGGGACGGATTGAAAAACGCCTGAAAGAATTGACTTTGCTCGATCAGCCTTACATTCGCGATCAGAGTATTTCCGTAGAAGACTTGATAAAACAAGTCAAGACTCAATTAGGTGAAGAGATTCAAGTGATTCGCTTTGTCCGTTATATACTGGGCGAAGGCATTGAAAAGCAAGAAATCAGCTTTGCTGATGAAGTCGCTGCACAAATGGGCACTAAGTAATATTAGTTAGGAGTTAGGAGTTAGGAGTTAATAGGAAGTTAACTTCATAATTCATAACTTATAATTCTTAATTCCTAACTGCTTAAAGTACAGGTCAAGCAAATAGCCTGACCTGTCTTTTATTTAGTAAGAGACTTACAAATAAAAAAATATCCTAACTCCTGTGGGGTGGGCGACACGATAGCCCAGTCGATATGGCGGGCAAGATGCCCACCCCACAATATTGGATAATTTATTTCTTGGAGTTCCCTAAAAGACAGAAAATATCGCATTTAATTTAAAATATAAAATTCTCTGGAAAGTTATCCTAAAATAAATTTGTACATTTGTACTATGTAATGGTTCAGATGGGCAAGAGCGAAAAAATATGGCAAGAGCAATCGAGCGAATTGAGCAGGATATTGCAGCACTCCAAGAAGCGATCCGGGCGATCGCAATCGAACTACAAAGCGCTTATGCTAGTTATCTAAACACCTTGGGGCTAGCTGTACGCAAACAGTTGATTCTCGCGAGTTACCACCTCTGTACCCAAGGATATCCCGAAAACTTTCTGCATTTGTCATTGAATCAGCGCCAACAATTGCAACAAGCCATCCGCAAGTTGGGTGAACTCGCAGCTGAACAATTGCTCATTTATCTTACAAGTGAAGAATCAGGGGAAGATGAGGTAGATGAGATAGATGAAGGAGATGAAACGCATGAGATGGATGAGGAAGTAACACCCTCTTCATCTTCACTATTTCTGGACACTTCTAATTCTCAGTATCTCACTGCCAACACCTCCGATCCTATAGAACTAGCAAAATGGCAACAGAAATTAGAAGAGGTTGCGCAAGAGATACTGAAAAAACTTTCGCATGATGCTAACCTTTTGTTACAAAAAGCTGGAGTATTGCCGAAAAAATTACCAGAACCGATTTTAGCAGCAGCAGCGGCGGCATCAGAAGCATCTGCTGAGGTCATGCCAGGGCCCCCCAATTTATTAAACTTAGTAATTGAAATTGAAAATGAGCAACAGTCAGAAGATTCTGGACTGACTCAAATCATGGCTATTAACCTGCGGCTAGGAGAAATTGAATTTGCTGATGTGACACTTTCCTCCGATCGCAAGCGAATCCGCAGTATTTTAGTTCAGCTAAACAAACTAGGACGAGAGTATAAAAAAAGATATAAAGAAAAGGCGATCGCTGAAGCGGAAGCTGCATGGCGCGCTAGTTGGTTTGAATAAAGTTATGAGTTATGAATTATGAGTTATGAGTTATTTATTCTTAACTCCTAACTCCTAACTCCTCACTCCTAACTCCTCACTCCTAACTCTGCTGACCAATGACTAATGAAAAACCAGATTGGATACGATTGCACAAAGCCTTGGCAATAGAAGCTGAACGTGGCTTTACAGACTTGATGGGCAGAGAATATCGTTTCAGTGAATTTCTGAGCCTAACTTTGGGCAAATTCCCAACAGGCTTACCCCAAATTGAACGCCGCCGTTGGCAAGGATTAGCAGTGCAATTTGCTAGTTATCCACATCTAGCACTGGAAGAAAGGCAGCATTTAGTAGCAGAGACTCGTAGGTATCTTTCCCAACTACAGCAAGAGGAGCAGGGGGAGCAGGGGAAGCAGGGGAGCAGGGGGGCAGGGGAGCAAGGGAAAACTTATCAATCCAAAATCCAAAATCCAAAATCTAAAATTATCTCTGAGGTGAGTCGGAGACTTGCACCAAAAATTGAGCAAAAACTCAGTGATTTACCAGAAATAGGTTTTAAAAAAGCTGATAATTTGGCACGGCTTGGTTTACATAGCGTCCGTGACTTGCTTTTCTACTATCCTCGTGACCATATTGATTATGCGCGTCAGGTAAATATCCGCGAGTTACAGGCAGGTGAGACGGTGACAATAGTGGCTACAGTGAAGCGTTGCAACTGCTTTTCTAGCCCTAAAAATCAGAAATTATCAATTTTAGAACTGGTAGTAAAAGATAATAGCGGTCAAATCAAAATTGGTCGTTTTTACGCAGGTACGCGCTTTAGCAGTCGCGCTTGGCAAGAAAGTTTAAAACGCCGTTATCCAGTAGGTAGCATTCTGGCAGCCTGTGGATTGGTGAAAGAAAGTAAATATGGCTTGACACTGGATAATCCAGAACTAGAGGTTTTGGCAAGCCCAGGAGATACGATTGAGTCGCTAAATATTGGGCGGGTAGTACCAATTTATGGACTAACTGAAGGCGTGGTGGCGAATACAGTGCGACAGGCGGTAATTGCTGCTTTGCCTGCTGCGGCTAACCTGAAAGATCCTTTGCCAAGTGGTTTGCGGCAGAAATATGGTTTGATGGAATTGAAAGATGCGATCGCTAATATCCATTTTCCCAGTGATAGCGCCGCCCTACAAGTTGCCCGTCGTCGCCTAGTTTTTGACGAATTTTTCTACCTGCAACTTGGGTTGCTGCAACGTCAACAGCAAGCAAGAGCGATTCAAACCAGCGCTATTCTTGTCCCGCGCGGTCAACTTGTAGAGAAATTTCACGAAATACTGCCTTTTCAACTCACCGGCGCCCAGCAACGAGTTCTTAACGACATTCTCAACGATTTACAAAAACCTGTACCAATGAATCGTTTGGTGCAAGGTGATGTCGGTTCAGGTAAAACAGTCGTCGCTGTGTTGGCTATCCTTGCAGCAATTCAATCTGGCTACCAAGCGGCACTAATGGCTCCCACAGAAGTTTTGGCAGAACAACATTATCGCAAGTTAGTTAGTTGGTTTAACCTCTTGCATTTACCAGTGGAATTACTTACAGGTTCGACTAAAGCTGCTAAACGAAGACAAATACATTCTCAGTTAGGAACTGGTGAATTACCTCTGTTAGTAGGAACCCATGCCTTGATTCAAGACCCTGTAAACTTTCAGCAATTAGGGTTAGTAGTGATAGATGAACAGCATCGCTTTGGGGTAGAACAACGGGCACGTTTGCAGCAAAAAGGCAATCAACCTCATGTGTTAACTATGACAGCAACTCCTATTCCTCGAACCTTAGCACTGACGATACACGGGGATTTGGATGTGAGTCAAATTGATGAGTTACCACCAGGACGGCAAAAGATTCAGACAACAGTATTATCAGGTCAGCAACGCAACCATGCTTACAACCTGATCCGCCGAGAAATTGTCCAAGGTAGACAAGTTTATGTGGTTTTGCCCTTGGTGGAAGAATCAGAAAAATTAGATTTGCGATCGGCTGTTGACGAGCATCAAAAGTTACAGGAAAGTGTTTTTCCCGACTTTCAAGTGGGGCTGCTGCACGGTCGTATGAGTTCAGCCGATAAGGATGAAGCGATTACCAAATTTCGTGACAACCAAACGCAAATTTTGGTTTCTACTACTGTTGTTGAGGTTGGTGTAGACGTACCTAATGCTACAGTAATGCTCATTGAAAATGCAGAGCGATTTGGACTATCGCAACTGCACCAACTGCGGGGGCGTGTTGGTCGGGGTGCGGCTCAATCTTACTGTCTGTTGATGAGCAGTTCTAGAAGCCCTGATGCTCAACAACGGTTGAAGGTATTGGAACAATCTCAGGATGGCTTTTTCATCTCCGAGATGGATATGCGTTTTCGTGGCCCAGGGCAAGTACTGGGAACTCGTCAATCTGGAGTGCCAGATTTTACCTTAGCGAGTTTGGTTGACGATGAGGAAGTTTTACTTTTAGCGCGGCAAGCAGCGGAGAAAATAATAGAGATGGATGTTACTTTAGAGCGCTGGTATTTGATGAAAGAAGAGTTGAAGTATCGGTATGAGCGTTTAATGGGTGGAGCGATTTTAACGTAATATATCTCAGTTAGTTTAAGAGAGAAACTGACTATGCATTCCTACCTTTTAAAAGTAATTTATTCCTTTAACTTGGCATACTTTTACTTTTCTTAGATTTCACTTATCTGACCCAAGGCATGAAGGATGCAGTTTATAGTCCAATAGCCTAAACATGGGTTGAAGATGATATCAGCAGAACACATTAGTAAAATATAAAATAATTATCCTTTAAGAATAATTGAGGAATGTCCAATACAATAGTAAGATTAATTCTATCGACAGTAACAATAGCAGCACTGATAGGAGCGAGATTTTTTGCGATCGCCACAGTGCGTTTGAAAAATTTTAAGTACAGTTTATTAACATTTTTGCGCTCATTTATTGTTGCCTTACTTGGTTCTAGTGCTGGTTTTTTTCTTGGTTGGCTGTGGTATAAATGGACGCTTAAAACTGACCCAAGTTTCTCAAATCCTAACCTGAGCGGTCTAAGTCAGGGAATAATGGCAGGATATTTAATTACTGTTTGGTTATTTTGTGTTCAAACTGGAACCATTCTAGGTGGGATTTGGGGCGGAGTCCGTGGGTTAAAGTATTATCAAACACGTAGCAAACGTACCTGAGCGTCCGCGCTTTTACCCTATGTCGTCTTCCCCCCATTACCCGACATCCTGCATCTTTACACAGTTGATTACATGGTGGTACTTACCAAAGGTGTTTAAATCACGATGCTTGCTGTATTTCGGCATAGGCTTGATAAACACCCTTCACGTTATACCAGTTGAGGAAAATTCGGGCAACTTCTAAAGCTAATTGCGGTTTGCCTAAATTAATTAGCCATTGCAATAACGGAGCCATTGTCCGTTCATTTAACGCACCATTAAGTGACAAAATCCCCCAAAGTAAGCGATGCAGCCAAGTCATTTGAATCATCATTCGCACTTCCCATGTGGGATGCTTTTGATAAAACAAAACTCCCATACGTCCGCGTTGAATTTCTTGGTCAATTAATCGGGGAATTTGCTCTAAGTTAAATGCTGGATGCCAGTGATATCCTACGGCTTCTGGACATTTAATTAGTGTCAAACCTAGTTTTTTTAGCCGCACACCTAATTCTAAATCTTCCCAGCCATAGAGTTGAAAGCTAGTATCAAAAAGTCCGGCTTTATCTAACCAATGTTTGGGGATTGCTACATTTCCAGTAGCAAAAAAAGCTGCTGAAAAATCGGTTACTTTGTAGGGTTCAGCGGTTGGATTGTTGAAATTGCAAGTATTAATAACTGCACCATAAGTAAAAAAGCGATCGCTCCCCAATTTCTCTTTCCCCTTTACTAGTGCTTCAGCATGAGCTTGCAAGAAATTCTTCAGCACTACTAAATCGCTATCAATAAAGATAATTGTCTCTCCCTGCGCCTGTTCTACCCCCAAATTCCGGGCCGCAGCTGGGCCAGCATGATCTTGCTCAAACCAGCGCACATGAGGAAACTCTTCTTTGTGTGCTGCTAACCACTCCAATGTGCCATCAGTAGAACCATCATCCACCAAGACAATCTCGTAATTAGTAACCGTTGGCTGACTTAACTCCTGCAACTCCAAGGCGCGGAGGCACTTTTCTAAAATCGGTTGGCGATTATAAGTCGGTATCACAATGCTGAAAAACACAGTCTCACCCACAACACTATTGATTTATCCATCTCCAGGATAGGACAGATGGGGCGCTGACACTGTTCCTTACTTGATTTGAGCTAAGGAAATAGTCAGAGGTGATAATTTTTAGTTAATTAACTTATAACCTAAGCTTAATTATTATCAACTAAAGTAAATAATCAAATAATCATTCTTTTATTATTAATAGTTTGTTAATTATTTAAAATTCCAAAAAATCTCACAAGTTAGAGTTTATTTTTACTAATTTTTTCGATCGCACCAGAGGAAAGTTGAATGTCTAAATTAAGTCGGAGAGAACTTTTAATATTTCTTGCTGGTAGTGCTGGTGCTGCTATTTTGGGAGACAAACTTCTAAATAGTTTTGCTAGTGGCGCAGATGCAAAAACCGCCAGTCTCAGCTTTACACCTGTACGCTTACCACATCCTCTACCAATTTATCAACAACAGAAAAATTTCTTACCAACAGGAATTGGTCAGGGAGAAGTAGTTAATGCATCTGCGGATATTAAGTTAGGTAGCTACAACGTTATTGATGATGTGATAGTGCCGCCAGAGTACGAACGTTATGTAATTGTCAGTTGGGGCGATCGCGTCTTTCCCAACAAAGATGATTATTTCGGTTATAACAACGATTTCACTGGATTTATTCCCCTTGGTAAAACTAATGATGTCGGGTATTTATGGGTGAATCATGAATACGTTAGTTTTCCATTTTCTAATTTAGTCGTAGAAGATTCATCCGATCTGAAAGGACTGCCCGACGCATTTGAAAACGTCATTGGTTGGGCTTTACCCTCCAGCAGAAATATTGAAGTCGAAGGTGAATTTTTATATAATCAAGGCGGCTCAATCGTTCGTATCTCTCGCCAGAATAACAATAAACGTTTTACTGTAGTCAAAGATGCCAAAAATCGCCGAATTCATGGTCTTTCTGGGTTAGGAATCAATAGCCAACGCAATGATGATTACAAAAGTATCACAGCTTGGGGAAGTCGCAATCATCAAAAAGGTGACAAAAATTATTTAATTGGAACTGGCCCGGCTGCAACCCAAGTTTTTAATCTTTCTTCTGATGAATTGGGCAACAAAATGATTGGTACTGCTTTCAACTGTTCTGGCGGTAAAACTCCTTGGGGAACGATTTTATCTGCGGAAGAAAACTTCCAAAATAGCGTTACAGAAGGAGTCAAAGCTAATGGTACTCAGACAGATTATACAGAGAAAACTATCGGCAAGACTTTTGGATTAGTTGGCGAAAAATACGGCTGGATTGTCGAAATTGACCCCAAAAATCCGAAATTTCGTCCCCGCAAACACACTTCGTTGGGTCGTTTTCGCCATGAAAATGTTGCCCTGCGTGTTGAAAAAGGCAAAAAATTAATTGCTTACTTGGGTGATGACAGACGGGGGGGACACACTTGGAAATTTGTCAGCGCAAACACTATTTCTTCACCCACCAGTAAAACGAACAGTAGTTTATGGGAAAAGGGAACTTTGTATGTTGCCCGTTACAATCCAGACGGTACAGGTAAATGGATACCGTTACTTTTAACTACCGCTACCAATCCAATTACGCCGACAGTTCTATCTTCTGTAGAATTTGCTGCATTGCAGAAAGTACAAAAAGAAGGTCTTTTACCACTACCGAGACGCAATGGGATTGCAGGTGAAACCAAAGATGGTGGTACATTTAAATGCGATCGCACTAACGAAGCAAAAGCATTACCTGATTATCAAAATAAGAAACTTTCTGACTTCTACTCTAGCCAAGGTGCTGTTCTGAGTGATGCCTTTTTAGCTGCAAACTTAGTTGGGGGAACTCCCACAGCGCGTCCTGAAGATATAGAAGTGCATCCAACCACCAAAGAAGTATTCATTGCCTATACTGATGGTGCGCCCGGAAGTGATGGTTATCCTGATTCGCGGATTTTTCAAGTTGCCAAGTTAAATACAGATGCCAAGGCGACTCAGCAATCAGGAGGACTGTACAAAATTATTGAAGATAGTGCCGATGCCACAGGTTTAACCTTTCGGTGGCAGAGATTTGCCCAAGGTGGCGAAGCCGGTTCAGTTAATGGTGCTGGTTTTGCCAACGTTGATAATCTAGTTTTTGACAATCAAGAAAATGTTTGGGGTGTCACGGATATGTCTACCGGCACTCACAACGGTTTTGATGTAGGTGCTGAAGGTAAGCAAACCAAAATCGATCATACAGTTAGTGGTAATGTTTCTGATTTTACTGGAGTATTCGGTAATAACTGGCTGTTTTATATCCCGACCAGTGGTGCAAATGCCGGACAGGTAATACCATTTGCTCACGGGCCAGTGCGTTGTGAGATGACCGGGCCAACTTTTGTCGGAAATACACTGATTATTTCAGTACAACATCCTGGTGAAGATTGTCCAATTAACGATGGCACAATGCTAAGTCGCAGCATTGAATTACTAGATTTGAATGGTAGTACATTTAATCAAACTCGAAGTTTACCTCGTGGCAGTAGTTGGCCGAGTAATATCTCAAAAAATGATGGTGGTAAGGAGGAAGCTACAGGTATTCCCCGACCATCTGTAATTGGTATCCGCCCGAAAAATTCTCGCAGTAAGTTTATTTAACAATACAGCATTCTGAATTAAGTTTTGAACGAAAAAGCTACACGTTGCATCTCTAAAAGATGCAACGTCATGTATATAAAATTTGTGTAAGCTTATTTCAGTATTTACAGTAAGTTATATTTTTAGTTGGGGTGTAGGCGTAGCCCTCATACATAGCAATCCTATCTAAGAGGTTGTTTAAAAGTGGTATGTTGTGATTTTAATCGAATTATTACCCCCCTTAATCCCCCCTTATAAATGCGGGAAACAAAAAAATCCGGTTCCCTCACGCCACTTGCTTCAAGTCGGCAGAGCCGCCCAACGCAGTGGCTCCCCTTTATAAGGGGAGGGTTAGGGTGGGGTAAAAATATTTAATACATCAATCATGACTTTTCAAATATCCTCTAAGCTGTGAAAATCAACAAACCACTTTTTTTGCGAAATGCCAAGAAAATAAAAAGAAGATTTCACATCTAATTTAGGATTGCTATAGTTGCGATCAGGCATGGAGATTTGCTTGTTCCTGCAACCACGGATCTACAGGTTGTCCATCTTTGCGGCGTAATTCAATTTCCACAACCATCACTTCTTTGGAACCAGGAGGTGCAGGTTTTTTATGGAAAATAATGTCATAATCTTCTGGATTGTGTTTACGTTCTTTCAACCATTCCTGTACCTTGGTTGTGGCAAATAATGATTGCCCTTGCTCAAACATTCGGGTAATCTGCAATTGTAGTGTGTAAGGATTTATGCGACCCATTTTCTACCGCCTTTGTTAAGTTAATTTGAGGACAAGTAATCTGCTTACCGGAGATAATCTAATGTTAATGCGAAGTAACCACATCTGACACTTACCATATAGGTATAACTTACAGTTTCAACACCTTGTTATCTGTAAGAACAAAGTCCGAACCTTCTTTGGTGGATGATCTAAGAAAGCGTCTATCATTTTGCAATTTGTCTTCCACTAGTTGATAAATTACTATTTGTACTGCTTGATTTTCACCATCTTTAGCAGCAGTTACAACTTAATAATGTTATAATAGTACCTCAAAAAAATTGTCACAAACTTAACTGCACTCTACTACTAAAGTTGTACGTACACTAAGGACGAGGAAACGGATTAGTGAAGGATTGCTCAGAATTTTACACTGCCTTTACAACATTTAACTACTTAATTCTGTTATAGATTGGAAAGAGGCACGCCGCTTCAAAAACTGACCAACAGACGCAGATAGTTGTTATGCAGAGCAAAAATCAAGCTGTTTTCGCTTTAATTGTAAAAAGTACGATTGTATTTTTACCCTTATTGTTATTCGTTGGAATCGCCAGTGGACAATCTGCACCATCACCCAACCCAGCACTAACTCCGACTCCGGTGTTATCGAATTCAGAACGGGAAGAGTTAGCACGACTACGAGCAGAAAAACGAATTCAACAGCAAGTCCAGTCTGATTTTAAAAGCACTTTTAACCGCACAACTATTTTACTCGATGTTTGGCTAGTTATACTAAGTCTCTTTCCAGTCGCAGTCATTGCTTTGTTATGGCTGTTGCGACGGGTGATAATCCGGGAAATTGTTGATAGGGCGATGCAACAAGTCCAGGGAATGGAAAAATTACAAAATCAGCTAACCACCGTTAAACAAGAAGCTGAAAATGTTATTCAAGAAGCAAAAAAAATAAATTATGAATTAGAACAGGAAACGACTGCTCTACAACAAAAAATTAAGAATGAACAAGAAAATGTATCTATTCAGATATCCGATCTAAATTTAGCTAAAGCGCAGGTATTAAGTAGATTAGAAGCGGAACTAAAAAAATCTCAAGAAAATATAGAAAATTTAGAGTCAAAATTTGCTTCAGGACTATCTAAGTTAGAGTTTGATGCTCAACAACAAAAAGATATAGCATTGGAAAATTTAGGAAAATTAGCATCTACGATCGCAGAAGAACTGTCTAAGTTAAAGTTAGGTGTGCATCAACAGCAAGAACTAGCTGTTACTGATTTAGAAATATCAAAGTCTGAGTTCATATCTCAACTTTCTGGATGGCAGTCTGATGCTCAACAGCAAAAAGATATAATTTTTGAAAGCTTAACACAATTACAGTCAGAGTTTGTAGAAAAGTTATCCGAATTACAGGTAGATGCTCAAAAGCAAAAAAAGATTGCCTTTGACAGTTTAACTATATTTGAGCGGGAACTTAAATCTCAATTATCGGAATTACAGGTAGATGCTCAAGAACAAAAAAATAAAATTATTGCAAGTTTAGAAATATTGCAGTCAGAATTTAAATTTCAATTATCGGAATTACATGTAGATGCTCAAAAATCCAAAGAGCTACTCATTGAGAATTTAGAAAAATCTGGTTCTGAGTTTAGTTCGCAATTCTCAGAATTACAATGGAATGCCCAACAACAAAAAATTCTCATTTTAGAGAAGTTAGAAAGATTAGAAACTGAATTTGACTCTCAACTCTCTGAGTTACAATTAGATGCCGAAGAAAGAAAGGATCTGATTCTTCAAGAACTATCTGAAATTACGCCGGAATCCATTCTAGAGGTGGTAAATTCTGAAGTTGAAGAAGAAATACAGGAACAGCCGCAACAACCAGAATTCACTGCTGATGAGTATGTAAAACAGGGAGACGATCTGTTTTCTCAAAGACGCTATGAAGATGCGATCGCAGCTTACAACCAAGCAGTTAAAATCCAACCTGATGAACCTGTGAGTTGGTTAAAACGTGGTCTAACTCTGGGAAGATTAAAACGCTACCAAGATGCGATCGCATCTTACGATCGAGCGATTGCGATTCAGCCAGATTATCATCAAGCTTGGTGCGATCGCGGCGTTGCTTTTGGTAACTTACAACAGCATCAGCAAGCCTTTGCCTCATTTGATAAAGCTACAAAAATCAAACCTGATGATGCCGTTGCTTGGTTAAATCGCGGTCTTTCTCTAGTAGCATTAGAACAATACGAAGAGGCAATCGTCTCTTTTGATAAAGCGCTAGAATTCCAACCCAATTCTCCCAAAATCTGGGATAAACATGGTTATACATTGGTAAGATTAGGACGCGATGATGAAGCGATCGCTAGTTTTAACAAAGCCTTAGAAATTAAGCCAGATTATGCCAGTGCTTATTACAACAAAGCAGCCTGTTACGCACTGCAAAGACAAATTGACCGATCTCTGTTAACTTTACAACAAGCGATTGAACTTAATCCCAGGTATAAAGAAGACGCAGCAAGTGACCTCGATTTTGATGATATTGCCGACGATGAACGCTTTAAGTTGTTAGTTGCAGAATAGAATGTCAATTGTCATTTGTCATTTGTCATTTGTCATTTGTCATTTGTCATTAGTTATTCTCTCCCTGCTCCCTGCTCTTTGCTCCCGTGCTCCTCTGCTCCCCTGCTCTCCACACCTGGGTTATGTTCGCTAGACATGGCTTTGAGTTTAGATGTAAAAGAATCAGAGCGATCGCTTGTTTCGGGAGTAAATTGCCCGATTGGGGCATGAATAGGAGCAGGCGGGAGCAGTTTTGGCTGTCGTTGATGATGGTTTGGTGACGGGAAAGGCACTGGACTTTCTTGTGAAGTTTGCCTCTGGCTGACAGCAGATAATCGCTCAAGGGTTACCGAAGAGGTAAATTTCCCAGAAAGCGGAGACTTCAAGACAGTTTTATTGTCTCTATCTTCCTGCTTTCCTTCTTCTTCACTCAAAGATGTCTTTGGTTGATAACTTTTCAGTTGGAGAATTGCAGTATTGCTGTGTTGATAGCCGTTGCGAATCTTAGCTGGTGGTAATTGAGGACTTGTCACTTGCTCTACAGTGGGTTTTCTCTTGGCTGGCGGTAAAGCTGGCGCAGCCGATGACGTTAAGTTTTGAGGAAACTTGCTACAAATCATCCGTTCAAATTCCATGTTGAAATGATATGTAGCCTGATCCCGGCGCTGCCAAAATACTAAAATTTGCTGCACAGAAACCGCTTTATAACGACCTTGATATAGTGCCTCAATCACTGCCAAGTGTAGCCAATTAAGGGGGTATTGCGTTTGCCAACGCTCAACTAGCTCATTGGCACTATACCCACCGAGATCGAAACTATAGTTAATTAATAAAGCGATCGCCAAGTTGGCAGAGGTGTCTGGAAGTGTTGTTAACATGAGGCTATTAGCTTTAGGCAATAGGTCTAAGATTTGTCACCCACCGCATATTAGCCTAGCGTGCTTTTAACTACATGGTTTATTTTTCCAAGAGTTGCCGAGCCGATAGGCAGTGTTCCTTATTCTACTTGCCAACTTCTAGAATGCAACCCCACATAGACTGATTTAATCGCAGATGTTCGCCCAATCGCGACTAATGCCTGATAAACCATCGCTGCAACTTCAGCGCGTGTTGCAAAACGTAAAGGTGCAAGTACTTTCGGATCTGGATAGTTGACAACTATTCCCCGTTGTGTAGCAGTAGCAACGGCTGTCCGGGCGTAGTCGGGAATGGTATGACGATCGCTATATACTTCTACAACATCGCGATCGACAGCTGGTAATCCCAGTCCGTTTACTAAGGAGACAATCACCTGTAGCCGTTGCACACCTCGATCGGGGCGGAAAGTGCGATCGCTAAATCCGCCAACAAAGCCACCGCTAGCCGCGATTTGGATAGCGCTATAAGCCCAAAAATCCTTGGGTACATCCGTAAAATCAGGTGCGGGGATTTTGGGAAATGGGTTAAAAGCGATCGCCACCATTGCTGCATACTGGGCGCGAGTCATGGGTTTATCTGGCTGATAGCTACCATCGGCAAAAGCATGAGTTAAATGCATCCTTGCTAATGCCTGAATAAATGGTTCTGCCCAATGTCCGTTTAGTTCGGGAGAGGCGGGGAAGGGGGGAGGGGGAGACAAGGGGACAAGGGGACAAGGGGGCAAGGGGAGTTTTTGAGGTGGGGATTCTGTCGAGGTATCAGAGAAACTGGTGTTAACCGTTACTCGATTGGTTGGGAGTAATTCTACCATGCCCTTAACTAGAGAAGGATTTAATTGATTACCTACGGAAACTAGCTTTTGTGTAGTGGCATTATATAAATCAAATTCCCTATGATCCCGAAAAATATTATCACCTGGATCTTCGCTATTACCTAAATCTGGGACTGCATTGCCATTGACTAATAAACCACCTTGGGTATTTTTAGTAATCAGATTTTGACGCAGCACAGGTTGGGCATTACGAGAAAGTGCGATCGCTGTGCGATTTTCTGATAACTTGTTATTGGCGATCGTTGGAACGGCAAAGTCACTAATTGCTATACCTAAAGGGTTTCTTTGAAATACATTCTGTTGTACTTCTCCCTGGCTATGACCTGCCATTACTAACCCGCTAGCAGTATTTTGTACAAATATGTTATCTAAAATTGCGGGTTTGGCAGTACCAGTGGTAAACACACCTTCCCGCCCACAGTTGCTCAAAGTATTGTTACTTAAAGTAGGTGCAGCCGATTCAATCCAGATACCAGTACCTTTAACTGAGGGATTGGTGACAGTTACACCTAAAAGACTGGCATTATCTACCAAGAGCAGCGTAATATTTTGTATACCAAAACTGGGACTTTGATACTCACCACTCCCGGAAATTACAATCCCTACACCTTTGTTAGCTTCATTACCTACCACTGTCACTCCTCCAGGTATGATTAGTGGAAACACCTCACCACTAGCGGCGTTGTAAGTCCCCGACTCCAGATAAATTATCGTCGGGATTTTGGTTACTTTTAAAGCACGGGTGAGGCTTTTAAATGGACTCAACCGTGAACCAGTATTGCTATCATTCCCTGTCATAGGGTTGACATAGAGTGTGACGACGAGGGTAGAGTTCACCATTGATAGTTGAGAGTCAATTGTTTTAATTATGACAATCGTAAATAACACTACTTGTAGCAAACTTTTTCACAGTAATATCCTTGTGTATAAAAAATATATCCATCTGACTTTTTCTGGCAAGCAGATCGTGTGTACACACAAGTTATAGACTTCCAAATAAAAAAATATCCAACTATTTATTGTGGGGTGGGCGTCTCGCCCGCCCAGTAACCAAAGGCGTGCAAGATGCCCGCCCCACAAGATTGGATAATTTATTTCTTGGAAGTCCCTTATAGACTTTTATGCAATATTCCAAGTTCTCATCTCGATGGTATTGTCAGCTGCAACAAAGGCATTGTCAGTTAAAACAATGCCTTTGCAACTCAAAAAGACTGGTGTGTAAACTGTAGCGCCTGTGCAGAGAAGATTAAGGGATGACATTATCATCCAGAATAGTTCCTTCTATATTGGCTCCAGACAAATTTGCTCCACTCAAATTTGTCTGGTTTAAATCTGCTTGAGTGAGATTTGCCTGGGATAAGTCAGCTACAGTTAAATCTGCACCACTTAAATCCGCTCCATCTAGATTTGCTGCTATCAAGTTTGCTTCCTGCAAATCCGCCTCACTCAATTTAGTTTCAATCAATTTAGCAACCGTCAAATCAGCGTGACTCAAATTAGCTCCATCCAAAATCGCTCCATCCAAAATCGCTCCATCCAAAATAGCTTTGCTTAAGTTGCTATTACTGAGATCCGCATTGCTCAAATCTGCTCCATTTAAATCTGCTTCAATCAAACTAGCGTTGGTTAAATTAGCGTGACTCAGATTAGCTCCATCTAAAATTGCTCGATCTAAAATTACGCCACTGAGATTGGCTTCTCTTAAATTGGCCTCGCTCAAGTTGACGCCAGTAAAGTCTCTGACACCTGCGGCATAGTTTTTCAGGAGTTGATCTGCTTTCATATCTGTCGCTGTGCTAAGGAACGTTTAACTAATTCGTAATTCGTAATTCGTAATTCGTAATTTTTGAATGTAATTAGCTTTTATATATACGTGGCTTTATTTCAGTTTGGGTGTTTAAATAAGTGTCTGAAATAGTCTTTAATTACGAATTACGTTAGCGCAGTAGTAGCTAGTCTGCAAGAAATCGATTATGAATAATTTTGGACTATCCAGACTAACACTAAATCCCCAGCACGCGCCACGGAGGATTAGTGTGATGAATCAAACTAAAGTGGATATTGAATCAACTTTGTCTAGACTAGCTATTTTTAAATACTAGCGCTACTACCTAGAGTTGTGAGTTAATTTCATACTTGGGAGGGATGCTGCTCACCTTAAAAGTTTAAGCATTAACGTGAGCCTCCGTTGCAGACTCACGTTAAGCATTAGTGCAAAGCGATCGCTATACTCAATTGTGGTGTTCGTCTGCTAAAGGTTATGGCAAAACCAATTCCTATTCTTTTGCAGATTATGATTCTTACGACTGAAGCAGATAGTTCATGTTTCCCCACCAACCACTACATCTCGAATTCGGAGGCTAGGGCCACCACAACCCACTGATAAGCCATTTTGTCCTCCCTTACCACAACCGCCAGATTCATCCCAATAAAAATCATCACCAAGTCCCTCAATATCCGCTAAAGTTTGGAATACATTTCCCGAAAGCGTCACATCTCGCACAGGTTCAGCAATTTTGCCGTTCCTAATCATCCACGCTTCCCCAGCACTAAAGGTGAACATTTCCCCATTTGTCATCCCACCCAACCAATTACGGGCATAAACTCCTTCTTTGATATCGGTGAATAAGTCTACAACTGGTGTTTTACCCCGTTCAATCCAAGTATTTGTCATCCGCACAATGGGAGTAAAGTGATAGTTGAGACAGCGAGCGTTACCCGTAGGCGCTTCCTCCAATTTGCCAGCAGTTTCACGAGAATGTAAACGTCCCACTAAAACTCCATCTTTAATTAGTTGAGTAGTAGTAGCTGGTGTGCCTTCATCGTCGTAAAAATAGCTACCGCGATGTCCCTCTGGAGCCGCACCATCAAAAATTTGCAGTTCTTCTGGGCCAAACCGCCGTCCGATGGTCATAACTTCCAGCAGATCGGGGTTTTCGTAAGCCATATCAGCCTCAGAAAGATGTCCGAAGGCTTCGTGGACAAATAAACCCGTGAGAATTGGATCAATGACTACAGTGTAAGTATTGCCTTTGACCGGTGGTAGAGATAAAGCGGCGACCGCTCTTTGAGCAGCATCTTTTACCTGTTCATCCAAACTAGTTAAATCTTCGTAAGCTTTGCGAGAGCCAGTAGTTTCCCGTCCAGTTTGTACGGTTTCGCCATTTCTGGCGGTGGCGGCAAAGCGCATTTCCATATCCACCCAAGATTGCTCGATCGAAGTACCTTCGGAAGTAGCAATGATTACTTTTTGGGCGCTGTCACCGTAACGCACCGAGGTAGTGGTAATTCGGGGATCGACGCTTTTAAGCAATTGGCCATAGCGATCGCACAATTGTTTTTTCTGCGAGAGTGGGATATTTCGGGGATCGGTACCTTTTAGGGGTAGAATGCATACTGCTTGCACTGGGTCAATGGGTGCAAGTAAAGTTTCTTCATTACCAACCATCCGCGCAGCTGCGATCGCTTCTTCTATGCGATCTTCGATTGTTGCCAGTTGGTTAAAGCAGCTCAACCCCCATCCGCCTTTATAACAAGCGCGAATATGTCCACCAATGGAGATGCCTTCACTGAGAGTTTCTACCTTGTCGCCACGCAACAAGATATCAGTCCCTTCTGCTTCTTCAAGGCGAATCATTAGATAATCTACACGCTTAGAGTAGCGGGCGATCAGGTCAGAAAGTAAATTTTGTGCGTCAGCAAGTGTAGTCGGCATTTCCAATTAGTAACAATGACGAACTGCATTTATTTTGCAATTATTTGGGGAATTTCTGCTAATCAATTATTATGAGGAGACTGGGTACTGAGGGAGATGAGGCAGTGGAAAAGCAGAAAAGAAATTGCAGTAAGTTTTTCCTCCGTACCCCTTTGCACCTCTGCTTCTTGTGCCTAATCTCCAATCCCCAATCTTGAGTTACGGTGGGTAAGAACTCAATGATGTGCTAAGATAATCAAGTGAGAATAAAATTCGGTTACATTCTTTGTTTTTAGTATTGACAGGCTTTTTCCTTTTGGTCTTAACAAACTTGCCTCCGAAATCTAAATCTCTACACACCTATGATTTTGGAGATAATGCATGTCAATTTATGTAGGTAATCTATCCTACGAGGTCACACAAGAAGACCTCAATTCTGTTTTTGCCGAACACGGTACTGTAAAACGGGTTCAGTTACCTACTGACCGTGAAACAGGACGGCCACGCGGCTTTGCCTTTGTAGAGATGGGCACAGAAGCAGAAGAAACAGCTGCCATTGATGCTCTTGATGGAGCTGAATGGATGGGACGCGATCTCAAAGTGAATAAAGCGAAACCAAAGGAAGATAGAGGTGGTTCTTTTGGTGGTGGCGATCGTCGCGGTGGCGGTGGCGGTGGATACAATAGATCGCGCTACTAAGCTTTAAGATCAAAAATTAAGTTTTAACGTCTAAAGGGCAGAATCATTATCTGCCCTTTTTGCGCTCCGGTCTACTGGATGGCTTTTATTGCCCAGTACCAATTAAGTAGGAGATGATAAATGACCCAAGTATTTGTGGGCGAAAATGAAGGAATTGAGTCAGCTTTACGTCGATTTAAGAGGGAAGTCTCCAAAGCAGGCATTTTTCCAGACATGAGAAAGAATCGTCACTTTGAAACACCTTTGGAAAAACACAAACGCAAAGAAGTCGCAAGACACAAACAACGCAAGAGAAATTTCCGTCCTAATTAATAATTAGCGATACCTCCGGTTAGCGTAGCTAACCCACTCTCTCATTAGATTCTTAGCTGTCGAAAAGGCGATCGCTGTACTCCAAAGGAGAATCTAATGAGCAAGTTTTGAACTTCGGCAACCTTTCCTGATATCAGCTATCTATCAAAATCATTATAAATTTGTTGGAGTTACTGCTGTTTTATATTAATCAGAATTTCCAGGGTTAACTAATTAGAAAATCAGTCAAAAATATTCTTAATAATAAGCTGTACCCAATACTGCTTGGTTAAAGGGAAAAGGAGTGGAAGGCAAGATATATAAGGTTTTTTCCCTTTTAACCCTTTCCCTTTCCCCCAAAACCAGACATCAATTTCTTCTAAGCACGAGCACGTGTAATCTGAGCACTATCAAAGTCTTGTAGCCGAGTCATAGTTCCACTGTTCTTATCAACAATAAACACAGCATTAGGAGTCTCATATCTCATAGCTCCAAAGGCGAGGAGTTGACCTGTTGCAGAGCAAACTAAGCTTTGTAAGCCATTATTCCATGCTTGACCATTAAGTTTCAATTGTCCTAGTCTGATAGGCTTTTTTTGATTTGGATCTACCTGTACCAGAGTTGTCTCACCATACTCACCAACTACAGAGCTATAAAGTATTCCATCTGGACACTCAGCTAGATTGCTGATCCGCTCATCCTCCAGGAATTTAACCTTACTAATAAAACTTATCTCTCCTGTTTGAAGGTCAATATCTACCAATTTGATTGGTGGTGTCCCGTTCTTCTTACCTACTAAACCAATGAGCCGCCCATCGTTAGTACCTAGCAAGCTTCCAAGCTGTTGATTTGGTTTAAGTCCTGAGAGTATCAAAGTTCTTACAGGCGTACCCAAAAATGTAATACGAGTAAATGTCGCCTGTCTCCGACTAATCGCAACCGGAGTAATGGCTACAACAAGTGTGCCATCGCTTAAAGAGGTAAAACCACTCAATATCTCATTAGGCTCTAATAGAGGTGTACTTTTATCCGTAAGTACCTGAGCCTTTCCTGTCATTAAGGATTGCAAAACTAGTCCTACAGGCTTAATATCTGTGCTTACACTGTTTAGGGCAGTGTTCTCTACTAATTCAGTGGTGTTTACCTCTGTAATAGCCGTTTGGTCAATAGTAACGATCGGGCTAGAACCTATACCGACAATATTTACACTTGGTGTTTCTGCCAAGGCTTTCTTGGTTAGATAACTCAGTCCAGATACTACAGTTCCAGCAAGTGCCAACTGTCCAAACCGTCGACGTGATAGCTTGTAATTCATATTTTCCTTCCTAAAATTAATGATTTTTATTAGGTAGCGGTGCGAACATAAACAGATAAGGCTAATATATTTGCGTCCAGGTTGCTACTGAGGGTGTTCCATTGTTGTCACTAATAAAAAGCATGTACCAGCCCGGTGGTGCAATATTTCGATTGTTTATGACCGTGACCTTAACAGAAGTAGCGTTTCTAGAAATAATGGGTGCATCCACTAACCTTTGTTCTGTATCGCAAGAATGGGTAGTTGCCATTGGTCTAATAAAACTAACCCATTTAATATTCGCAGCTTGGGGTGTCTGAATCGTAAATTGCTGCCCGTAGGTCACTGTTTGAGGAGCGCTCCGAATAACTGGACGCGATCGCGACATATACGCAGGACTGTAGATTTCTAATCGCAGTTCATTGACCGTCCGTTGAGGGTTCCCTCCAGCTGCTGCGACCCTACCATCTGGTAGCAGCAAGGCTACCGAGTGATATACGCGGGGAACAGTTTGTTTAGCTACTACTGTCCAGGTATTTGTCGCTGGATTGTAGATTTCTGCTGGCAGCATTGCTTGTGTTGTGTCCTCATTCATTTTGCTACCATTGCAAACAAACACTGTGCGATCGGGCAACAAAACTGCACTGTGATGCATCCTGGCATAGTTTAAAGGCTTTGCTGCTACGTAAGTTGGATTACTAGCTTTTAAATCGACAATATTTACCCTCTTGGTTGCTGTCTTACCACTACCTCCACCAAGAATCATCACCTTTTGATCTTGTGCAGGTGGTAAAAGCACACTGGCAGCTTGATCGCCAAAAGCTATGTCTTGCAGCCCTGTCACCACTTTTTCTGTAATGGATTGTGTAAATGTCTCTGGCAGGGTTAATATCCTTGGTGTCACTCCAGTAACACCCATCTGAGCACCTGAATAAAAAATTTTACCACTACTTAGTAGAAACAGATGTGCGTATGCTGGTAAGGCACTAGTTGTTGGAAAAGCGTTCCAACCATTTGGAAAGAAAGCAGAATAAATTTCTGGTTGTCTATTGAGCTTGCCATCTTTATCCGGCCCAGACACTGCTAAGACTCGACCGCTGCCTAGTGTTAACACAGTAGGATACCAGCGACCATTATTCATTGATAATATCTTGACCCATTTCTCAGCAATGGGATCGAACATCAGAGCATAGGGTGAACCATAAAATGGGTCATAGCGCAAAGTTCCACCTGCAACTAATAACTGACCATCAGGCCGGAAGGAGTGACCAGCGCAAAAAAGATCCATCGGTTGATTGTTACTATCCAATGGAGGCGCTTGACGGGAAAAGGTTCCCTTGTTTATATCCCAGACCACACTGTCATAGGGAGTATTTAACCGATTGGGATCGTTACCTGAGCCACAGAAAAAGAATATTTTACCAGTACGAAGTAGAGCCGCATGTATAGGTAGGATTGGAGCCTTGTACGACAATACTTGCCATTTATCTGTAGTAGTAGCTAGAGCAATGGAAGCCCCTAAATCTGTTGCCTCTTGGAGGTTAGTGTTGTTATTAGGTTGAGTCACTTTATTTACAAAAATCCCTACGTAAACTTCATTTTTCGTACTTTATTTTATTAATTTATTTCTCGATTTATATCTATACTTCTTTAGGCTTATTTAGCCTTAATATATGATGTTTTTCATAATCAGGAAATGTAAATTCAGCTGTTATCAATAGTAATTGTGCTATTAATCATACATCCTCTAGAGTATGTATATTAAGCCTTAACTACATTCCTACTCTCAATAATACTACATCTCATCCACGAAGTTTTCTTATAGGATATTTTCTCACAAGAGAAAATAAATATCTTTGGTTTTGCGGCCTAAATTGGTGAAATAAACGAAAATCTCTAGTCACTTTTAAACAATTAAATAAATTACTAAAAAGCTTGTATAGTAAGGGTTTTGTAGGTTCCAACTAGCAATATTAATTTGTGAATGTATATTAATCAAGAATAATTATCCAAGACCATCTCTATCCTACAACTATTTTATGTAGCGGATTACTTCAGCAACTGACCAAGCTTGAGCGATCGCTCCTCTGGGTGTGTGAGGTGAATCGCCATCAAAAATCTCAGAAATAGAACCAAGACAAGCATCAAAGAAAAAGTGATCTAGCAAAGGTTGCCAATCAAAAGGCAACGATTGTTGTGGATAAAAACGTTGCCAAGCCCGAATATACGGCCCAATTAGCCAAGTCCAAACAGTGCCTTGATGATAAGCGCGATCGCGTTGCTGTTGATTGCCCTCATATTTTCCTTTATATTCTGGATCTCCTGGATCGAGACTGCGAAGACCATAAGGAGTGAGCAAGCTGGTAGTTGCCAAATCTAATATCTGACACCCTTGCTGTTCGGAAAACCCACAATGGTGTAACGACAGTGCCAAAACGGCATTGGGACGAATTTGAAAATTCCGGCGATCGTCTGGTTCAATAGTATCGTACAGATAACCTAGCTGAGGATTCCAGAATTTTTGCAGTGAGGTTTTCATATGTTGTGCTTGGTTAGCATAACGCTGTGCTTGCTTAGTGAGACGCACTGGTGAGCCATATTCCATTTGGCTCAAGCGCTCTGCCCACTGACTCAGCCAACATAAAGCAGAATACCACAGTGCATTGATTTCCACTGGCTTCCCATAACGGGGTGTGACGGGGTGTGTCCCAATTACCACATCCATCCAGGTGAGAGCTACACCACGAGCATCCCAACTAACTAGTCCGTCGGTAGCATCCACCTGGATATTGAAATGTGTACCACCGACAAACGCTTTATAGATTTGCTGTACTACAGGGAATTGCTCTGCCAAAAAATCCCAGTCTTGGGTAGCTTCTAAATAAAGTCCTAAAGTTTCAATCCACCACAATGCCGCATCAATACTGTTATAAATTGGTTCGCCATTGAGATCGGGAAATGCATTCGCAATCAAACCGTGGCGACAATAATGCCCCAAAGTTCGCAATACTCCTTTTGCGAGGTCAAAACGCTGTGGAACTAATGCCAACCCCGGTAAAGCGATTAATGTATCGCGTCCCCAGTCATTAAACCAGTGATAACCAGCAATAACCGTAGGGCCTGCAATTGAGGCTCGATAGACGATAAAGCGATCGCTTGCTTTGAGTAGTTGTTGCCAGATTGGAAATTGGGCATAAGAGGCAGAGGTGCCAAGGGGAAAAGGGGCAGAGGGGAAAAACTTACTGCAACTTCTCCCCTGCTCCTTTGCCCCTCTGCCCCCCTGCTCCCCTGCCCCTCTACCCCCCTGCTCCCCTGCCCCTCTACCTCCCTCTCTCCATCCAAAAATCTGTGAGAGCCTTTCTTGCTCTGCCTCCACAGCTTCTGCGAAGGTTTTGACGGTGAGAACATCTGGTACTGAGTCGGGAAAACCTACTCGTGCTTCTAAAGTTACCGTATCTCCTGGTTGAAGTGTGACTATCAAGTAACCAGGACTGTGGAGGTCTTCTTTGTCGCCTAATCCCCGTTTTGTCTCCTCAGACAATCTATAATCCCAATACCAAACTGCATCTGGTTGATAATTTCCTTGTGTCCAGCGCAAGTGCCAAGGTATGCCGAAGCGCCCAGAATTGATTGCTTGTAAACAGACTTGCTGTTCCCCTAGCAATTGTGAAAACTGTAATTCTTGACTAGCAATCTGCTGGTGATGAAAGTCACGTTCTGCTATCAACAGTCGCAACCGTAAAATCGCTGTTTCAGTTCCCTCATAGCGATACTGGATTAAAATTCGATGGCAAAATTGGGGATTGGGGACTGGGGACTGGGGACTGGGGACTGGGGACTGGGGACTGGGGACTGGGCATTGGTTATAAATTATTCTTCCCTGCCCCTGCTCCCCTGCCCCCTGCTCCCCTGCTCCCTTGTCCCCTTGTCCCCTTGTCCCCTTGTCCCCAATCCCCAATCCCCAGCCTTCATTCCCCACCAAACCATAGGGCATCACAAATTGTCTGGTTAATTGCCAGTTATCTTGACCCCAAGTCCATTTAGGAACTGGGTTAATATCAAAACAGCGTAGCTGTTCATAGCCTGTTCGCTCAATCTGACCGTTACCCCAAACATTTGTCCCCAGTGCCACAACGCGCCCTAATATTTCCAAGCTAGCTTCTAGGTGCGAAAACAGCAGAGTCCTTCCAGAAGGTGGGTTTGTGGCGGCAAACAGCCAACCATGATAAGTACGCGTGCGGACATCAGAAACTGTACCGCTGGCAAAACTTCCTAAGCCGTTGGTAAGCAACCATTCTCTTGTATCTAAATCAGACATTTGCTACTCAAAATCGTTATGAGTATGATATAGTCGTAACAGATCGTAATTAAACTGTGAGAGCGTGGATGGGTAAATTTTACTTGACCCAAATTCCAACGCTACTAAACCGATAAAGGAGAATTAGGTTAATGTCCCTTACTTATGGAACCGAAGGAAGCCTCCGCGTTGGTCAACAAGCTCCCGATTTCACAGCGACGGCTGTGGTAGACCAGGAATTTAAGACAATCAAACTTTCCGATTATCGCGGCAAGTATGTCGTTCTGTTTTTCTACCCACTAGACTTTACCTTTGTTTGTCCTACTGAAATCACAGCATTTAGCGATCGCTACGAAGAATTCAAGAAAATCAATACTGAAGTCCTTGGGGCTTCGGTTGACAGTGAATTTTCTCACCTCGCTTGGATTCAAACAGATCGTAAGTCTGGTGGCGTTGGCGACCTGAATTATCCTCTAGTCTCCGACATCAAGAAAGAGATCAGCGCCGCTTACAACGTTCTTGACCCAGCAGCAGGCATTGCCTTGCGTGGTCTGTTCATCATCGATAAAGATGGTATTATACAGCACGCCACGATTAACAATCTAGCTTTTGGTCGTAGCGTTGATGAAACCCTGCGGACATTACAAGCAATTCAGTATGTTCAGTCTCACCCTGACGAAGTTTGCCCAGCTGGTTGGCAACCTGGTGATAAGACCATGAATCCTGACCCAGTGAAGTCTAAAGTCTACTTCTCTGCTGTCTAAATTTCGCTAGCTAAAAAACTCTAATCCAGCTTTTTGGAGTTGAAAGCAAAATCAATGAAAACCACAGATAAACAGAGATACACATTAAACAATGTCAACCTCCGTAAATATCTGTGGTTTTTTCTAAAATAGTATTTAAATAACCAAGGTTAAAAATATGTTGACTTCAACTGACTTTAGTGGCTTATTAAATGAGCGATTCTTCCGTAATTTTTTACCAGTTCCAGCTAGTAATCAACTTAGATTGGGAGTGGGAACACCTGACTTTCAATTGCCAGATATTACCAACGGAACTTTAGTAAAGTTGTCTGATTATAAAGGCAAACAACCAGTTTTACTTGCTTTTACTCGCATTTTTACCGAAAAGCAATATTGCCCTCTTTGTTTTCCTCACATCAAAGCCTTGAATAAAAACTACGAGCAATTCAAAAATCGCGGTATAGAAGTTTTAATGATTACTAGTACCGATGAAAGGCAAAGTCAAATAGTTGTCAAAGATTTAGGCTTAAAAATGCCACTTTTGAGCGATCCTAGTTGTCGAGTATTTCGTACATATCAAGCAGGGCAGGCACTAGGAGCGCCTTTACCAGCACAGTTTGTATTAGATAAAGAAGGAAAACTGCGCTACTGGCATTTATTTTCTTTTTTGGATCGTAATGCTAGTGTTGAGACATTGTTAGAACAATTTAATTGACTATAAATATTCAAAATAAATTGCGTTTAATGTTGAAAACTAGCTATTAGGAATTGGAACTCTTAAGATTTGAATGGTAATTTAGACCCTAATCATAATATCATCAAATCTTAATAGTTTCATTTGTTTGAAAAGTATTACGAATTACAAATTATCTTTGAGGATAATACTGAGGATTCGCAACCTGGGGCTGATAACCGTTTGTAGGTACTGTACTTCCCATGCCGTTAGGTACAGGAGTGGCAACAGGAGGCTGATAAATGCTGATGGGCGCAGTGCCTGTTGTAGCGTTAGGTAAAGCAGGATTCGCAACCTGGGGCTGATAACCATTTGTGGGTATGTTTGTAGTGGTGTTTGGTGTGACAACATTCTGGCTAAACTCTTGGTAGGCTGCACGAGAAATTGAGCTAATCAATTTTTCGGCGCGGGGATCGTTTGCTGGACGTTGTACCATTACAGACGCTATGTAGCGCTTGCCAGTTGGAACCACAATTAAACCTGTATCTGCCAACATTGTACCGATATCACCCGTTTTGTGGTATGCTCTTGCACCTGTTCCCAAACCTGCTGGTAGCAGAGTGTCTTTTTGGGTGCGACGCAAGATATCAAGCATGAGATCGCGTGATGGCATACTGACTAAATTTCCTTGACTCACAATTGCCATCAAATTCCCTAGTTCTTTGGGGCTAGTAGTGTTTGTCCCTTGCAAATCTGGGAGTTGATTACGAATTGTTGTGGTTGTCAATCCCCAGCTACGGAAACGCTGGTTTAAAGCGTCTATTCCTCCTAGTCGGGCAATCAGCATATTTGTCGCCGTGTTATCGCTGATTGTAATCATTTTAGTGACTACTTCCAAAGCGGCGTACTGAGTTCCTGGTGGTTTGTATTGCAGATTTCCTGAACCGCCAGCGACCATATCTTGTTGCATGGTCAGCATATCATCTAGGCGAATCTTCCCCGCGTCTACATCCTGGAAAAAGGCAATCAAAATCGGCACTTTAATCGTGCTAGCCGCCGGAAAACTCGTAGAGGCATTGATATCTACATAATTACCAGTATCCAAATCTACTAAGAAAATTCCCGGTGTAAGATTTGGGTTGGTGGCCGCCAAATTTTGCACGGCATTTTTCAAAGAGGTAATTTCTTGAGATAGGTAGAGACTCGAAGCTGCGGCTGGGGGAGTTTGGGTAGGTTGTGGTTGCGATCGCGCCACATTACTAACATTATTATTAGATTGCGACGCCGAATTTGTGCTGATGCGATTGGCTGGGTCTAATACTGACAATACAGTGCCCACAATTGCACCCATCCCAACACCCACAATCAATAACCGCAAAACATACAATACGGTTTTGGCCATTGGCTTTAACTGGGTTTTTCGCGATGAGCGTCTGCCTGTTTTTGGCTTTTCCATCCGCACTGTTTTAACCATCACAGCACCCGGTCGAAAGGGAGGAATTTTTCCCTTAACACTAGGTATTGGTTTTACTGCCGTTGGCATAACTAACCCCGATTTTACCCTACGTGTAGCGCCAATTGGGGGAGGACTGATTTGATTTTTTGGGCGTGTTAGTGCCCCTTCTTGTCCATTTGTAGTTTGCTGCTGACTGTTAGCTTTAACTCTTTTCTTTACCACTTTTTGAACTTTTTGTGGCTGCGGGCGGCGATTTAAGGGTTGACGCCGCGAGAAAGCTGTTAGTTCGCCACTTGATTCTGACACCGTTACTCCTTGTGACCCACTTGACTGTTTTCTTGCAGACTCTTGACCCCAAACTTAATTTTTAAGCAATATTAATACTCAAATTCCACTTTGCCACTAAGTAGCATTTTTGTGTTTAGTTTAAGCCATATTAATTATTTTGGGGAGATGATTGCGTATATATTAAACGAATAATTACAAGTTTTCACTATTCTTCTGGTTTTTCAGGGCCCATTCTACCTGCTGCAAAATTCCTCGCAGCATGGCCACCTCCCCAGTTTTCAAGTGAGCGCGATTATACAATTGGCGAAATTTTCCCATCCGACTAGCTGCCGTATGGGGATATACATAACCAATTTTCAGTAATAGTGATTCTAATTGCTGGTAGTATCCTTCCACAACATCCAAAGGTGCGAGTTCAGTTTGAGGTAAGGTTTGAATGTCAAGTTTTTGGGCAGATTGTGACAATTCATAACAACAAATTGCTACAGCAGTAGCTAAATTGAGGGCGACATAATCTTGACTTGTGGGAATGCCAACAAACCTCTGTGCATAATTTAATTCTTCATTGCTTAATCCCCGGTCTTCTCTGCCAAAAATCAGGGCTGTGGGTTTTTCTGGTTCCTCCAGTAACCAGGGTAGTGCAGTGCGAGGATTTTCTAAAGGTGTTTCTAAACTACGAACGCGACCAGTAGTAGCGATCGCCCGTACACATCCATGCAATGCTTCTGGTAAGGTTGCCACTATTTCCGCAGATTCTATAATTTCCTGAGCGTGAACAGCCATCATCAAAGCTTCCGTCGATAGCGGATCGCATTGGGGGTTCACTAATACTAAATTATATAGCCCGAAATTTTTCATTACCCTGGCGATCGCGCCGATATTGATCGGCCCAGCTGGTTCTACCAACACAATTCTTAATCCAGCCAAGCCCATTTTTTGCCTCCTGCGATCGCACCAGTACTTACAAACTAATTTTCAGCATCGTGGTTCTGCTGAAGAGTTTCCTTGAAATCATTTTAGCTGTGTAAGTGAATGCCTGCGTCAGGTCTGAAGAGTTCAGTGCAATCTTTGCCGTTGGGCTAGTCGTTCGTCGTTATTTAGAAGTTACCTGCTTTAATCATCACTACTAAGTGTTCAATACGTTCATATTCATCTAGTTCTTTCAACTCCGTGGGTGTGAGCTCACCTGCGTTACTGCGTGTTAGCAAGGTACGCAATCGTTCTTGCATTTCGGGAGTAGGTTTAAATTCAGCAATTTGTTCGGGAGTGGGGTTGCTAGCCAAAAAATCTAAGATATATCGGTAAACTTGTGCTGGTACAGCTGGTTGTTGGAGACTCAATGCAAGTAGTTCCGGTAAGCGATCGCCTACTTGTGCTAATTGTTGAGATAATTCCTCTGATACTTCTAGAATGATTCTTGGCATGGGGATTGCATTGGCAATTTACTATTATTAAATGATATATCTCGGATATATCTCGAAATCTTTCATTACTCTGGCGATCGCTCCGACATTACTCACCCCAGCTACTACCAAGACAATTCCTAATCCAGCCAAGCCCATTTTACATTTTATTGCCTTCTGCCTCCTGCCTTCTGCCTCCTGCCCCCTGTACCCTGCCTTTCTTGGCAATAACAGACTAACAAAATATGTCTCACATTCTGGTCGAAAATCTCAGGAAGACTTTCTTTGTGTCTGAACGTTCCTCTGGGCTTTTCGGTTCAATACGAGGACTTGTGCAGCGAAAAACTAAAGAAGTTTATGCCCTCAAAGGAGTTTCGTTTTCCCTGGAACGGGGAGAACTTGTAGGATACATTGGCCCAAATGGGGCTGGTAAATCGACTACGATTAAAATTTTAAGCGGCATTCTCGTACCTTCTAGTGGAAAATGCCTAATTGGCGGACGAACTCCTTGGAAAGATCGAATTAAGCACGTTAATCGCATCGGTGTAGTGTTTGGTCAAAGAACGCAACTCTGGTGGGATTTGCCAGTGATTGAGTCTTTCGATTTGCTGCGGGATATTTATCGCGTTCCCCAATCAGAATATCGTCAGACACGTGAAGAAATGATTGATTTGCTTGGTCTTGAAAGCTTTCTCTTTACTCCGGTGAGGCAGTTAAGCCTTGGTCAAAGGATGCGATGTGACTTTGCAGCCGCAATGCTTCACAGACCGGAAATTCTTTTTCTTGATGAACCTACTATTGGGCTTGATGCAGTTTCCAAGCTTGCAGTCAGAAAATTTATCAAAGCGTTGAATAAAACTCATCAAGTAACCACTATCCTGACTACTCATGATATGGATGATATCGAGGCATTGTGCGATCGCATAATTATTATTGGTGGAGGTGAAATCCTTTGTGATGGAACTTTAGCAGCATTGCGTTCTCAAGTTTCCTCGCGTCGGTACTTAAGAATCGACTTAGCAAAGGATGATTTCTTTTTTGAAGAAGAAGGAGTCAGTATTATCTCTAAAGAAGGTCGCACTGTAACTCTCGCCTTCGATCCCACAAAGCTTTCTGCTGCATCTTTGATTAGCCAAGTTACCTCACAACACGAAGTAGAGGATCTTTTTGTAGAAAATCCACCTATTGAAGAGATAATTGCGGAACTTTATGCAATTTCAGCAGGAATTGTCCCATGAAAGCATATTGGTCACTGTTTGTTGCTAGATTTACACTGCTGTTGCAATATCGTGCTGCTGCTTTGGCTGGCATTGGAACTCAGCTTTTCTGGGGGTTGGTAAAAGTAATGGTTTTACAGGCATTCTTTACTCATACAACCTCTGCTCAACCTATGACTTTTCAACAAGCTGTAGGATATGTGTGGCTGGGACAGGCGTTTTTGATGGCAATTGTCCCTTGGGGAGGTGATAGAGATATTCAAGAACTCATCCGAACTGGTGCTGTAGGATACGATCTTCTTCGACCCACAGACCTTTATAATTTTTGGTTTACTCGCGCTTTGGCACTTCGCACAACGCCCCTGATACTTCGTAGCATTCCGCTTCTTGGTGTCACAATTTTCCTTTTTCGCATTTTTGGGCTTGATGAATGGTCGCTTTCTTTTCCACCCTCCTTTGCTTCTTTTGTTGCCTTTTTTATCTCTTTTATTGGCGCAATTTTACTTTCATCTGCATTAACTATGCTTTTGACTGTATCAATGATGTGGACAATTTCGGGCGAGGGAATTAATAGCATTCTACCTACTCTTGTTAGTATCTTCTCTGGCATGATTGTTCCGTTGCCACTTTTCCCTGAGTGGAGCAAGCCTTTTGTAAATGCACTTCCTTTTTCAGGACTAATAGACAAACCTTTTCGTCTTTTTACTGGAAACCTTCAACCAAATTCCCTGTTTTATATATTACTGCATCAAGCTTTTTGGATAGTTGTCATTATTATCCTTGGGCGTATTCTTGTGAGATATGGCATCAGGAAGCTTGTAATTCAGGGAGGATAAGTCAATAATTCGTAATTCTTAATTAGTAATTAGTAATTTTTTAAGCATTAAAATAGGTTAAATAGTTTATTTTAGATAAGAATTACAACGCGACTATGAATGATTTTTTGCTTTACCTTCGATATATTTCTGTATCTTTCAAGTCGCAAATGCAGTACAAAGTTTCTTTCTGGCTGCAAGTCATAGGGCAGTTTTTAGTAACTGCTGTTGAATTTTTTGGAGTCTGGGCACTTTTTAGTCGTTTTAATAGTATTGGTACGTGGACTTTAAATGAAGTTGCTCTCTTTTATGGAGTAGTTAATATTTCTTTCGCTTGTGCTGATGCCCTTGGAAAAGGATTTGACTCATTTACAACAATAATTAAAAGTGGAGACTTTGACCGTTTACTTGTTCGTCCACGCACCACAGCACTTCAACTGTTAGGTAAAGAGTTTACTTTAAAACGAATCGGAAGACTTTTTCAAGGAATTGTTGTAATGTGGTGGTCACTTTCATCTCTCCACATCCCTTTAACTTTTAAAAATTTATGGCTTTTAGGGACTTCATTTCTTGGTGGGGTTGCGCTCTTTGTTGGCATTGTTATTATGCAAGCAACCATCACCTTCTGGACTATTGAATCTCTCGAAATTATGAATATCCTCACTTATGGAGGAGTCGAAACGGCTCAGTATCCTCTTGCAATTTATAGCAAGTGGTTTCAGCGATTCTTTACTTTCTTGATACCGCTTGCTTGCGTCAGTTATTTTCCTTTGCTTGCAGTACTTGAAAAAGAAGATGCTTTTTTAGTGCCTTTGTGGTTTTGTTATGTATCGCCAATCGCAGGCATTATCTTTCTAATAGTTGCGCTCCAGCTTTGGAAAATAGGAGAGCGATACTATTGTTCTACTGGGAGCTAAACAAAATTTTAGGTGTGTACTCAGACGTATTTTAAATGGACAGATTTACTTTTGTTGACACAGTTTGGTTTTATTGCACCGATTTACTTAAATGGGGAATTCCCCATATTTATGCTGATTTACGTGTAATTACATACGCATTGTCGAAAAAATGAAGTATAAAGTAACAGGGCAGAAAGAGAGTTAAAAACAAAAATAAAGATTCTTTTTAGAAAAAGTATTTTCGCCATCCTCCATTTCGATTGCCCAACTTTCACGAAACATAGTTGGAGATCATAGAATCTATGCAGCACGTATTTAAGCAAAGTTTTATACTTTCAGTCACTACTGCGATCGCTTTATTATTTGCAGGTTGTGGCGAAAGTAAAGTTGCTCAATGTAACAAAATCATAAAAGTTGCTAATCAGGGATCTACTCTAGGTCAGGAATTCGCTAAAAATCCCAATCCCGCAAAAGGTTCCAAAGCTCTAACTGAACTTTCTGGTAAGATAGATCCACTTGCCAAAGAGATGAAAGCACTGGAAATTAAAGATGAAAAATTGCAAGGTTTTCAAGGACGCTTTATCACACTTTATCAGAACATCAGCAAGCAATTGAATAATGCAGCAACAGCCATAGATAAAAAGAATCTACCAGCAGCAAAGGGCTTTTTGGTATCTCTGCAAAAGAGTAGTAGCGAAGAAAGTTCAATAGTCAATGAAATTAATAGCTATTGCTCTGGTAAATAACCAACTCTTGCTCCTACCTCTGCAATTATCAGTGCTGGATTAGGTAATCCTATGGGATTAATTACCACTCCAGACCAATAGGTGCGAATGGCTTGACCTTGACGCAGATTTTTGATTTTGAGGGATAGAGCATGAGTTACTGAGGTTAGATATTGGTCAATGAGTTACTCTGCATCACGATAGTTCCGGTTGGATAACGACTAGTTTCAGACAATTCCAAAGTCACGAATAATCCAGAGATACCTGTGTCATAAAAGTCGGCAGGCATCCAGAATTTATCTAGCACCTTTCCCTGGGGATTAATTTTCAGAGTGCCACAGGGAATTTTTTCGCCATCAGCGATCGCCCAAAGTCGATATACTTTTCCTGTGGGGGGAGCTGGCAGATTTTGCACGGCTAGAATCCCCTGTCTTTGTCCTAGATTCACCACAAAGCTACCCGTAGCGGTATCCGACACATTCACAGCCTTGAGAGAGAAAAGTTGTGTCTGGGACTGTTGCAGTAGGGTATTGATATCACTAGCCATACGGAAATCCTGTCGCAAGCGATAGTTATCCATTCCTAAATATAGAATTAGGAGTGCCGCGACACTACCCATGACGGTGTACCAGAAAAGCCGAGATGGTTTGGGCTGGGAGGATTGGAAAGTCGTGGTAGCGGCAGTCAGAATGGCAGATTGGAGATGAGGAGGCGGTTCAACGCTGTTTAAGCTGTAAACAACCTGGTCTAAAGTTGCCTGAAGCCGCTTCACTTCTACCACTAATGCTGGATTTTCTGCCAGCAGTTGCTCGAAAACTTCTAGTTCGGCGCGATCGAGGTCGCCTACAACATAGCCTGCTGCCAAGGTTTCGATTGCTTGAGGAGTAAGGGGTTCAGTCATAACCTTAGTCAATGGAGTGTTGTAAAATTTGCTTCAGTTTCAGGAGTCCCTGGCGAGTCCAGCTTTTCACGCTTCCCAGGGGTTTATGCAGTTGTTGGGCAATTTCTGATTGGCTCAGTCCGGCATCATACGCCAGTTCAATCACCTGTCGTTGCCGATCTGAAAGCTGGGTCAATGCCTGCCGCACTTGCTGCGATCGCTCATTGAAAACAGCCTGCTCAACCGGAGTAGGCGCGGGGGGTGCAGCAGTAACGTTCTGCCCCCAACGTTGCACCAAATTAAGGGTGCGACTGCGCGATCGCAGTTTGTCGATCGCCCGCGATCGAGTCATGACAATCAGGTAGCGCATCAAACGATCGTGGTGAGCCGGGTCAATCGGACGCTGCCATAATGACAGAAAAATTTCCTGGGTTAGGTCTTCGGCTTCCGGCTGGCTTTGCAAAACTTTCAGCGCCACTCCATACACCACGCTGCCGTAGCGCTGGTAGAGACACCTTAACGCCGTTGGCAGATGTGCCTTCAGGTCATCCAAAAGTGCAGCATCGCTCTTCGATGAAGGTTCTGATGAATGGGGATCGCGAGAACTTAGATCCATAGATTCAGGTGAATAGACCGAGGCTAATTTCTCTGCAAAAATGCCTAATGTATCTTGCAGCGTGAGTGCCAATCCTGATTTCATAACTTCTTTTGAGCATAGAGCAAACCTACTCTTATCTCTAAAACGATTGATGAAGCTAATTGGATGAGTCTAGCGTCGAAATTTTGGAGAAGCGGGTTATTTTGTTTTGATTTCTTAAGATTAGCTCGCACCCCAAACCAAACGAACCGCGAACATCTGCCAGCGAAGGCATTTGAAGAATTTAAATCCAAAATCAATTTCCAATCGTCTTAAAGGTAGAGACAAGTAAGTAACCTAATTAGCATTCTTTTCAGGCATAAGTTGCAACTAAATTTCTGAAATCATGCTAATTGCTTACCTGCCTACTCCTACAGCTTTTAAAACTCGGCATTGCACTGCAATGTCCCGACGAAATTTATATCGTCAACCCGCAAAGTCCTTCTTTAGGTTGTCATAATTTTGCACCTTTGGCAGTTTGGATTCAACCAATTTGCCTGAAAGTTTGTGCTGCATCCAAGCATTGAAGGTCAGTAAAACCACCCCAGAGGTAATTCTATGCGACGCTCTATTTCTACGATGTTAACAACACTGCTTCTGTGCGCTGCCATTTTGCCTGCTGCGGCGCAGTCCCAAACCGCACCAATCAGCCTCAATCCCTATGCAGTAAATGAACATAGGGCAAACCAGATCGGGCCTTTTAATCTGGCTTATCTAGCCTATCAAGGCTACTTAAAAGACCAAGGCATTCCCAGTAATGGTGTCCTCATTGACGCGATCGCTTCTGGAACGATCGCGGCTCAAGACATTATTGAAGCTGCTGTTAAAGCGAATCGACTACCTAAGCAAACACTAAGCGATCGAGGCTATCGCCATAACCTTGAAAATCAATTGCAAGGATTTACAGCAGACTAAAAAACTGGCGTTACTCAATTAATTATGATGAAAAACACATTTCGCAAGTACCATCGGCTAATTGCTACACTCTTTTGTTTGCCATTACTCTTTACTGCTCTGACTGGCTGCTTCGTTGCCATCGCAGACACATGGTTGCATCAAGAAGAACTGGCTGGATTTTTAATTACTGTTCACACCTTGCAAATCTTCAAACTCGATGCCATTGTGCCAGTTTTAAATGGGCTAGGTCTAATTGGCTTAGTGGCTACCGGAGTGAGCATGACTGGACTGTTTGCTAAACGCCATCAACCAAAACGGATGGAAGAACGCTGATGAAATACATTTCTTATTTTTTCATAGCGATCGCCAGTGCCTTCTTGGCCATCCTGTTGTCGTTGTCATCCTGTAGTCCAAACCATAAGGCAACGACTAACCAACCAATGGCGATGAAAGCTCAACCCAAGGAGCAACCCCAAACTACTCAACAAACTGCCGATACTACGGTCAAAATTCGTAATTTCAAATTTGAGCCAGCGAATTTGGCTCTAGCTGTTGGTAAAACTGTTCAATTTATCAATGTCGATGAAGAACCCCACACGGCTACGGCTACGGATGGTACTTTCAACTCTAAAGCACTGGATACCAATCAAACCTGGAACTACACCGCCACTAAACCCGGAACCTATCCCTATATTTGCTCAGTTCATCCCTTTATGAAAGGGACGCTGACGGTAACAAATAAGAAAAACTAACCAGAGGAATACCAATGCAACGCAGAAAATTTATTGAACACGTAGGCTGGACAGGACTCGGTATTGTCTGGGCTGTTGGTGGAAATGGCTTATTAACTGCCTGTCAGGTGGGAGAACCAAATGCTCAAAAATCATCCACGGCTTCACCGTTTTCCTTCGTTCAAATTAGCGATACGCACATCGGTTTCAAAAAACCTGCAAATGAACACGTGACCGATACACTTCAGAAAGCGATCGATGCGATTAATGCCTTACCTACTCCACCAGCCTTTGTCATTCACACCGGAGATATCTCCCATTTGTCTAAACCAGAAGAATTCGATCTGGCCAAACAACTGCTTTCTCAATTGAAAGTCCCACTATTTACCCTACCAGGGGAACACGATACGATTGGCGATCGCGGCAAAGCCTACGAGGAAGCTTTTAACCGCAAAGATGTCAAAGAAGGCTTACAGGTTTGGGATCGGGGGGGAATACACTTTGTCTCCTTGACCAATGTGCTGGACTTTGGGATAACCGGTACGGGCAAACTAGGTGAGGCGCAACTGGACTTGCTCTCCAAAGATTTGGCAAACCAAAAACAGGATACACCTTTAGTTGTTTTCAGTCATATTCCTCTATACGATCTTTATCCCAAATGGGGATGGGCAACTGCTGATTCGGCTAAGTTGCTTTCACTGCTATCTCGCTTTGCATCGGTAACAGTGTTAACGGGGCACATCCATCAAGTGATTGAGCATAGCGAAGGCAATATTCGCTTCCACACTGCTGCGGCGACTGCCTATCCCCTCCCCGCTCCCGGTGACGGCGATCAACCTGCTCCCGTCAAGCTTCCCGAAAATAATCTTTTGGCAGTGCTGGGATTCCGCACAGTTGAGGTAATTTCCGGGAAGGATACTAGAGTTGACCAACATGCTCTAAGCTAGAAATATAATTCAACAAATACTAAGAGCGATCGCATTCTGGGCGCTTTCGGATATAGTCCAATACGATTCAGTTAAGAATTATTGGTCTTTGAAGACGCGATTATCGCGTCTCACATCAGGTTTTTGGGCTTAACTGAACCGTATTGTTATATGAGCAGTGACAAAAGAAAGTTTTACAGACCTTAAATCAATCCTTATTAACCAACAACGCGAGCGAAGAAGCTCTTTTACGCTTGCGTATCGAGACAGCACCAAACATAGTGCAAGTAAACAGCGAACCTACAATTGTTGAGGGTTCTGGGACAGTATAGACGCTCACCTGATTACTTTTAGATTCTATTAAGGTTAAACGAGTTAACTTATCGAAAGTACGGGAATATTTACCCTTAAAGCTAGTCAAAGCATATTCCTGTGTTCCGCCAAAAGATTTATCAATAGTAGTCTGATTTGAATCAAGAGTTATGTTACTACTCGGTTCAAATACAAAAGCATCATTGTTACCTATAGTTGATAAATTTCCAGAAATCTTGAAATAGTCTAAAAGATTACCAGTATCGCTGTCGTATAACTGATATAAGAACTCTCCACGAGCATTTGCACGTTCAGTCACGGCATCATCAATGGATGTTTTCAGGTTAAATAAGCCACTGAAATCAAAAGAAAACTCTTTGTCAACTATGAAATCATAACCGATAATCCCAGCAAAGCTTTCCGCCGACCCTGTATAGCCATCACCCTGACCTTGAGCTTGGCTGAAGGACAAATTGGAGGCAGAGTTGTTTGTATCGATATTAAACTTAGCCTCAGCGTTAGCATCAGCAGTTACTTGACCACCTGTGCTAATTGCTGTGGTTACATTATCAGTCAAAGTCCTAACATCTGAAGGGCTAGTACTAAAGTTGTTGATGTTGAATTTTGACTCAGAATATGCAATGGTAGCAGCTTGGCTTGGTAAGGTTGCCAATATCGAAGTAGCGATCGCTGGAGTAGCCAATGCAAAAAAACGCTTTACAATTTTGGTGTAGCTTTTCATACAATTTTTTGTTTTGATTTAGAATGTTAAGATTGCAAATTTGTCATGCTTTTCTACTGCCTTACTGATAAGTAAGAACAAGTTATAGGCAAGCAGGATGGTCAGCTTAAGAACTTTTTAAGCCATGTTTGTCTTATGTAGAAGAAATCTTCTATTTCAGGACTAATTTTTATTTACCATCAGCGCAGTTTTATATAAGTAATAACCGTGTAAATAATTTAGTTATTAAGCTCAGTGCGCGTTCAATTGGTTACATATTTATACTAATCGTGCATCCACTAGTTTCTTGTAAAGCTAAAGTAAAAAAGAGCGTTTTTTAATTGGAATTTACGTAAGGATTCCGTAGGGAAAAGTTCACAAATTCAGTAGAGAGGAGTTCATATAAGTTCATATAAGTGATGTTGGTGCCAGAGCATCCTTTGATGAGCAAGCAAGTCACTGTAAAATCAAGCAACGATCGCCTGTACCAATTGTCGAAGTCGGATTGGTATCAATGCGGTTTGCTTAAGATGCACAATCCCAAGATTCTCCTTAGTCCCCCTTAAAAAGCTACGGTGTACACGCAAGTCCTAAAAACCTAGCTTGATAAGACTTTTCTCCTTCCCAGTCCGAAACTGGGAATGCATTGATTGAATCTCTGACTCAATATCTGACTGGAGGTATAAGACCTTGCGCCTCTACGTTAGCGGAGTGCCCCGCAGGGATGGGATATTTTTTAACTAGAAGTCCTTTAGGGGCTGGGATTAAGTCTATATTCAATTTCCAGAGAAGTAAAAAAGGTGATTGAATGCCTAATTCAGAGGGTTATAGTCTGAAAGCAGACGATCTAAAAGCTTACGTTCGTATGGATTTAAAGATGAGGCAGATGTTCCGAATTCCTGTAATTTATGGTAAATAAAATCACCTTCAAATGTTTCGATACGTTCTTCTAAGTCTCCATAGAGTTCCTGAAAGGTGAACTCAGTTGCTAAAGCTAAAGTAATTTGTTCTCGGTCTTTACCAAGTGACCGACCGTTAAATTGATAATCACCTTGAGAATTCTGGGATAGTAGCCGAAGAGCGATCGCTAACAGCAAAGTTTGATAAGCTAGTTTTAACTCTCTACCAGAACCAATTTCTTCTGGGATTAAATCAGGAATGTTTTCGTCTTCATCGATTTGTTCGCTCTGAGTCCGTTCATAGCAGTCTCGATAATACTCAATTTGGCTGAGAAAATAAGCCGGAAAGCCCAAGGAACGAGTCAAAATACACAACCGTTGCTCATCTTCAGCTACCAAAGCGGTTAAACTACGACTAAATCGGCTGTAAAACGCAAAAATTTGTTCTTTATCTTTTGCTCCTACCCAGAGGGTAATCTCCCGTTGAGAAGTTGGGTTTAAGTTAGTGTCAATATCTTGAATTCGTAGTAACAAATTAGCGCTATCATAAAGTTGATTCAAACGCAAATTAGCTGTATTGGCGGCAATTAAATCTGATTGCTTTAATACTTCGCCAATAGACAAATTACCCAATTGCTCAAACTGCTGGCGAGCAAAGGGTATAAGTTTATTCTGAAATTCTTCAGCAGAAATTTTCCACGATTGAGAACGGCTAACCTGTTCCTGAGTAAACTTTTCAGTTGGTAATGTGGAAAGAAAACTTTGGTAATAAGTATCAATATCCGCATCAGTTAGAACCGTGAGCCGAGTTTCGGAGAACTTTGTGGTAGCTCGATCGCGTTGAGCAACCAAATTATTGTATATCTCAGAGAAATCGGACAGACTTTGACGTAAGGTTTCAGTTCTTTGTTTAGCTGTTTTAATCAAATAATTTAACGCCTCGACACGGAGATTTTGGGCGTATAAATCGTACTCTAACTTTAATTGTTCGTTATAGCTGCGACGTAATTCGACGGCGGTTGCTTTAATAGTGCTTTCTAACCGTTTAATTTGTTTCTGAACCTTCTGAATGCGATCGCGAATATTAGTGCTGTACTTGAGCCAAACTATACCTAAGTAAGTCAAAATTGATACCGCAGTCCAAAGCAGATAACTAACTAAGTTAGCCCAAAATTTTTGTAAAAATAGCCATAGTGTTGATTGACTGAAAATTCCGGTCAGAACCAGCAAGGCTAATAAAGCACCAGTAACCAAGGTAGGATAAACGATCAAATACTGTGAACGAAAACGGTTTTCTTCCGTTAGCAGTTCATCTAAGTTATCTGTGGCTTTTTCGAGTTGATTTTCAATGGCTGTTAAGTGGTTCTGAGCTACAACGAGCGCAGCTTCAGCTTGTTCACGAGCGCGAGTGATCGCCATAAAGCGAATTTGTCGAGCTTTTTCGATTTCGGCATTTAACGCTTGACGATAGTCAGCAACTGCTATTTCTAGCTGTTTCTGAGTTATTTGTAACTCTTGCAGTTGTTCTTCAGATTTTCTTTCAGCTAAACCATCTTGTAATTGTTGTTGCCGCAATTTTAAGGATAGAACTTGGTTGAGCAGCTTTTGAGTCTCTTCTCGATCAATTGTTACCTGCAATCTTGAGTCGAGAAATGCTTCAGCCGCACGTAGTTCTGTAACCAGATTTTGGGATTGATCGCCAATGGCATCCGTTTGCAGTTCCAAATACAAAAAGGTCAATATGTTTAATAGCCTAACTCCTTCATGTAAGCCTCTAGGTGTAGCATCAATATAGCTATTTATGCTGCGATCTAAAAAGCTGGTGAGGTTTCCTTGTAGTTGTTTACAACATTTTTCTAACGTGCGCTTATAAGAAAGTAGCTCTTTATTTTCAAACTGCCGATAAGCACGTTGCAATTCCATCCCATATTCCCGCGCCATGCCAGCATGGATGTCAATACGCGGATTAAAATCTTGCCAAACTGGTTTGCCGTTGTCTCGTTCTAATTGCAGAAAAGCATTACTGAAATCTTCGCTGAGAACAAATCCTTTAGCATCTAATAGGCATTTGCGACTTGCTTCGGGAGTGAATTCTGCCTTCGGTAAAAACTGCTCGATGATAATATCGGCAGCAAAGCCAGCACTCAAACGGTTAATAGTTGTTTCTCCTGCGAAAAACAATTCTCCATAACCAAATGAACTATAAGCGGGTATTTTTCCCCGCACTTTTTGTGCGCCAAGCAATAAGCCGTTGGTTTCCGGTTCCACGGTGAGAAAACCTGCCAAAGCATCAGCATAGCTAGGCAAATTATCCTTCAGTCCCCCAATTCGCTCGTCCATCAGCCAGCAGTTATCAAAAGGTGGTACTTTTTGGGCACCTGTAATTACAACGCCACTGATCATTTTGTAATCTAATTCTTTCAGGAAGGCATAAGCAGCACCGTAATCAGCAGTTGTGGCTTGGGTAAATAACCCTGGTAATAGCAATAAAGCTTCTAAGCTGTAAGGAATATCTGTAAAGTACTTAGAAAATAGCCAACGAATCAAGCGTACTATGTCAAAAACTATTCCCCTAGCAAATTGATTGCTGCCTGAAAGCATCAGATATACTCGATGACTGCTGCTGATTTCTACTCCTTGACGTTTCGCTGCGATCGCTTCTTTGGATTGACTAGCCGTTTTCAATAATTCGATCAGTGCAGTTTGCAGTTCGCCAGTCGCTTCACTGAACTGGGTACGAATTTTGGAAACATAAGCTTGTTTACTATGAGTTTGAGCCAGCTCAAAACTCGTGTCAGCAAACTGATCTAACTCGCCACTAAAGCCAAAAGTTTGACCATCCCAAGTTAAATTATAAGTTTGGATTAAACAGGTTTGATCGGCTGGAAATTTTTGCAGTTGCCGTTTAATGGCTGTACAAAAAGCGGCACTGTAAGGATCGAGTGCAAGTAAAATAGTTGGTTTTGGCATGGGGACACTCTCAGAGTGCAAACTATAGGGCTAAATAATCACATCTAAATCTTCCAGGTAAGCTTCAATTTCCTGGATTTCCATTTCTACCTGTTCTTGAATCTGGGCATCAACCTTGCCTCCCTTTAAAACCTGATTGAGGTGATTGATGTAGTTTTGCAAAGTAGATTTGGCTTTGTCTTGGTCTTCGTGGGTAATCTGCTCAACTTTGTTAGCAATTTCCTTGACTAAAGGCAAGTTACTTTTGAAAGCTTTAAATGCTGATTTGCGATCGCCTCCCAATGGCAAAACTCCGCCCTCTAATCTTTTCGCTTGTTCTGTAGAAACAAAATATTTTTTACTCTGATTGACAACCAATTTATAAGGATCGGGTGCTAGCGCTAATGCAAACCAACGCAACGCCCCACCATCATCTTCTGGAGGAATTAAATTAGCTAAGTTTGTCCAATTGCGATGTAAGTGCTTGAAGACTTTATTCGGATCTAGGTAAGCTGACTCCAGTTCCCTCATTCCGTTGAAAGCAAATAAGGGAACACCGACTTCCACCCGAAACAGCATCACTTTATGGGGTTCGCCTGTCGGTACAAAAGAAGGATTATTATTTCCTTTAGGCAAGCGATTAGAAAGAGGTGGATCGCTAAAAATTGTGTTGTTGCTCTCTACTCCGTAGTAATAAAATTCTGTGATTAAGTGCTGCTGTTGAATGGGAATTTCCGAGACTTCATACTGCCACAGAGGAACTGCAAGTTTGCCAAGTTGTTGCAAATCTTGCCCCGCATCTTCGGGATTGCTATCTGCTAAAACCTGCTCAACAGTCATACTGGTGAGAGGATAGTAAGCTTCATTTACAAATTTCAGAATTTCGTTCTTGACATCTTCAGCTTTTTTCTCAGACCAATTCGTTAAAGTTTGAGACTGTTCTCGATGCCAACGGATAAAATCTTCGCCAGTAACTTTGGGACGTTTCGATTGGATATTGATGCGCTGAATGGTGTGAATAAAGGGATTATCGTTACTTCCTTGACGATTGACCTCGTGATAACTCTGTTCTATATCTCGGTAAACTTTATCTAAGTTGCTGTGTAAACGCTGACACTTTTCTTGGATTTGCTCTACCTTAGCCCGTAGTACACCATAGAGTTCAGCCGCTTTATCACACCGTTTCCAATGTAAATAAGTTTTCCACTTTTGGTCAGCCCGTTCTTTGTATCTCTGACAAGCTGCTTGGATCGTGTTTTTATTTGGGAACCAAGTTTCTGCGGCTTCTTTAATTTTTTCTTCCTGAGCTTCTAATTTCAAAGCATTGAAACTGGATTGCGCCTCTTGCGATTTTTGCTGCACACTTTGCTGTAATTCGTCTAATTTTTGGGAAAGTTTGCTCAAAAATTCCAAAACATAAGCTAGCCCATTGGGACGGTTAAGACCGCGTTCCCAGAAAGTTGCGATCGCAGCAGATGCAGTCTGCTCTAAGCGATAAAAACTCAATCCCAGTTCTTGAGCCGTCCGTTGTTCAAATTGATCCAGCTGCCGTTTATAGAGTTCTTTGATTGTCGGTAAAGCTGTGCGATCCTGACGGATTTCGCCAATTCTAAATTCGGGTTTCATCTGTCCGCCGCG
Organism: Nostoc sp. DedQUE05; assembly: GCF_034530955.1. Classification (NCBI taxonomy): domain Bacteria; kingdom Bacillati; phylum Cyanobacteriota; class Cyanophyceae; order Nostocales; family Nostocaceae; genus Nostoc; species Nostoc sp. DedQUE05. Next base: position 90,240 of record NZ_JAVRCB010000021.1, on the reverse strand, counting down.
ATCGCTTTCAGTCAACGCATTCAGGAGAGTAGTCGCTTCTGCTAACTTGCAATCTTCCAAAAAACGGGTGATGTCGCTTTCTAAATCGATTGTTGCGGTAGATGCCATCAACTCATTCTTCAGCAAACTTTGAGCATCTTCTAATTTCATCCGCTCATATTGCTGTACTGGCAGAGTTAGGGTAGCAAAGCCGAAACTACAATAATTGATATTGCGTCCTCGAACTTTTTCACCAGTTGCCAGATAAGCGCGAATATTATCAGCAACGTTAGCAGCGTCTAAACCGATTTGAGAACCAATTTGGATATACAAACCATCTGCAACTAAATTTTGCAAATCGTCTGGACGACCGACTACAGTTCCATTTTTATTAACCCCGTCAATCAAAAATACAGCATCAAAGGGAGGGCGATCGGCTTTGATTTTTTTGGTGCCATAATCAATCTCAATGCTATTAGAGGGTGACAATCCCCAAAAGTGTTCGATTTCCTTGAGAGCGCCATAGGCATTAGACTTCACCAAGTGAGTTTGGGGAATATTGGCAAACACTCTGGGTAAAACAAATACGCCTGTAATATTAGAAAAATTATTCAGATGTTCTCGTGTTAAAAAAGCCGTATCTAAGAATGTGCCACTGCCCGTCCCACCAGCCAAACTGCCAACAATAAAAACTTCGACACCATCCCGGCTGGAAACTTGAAAGTTCTCTGAAAATGCTTGTTTACTAGTGCGAATTTCGCGGACAGTATTGATGGCTTGAGCAATTAAAGCGTCAATATCGCCGACTTTCGCAAATAAGGCGAGCCGTCCCCGGGCCCGAATCTGTCCAGCGCCACTGATTAGGCTGGCTGCGGAAATATCCCTAGGCCACCATTCAGCGATGTGGTCGTTACGTGTTAACGGTAGGGGATTTGCGACAGAAATTGCATAAAGTTCATTAGGTTCTAAGATAACCTTAGTTCCATCAGGTGATTTTTCTCGTTCTTGGATATTTTCAGTAGTATCAATAGAAATAAAACGAATAACTTCTGGAACTGAACCGTAAATATCTATAAATCGCTTTTTAAGTTTGAGTACGACTTCATAACCCGTTCCTCCTAGCCCGATAACAACGGTAGGACGAAAAACAACCGTGGGACGCACAACCGTGGGACTTAACATTCACTTTCCTGTGATATTATTCAAAAGTTTGTCTGCCCACTGCCTGGCTCAGAGGGTCTTTGGTGTTCAATCCAGTTAAATTGCAGTTTAACGTTGCCAATCTGGATGATGTCCTCGTTGAAGAGTTCATCTGTATTTATATTTTTAGTATTGACAAAAATTACACCTTTCAAACACCGTAAATCTATATTCTTTTTGCCTAACCGCCAAACTGTGACTAACTCGGCATCAGAATTTGTCGCAGCAATGGCTGGTACCAAATCACTCAGGCATACTCTAACCTTTTGTAGGTGAGTGAGACTAATCTCTTCGTCTTCCGATGATTGTGGCAGTGGTTCTAGCACTACTAACGCTCCTTCTAAGCGTTTACGGTTGCGGAAATCTTCGACTAATTCCAAGGGGGTTTTGCGTTGAATCAAACAAACTACTATCAGGGCAATTAACAACACCAATAGCAGTAAGAGCAACCAAATAACTATTTTTCGCCATAATTGCATCAAAATATACAGACGGACTTCCGCACTGACAGGAGTAGCAATTGAGCTATCTGGGGTTAGGACTAAAGTGAAAGTGCGATCGCCTGCAAAACTACTATCAGTAATCTGCAACTGCACAGGAATTTTAGTTTCTCCTGGTTGTAAGGATATGGCTGCTGAAAGTTCTGCGATAGAAATATCTTTGAAATTGCCTTGCAGTTGTAAGCTAGCTGTTCCAGATATATTGCTGCGAACTACAAAAGTTTGGGTTTCAGTAGTTTTCCCTGCTTCTATTGAGCCAAAATCTATCTTTGTCGGTTGTATTTGTAGTTGTGACTGAATGGTTACAGGTAAGTCAATTTTAATTGGTGCGATCGCTTGATCTGTGCTGATTAACACCAAGCGCAAGCTACTAGCGCCCCCCTTTGCCTCCGGTGGTATCTGTAAACGCACAGGAATTACTTTTGCTTGATTAGCAGCTAAGTCGATGGTGCGATCGGGTGAAATTAAGCGAATACCACTTTGCTGAGGGTCTTCTAGTTGCAAACTTACCTTAGCATTAACATTACTTATGCCATTAATATTGAGTGGTTCAGTAGTTGTTCCCGGTAATACGGACGGCAAATTTGTAGTAGGTAAATTTACATTAAGCTTGGGTGTAATCAGCACTGGTCTGATATTTTGAGCCAGTTGATTTAGCTGAACTCCTCCAGGATCTCGCAGTACTTTACCCTTGCCACAAAGCGCTGGATTACTAGCAAAGTCATTTAGTTGCTTTTCGTGTTCTTTTAATCCTAAAGACACAAAAAATATGTAAGGCTTGCATTGTTGTTCACGTAGAAATTGGGTATTACCAGGAATAGAATCAGGATTAGGAATACCACGCACATCTTCTAATCCATCTGTCATAAATACGATACTCACAGTACGACCAAGAGCGTCAGCACGTTTATTTAACAGAGCAGAATGTTGCAAAGCCTTTTGCACAGCCTTACCTGTATGAGTACGCACACCCTCGGCTTTAAGAGAGCTAATTATTTGCTTGAGTTTACCTCTGTCTGGGTTACTGTTAATAGTGATATCATTAGCATTTAGAGTGACATCTCGATCAAAGCTATAAATAGTCACTGTGTCGCCTAATCTGGCCGTATTAACAAATTCAGTAATAGAATTTTTGACTGGTTCAAAAATATTTTTTGTTCCACCTACACCACGCATAGAAGCAGAAGTATCTACGACTAAAATCCAGTCAATTCCCCCTTTTGGAGTAATCTGAGCAGATGCAGTATATAAGTTAGGAATTGATATTAGAGCCAAAACAATAATGCTTCGGATTGAACCAAATTTAAACCAATGCTTGAAGTATCTAAAGCTCATTGATGATTCCTCCAAGCATATAAATTCTATATTGGTCTTCCTCAAAGCGGTAACTTAAGAGTTGACATTTAATCCTATTGATTATTAGAAATATTTTATAGCATCCATAGAATTCTCTTGTTTGCAAACTAAGAATCCATAAACCGACAGTTAGAATTTGATACACTGATTCCATCTTATTAACTAAAAAATGTATACTCAAGCTAGTATTAGTATTACAACATCAACATAAAAATTAAATCTGCAAATGCAATATGTAATTCCAAAGTTTTATTTTATATTTAATCATTTATGCAAGATATTAAAGATTATTCGAATACTCAGATAGTAATTAAATCCTGAAAAATTAATTTTTAAAAAATTGCAGTTTAATAATATTTCCAATAGAAACAATTAATATCAAACTTGATTTGGCAAAAGCTATCCAGATAATTATTTTTCTCTGAATAAAATTAATAATAGTGTTTATCGGCATTTTATCAAGTTATATGTTAACCACTATTTTCAAAAATGTCACGTTTTTTCGTAGATATTCAAGTTACTAAAAGCTACCTGTTTAACTCTTGATAGACTCAGTAAATCTATACAAAATAGTTAAGATAATTGCCAATATAATTTTATATTTACGTTTAATTAGCCTTGACAGTGACAAAGACAAATTGTTAAAGCTTGTAGTTATAGCAGTTCTCGTACAAGTAAAATAATTAACCACAGTGCATTTGTACTACTCTTCCCTGGGGTAATGTGAAGCGCATCTGCGTTTAAATTTCAACATTCAATTTGCCGCGATTTTAGGCAAAGCTGCACTAAGAATCATGAATAGCTAACGGCAACAACAAGCGACTGACTACCCGATTATCTGGTAACTGATAGAAATTCAACTCTCCTCCTAGTTCTTGCATGAGGTTTTGGCAGATCGCCAGATGTAAAGCTGGTGGTTGGTCGAGGTTGGAAGGAACAAGCACATCTTTCGGTGTATTATCATCTAGTTCCGTGAGTAGCTGTGGTTCGATCGCACCGTTATATGTGATTGATAATTCTAAAGATGTCTGATGTTCAGCCCCTCCAGTTGTAGAAGAAGAATATTTTATATCTAAGGGTTTTGACGCATCTAAACGGCGACACCAAATATCAATTCTGCTACCGGTTTGAGAACGGTTACAGGCAGTAACCAATAATTCATGGATCACTAATTCAATTTTGACAATATCACCAGCGATCGCCATTGCAGATTGAGCGCTGGAGGGAGGAACGCCTCTAACTAATGAAGAATTCTTGGGTACTTCTTGCTCGTCAATTGGTTGTCCCAAACCATGTACACCAATCCACAGCTTTTGTTGTTTGAGTAAATTTTCAATCCGTTCGAGCGATCGCTTCAGTAAACTGGCTATGGGCATAGTTTCCCAACTAATATGTAGCTGCCAGTGTTCGAGTTTTAGCATTCCACTCATGGAGGTGGCTGTATGGTCTAACTGCCGCAGCAATAGCTGGTAGCGCATCTGAGTCAACTCATTAGCAGGAATGCCCAAATCGTGTATTTGTTTCAGGGAATGGGCCGTTATTCTTTGAATTTCCTCTAGACGACGATGTTTGTACCAGTTGAGTTGTCGTAATTCTTCGGTTGTGGATTCTAAAAGTCGGGTAATTTGCTTTTCACGACGCCACCAAGCTAATTGATAAATCAGAGTTGCTGTTGCACTGAGGTTTTGTTCTGACCAGCGACGCTCTTGATAGTCTACTAGCAATACTACACCTGTAGTTTCATAATCAGCAGTTGTACGTAATGCCATTACCAAAATTTGACTTTTTTCTGGAACATTCAACCATTTCCGGGTTTCTGGAGGTAAATTATCCACCTTCAAAGTCAGATAATTCTCCGTAACAAGTGCCCACTGAATTAAGGCTTCAGCCTGGATAGAAATAGATACATCAGAAAAAATCCCAAATTGGCTATTGTCAATCACTCCAGGAATAATTTCTGCGCGACTTTCACCAGGTGCCCAAGATAGCATTAGCGCTAGGGGACAGCCCAAAATTGAGGCTATTTGTTCGAGTGCTGTACGTTCTAAATGCTTTTTTTCGACCTCAATGCTGTTCTGGGATTGTGTCAGGATGCGTAAGCATTGCTCAAAAGCCTGGGAAGTTTTTTGCTGCTGGGTAGTGCGGTTATGTAATTGCCACTGACGAACAATTACACCAATCTGTTGACTGACAGCCCACAGCAATTCTTTTTCTAGAGTTGTCCAAGAACGATGGCTTTCATGAGTAATTACCAAAAGTGCTGCTGGTATATGCTCGTGAGTACATTTACAAACAAGCAGCGATCGCACATTATTCTCTAATAACAAGGGTCGCCAGTTAAAAAAGCGTAAATCTTCATCTAAGTTCTCAATTTCCACCGCCTGTGTTAAACCTTGCAAAAGCTGCCCATCTAATTCTTTGAGAGTATGAAGAGTAAATGTCAACGGTCGACGATTTTGGGGCTGACTTTGGTAAGTAAATTGATAATTCTTCTGCTCGGCGTCGTACTGCAACAGCAAAAAGCGGGTAGCACCTAATCGAGCTAAAACTCTTTTAGCACAACTGTGTAAAGTTACCTGAAGGTCATGTTCGCTATAGATACCTTGAGCAACTTGGCTAGTCAGTTGAGCATCTTCTTGAATCTGTTTAATTGTACCTTCCATGCTTTCGGTAGGTACAACTAGAGAAATTAAACCAGCAACACCCTGGACAAAATTTTTGTCTGTGTCTGTCCAGATACGAGGTTCGTTGCTTTCCACCGCCAGAAAACCGACTAAGTTCTTTTGCCAGAAAATCGGAGCTGCCAAAAGCGATCGCACCTGCAAGCGTTGCAACAATTTTGCTGTAAAATGGCTTTTTAAAGAACTGCGGGCATCACCAATGGAGACTATTTGGTTAACTGCCAAAGCATAATAAAAATCGCTCAAGTCCTGTACAGTCATTCCCGCTGCTTGCTGACTGCTAGAATTGCGATCCATTTTGACCAGCTGATTGCTCATTCGACACCAAAAGTAGCGCCCTTCGCGCTCAAACCAGTAAACATTTGTCCGGCTGGGGGAGACAAATTTATGAGTTGCTTGCACCGCTGTTTCAAGTCTTTGATTCAGGTTACTGAGGGTGCGTAAATTTTCTAGCAATTCTAATAATGGCTCGTCAGTTCGCCTGGTTTGCTTTTGGTGCTTATGCATCTCATTTTGATAAAGCACTGCCCCCAGTTCACCTAAAACCATCATCAAACGTGCTTTTGTTTCTGCTGTCAGTAGGTAGCCCCAGCGTTCTGAACCCAGTAATACCAAGCCCAAGCAACGGTCTTTGTAGCGAACCGGTAAAATAATCGTTCCCTGGATGTGGAATTTTTCGGCAACTTTTCGCCATTCGGCGGCGCGGATTTCAGTTTGCAAATCAGCTACGCCTAAAGGATGCTGTTCAATTACTACTTGCTCTAATAAATCCCCAGGACTGAGAACAACTCTTTGGCGTAAAAAGCTCATGTCGCGATCGGGTGTGATGCCTCCTTTGCCAAATAATATGTGATTCAGGCGATCGTAAAGAGCAATCCAAATCAGTTTGTAGTCAAACTCTTCCTTGAGATAAGAAATAGTAGTTTCAATCAGAACGTCAACATCATCTTCTTCTCTGAGACTCTGGAGGACGCGCCCCAAAGAGAGGATTTGCTGTTCGGCGGCTATAGGTTTTTGTGGCTGCCCCATCTGATTTCTTGGTTAACATAACTTGTAATATATAAGATGCCCAGAAAAGCACCTTGACTAATATCGCCACAGGTGTTTGCTGAAAGTTATAGCTAACAGGTAGCTGAAAGTTACATTATGGAGTGCGAAGGAAATGGGTGAATCTGCGTCCGATGCTCAAGAAGAGCAGCGACAAGTCTCAGAGGAAAAACGAGAGTCTGCTGAAGATAACAGGCTCTTGCAAGAGAAGGAGCGAGAGTCTGCTGAAGATGTCAGGTTATCACAAGAGGAGCAGCGACAGCTTGCTGAAGAAATGAGAAATTCTGCTGAAGAAACCCAATCCCTTGCTGAAGAAGTCAGGAAAACTGCTGAAAAAATGCGGCGATCTAAAGAAGAACTCCGACAAAGTAAAGAGGAAGCGCGGCAGTATAAAGAGGAACTCCGACAAGCTAGAGAAGAACTCCAGCAAGCTAGAGAGGAACTCCGACAAGCTAGAGAGGAAGCGCAGCAGTCTATCGAATTCGCGTAGTGTAAAGATTGAAATGGATATTTATCAACTTGCTATTCGTCCGCTTTTGTTCAATGTGGTAAAAACCGATTCGGAGTGGTTACACCAGCAGACAATTCGCAGTTTTAGCTGGCTATCAAAAACCCCTGCTAGTTGGGCAAACCAACGCTTACAAAAATCTTTATGTTTGTACGATTCGCGTCTAGAACAAAATTTGTTTGGGCTAAACTTTCCAAATCCGGTAGGATTAGCAGCTGGCTTCGACAAGGATGGAGTAGCTGCGGGCATTTGGTCTAACTTGGGTTTTGGCTTTGCAGAAGTAGGAACTGTAACCTTTCACGCACAGCCAGGAAATCCGCGTCCCCGTTTGTTTCGCCTACCGTTGGATAAAGCTGCTCTCAATCGGATGGGCTTTAATAACAGTGGTGCAGTAGCAATGGCGGCACGTTTGGCACAAGAAAAGCATGAGCTTACCCGATCGATACCCATAGGGATAAATTTGGGTAAATCTAAGATAACTCCCCTAGAAGCAGCTGCACAGGATTATCTCGATAGTTTTCGTTTACTCAAGAATTTGGGAGACTATTTTGTTGTTAATGTCTCTTCTCCCAATACACCAGGGTTACGATCGCTCCAAGATGCTTCTATGCTCAGTGCCATTTTAGATTTATTACAACAAGAAAATACTGCACATAAGCCAATTTTTGTCAAGATTGCGCCAGATTTAGATTGGGTTGCGATCGCTGACATCATAACTCTTGCTAAAACCTACCAACTGGCGGGAATTATCGCCACTAATACAACCATCAGCCGTGATGGACTCAAAACCCAGGTGATTGACCAAACAGGCAAATCACCCCAGGATGAAGCAGGCGGAATTAGCGGTGAACCATTGCGCGATCGCTCCACTGAGGTAATTCGTTTTATTTGGCAGCAAACTCAAGGTCAAATCCCAATTATTGGTGTTGGTGGTATTTTTTCTGCTGAAGATGCTTGGGAAAAAATTACTGCTGGTGCTAGCTTGATTCAGGTTTATACAGGCTGGATTTACGAAGGGCCAATGATGGTACGCCGAATTCTAGCTGGTTTACTTTCCAAGCTAGAACAAAGCGGATTAAATTCCATCAACGAAGCTGTGGGTTTACAAACAAAAATTCCAAAATTCTAATTACGAATTACGAATTACGAATTACGAATTGTTTTACCCTTCTTCCTCCACTGGGAAAAACTCTTTAGTTTTTTCCGAGAATGACCAGGCAATACCATCAGGGTCTTTGCTGCGACTCCACTCAGGAAATTCTGGATCGTTTCGCCGTTTATAAACCGTGCTGGAATAGACATTGAGCCGTTTCGCAAGTTCAGATTGAATCAGAGAGCCAAAAATTAACTGTTTTTCCAGCGATCGTTTAACTTCCTCATCTGTTGGCTGTGGAAGTGATTCGGTTTCTGGTTCTTCCTCCTGCGGGGTTGGTGGTGGTGCTAATAGCGATCGGGCTGTTTTAGTAACTGGTTGAGCTGGAAGTTCTTTAACAGGCTCACTACTATCAAGAATATTGCCGAGAATGCTGGCAGTTATAAAGTAATAAGACTGCCCTGCATCTTCAGAGTTGACTATACTAGCTCCAAATTCCGAGGCTTTACTATCCAAGTAGCGTTTTGCCGTTGTTCCAGGAAAATTGCCCCTGATTGCCAAGTCCATTGGCGTCAGTCTGCCCTGATTTTCACGAACCAATTGATGAAAAATTGGGTTAACTCGATAAGTCCACTGTTGCCATTGATATTCCTGCCAAAGCTTGAAGGCAATTACTAGCACAATTACCGCCAGTAAAATTCTCCAGGTAGTAACTAGGAAAATAATCAAAAACGAGATGGGCAAAAGTAGAACGAGAAAAGCCTTGCCGTTACCTTCTATGGGTTTCTCACTCATGCCGATTTTTGCCAAGTGAATTTTGGGAAATAATATTATTATATTGGCAAAAATTGAGACACTTTTTTGTATCTTTTGGCAAAGTCGCGGCAAAATTTTCGGCAAAAGCTTTATTCAGTAAGTGTTATAGGCTTATTAACTTTTTGCTCATATAAGATTGGTCTGCGATGCCTACGGCGGTAAACTACGCGCAAAAGTTTTTACCAGAAAAAAGAAGGGGGTTGAGATGTATGGCGATCGTAATACATATCAGCTTTTCTTTCCAAAGCAATAATTCTAAATTAGCTTGTCAGACCCTTGACAACAGATAATACGTATACTACATTAATAATACAAGTCAACTTTCATGAGGAAGTTAGCTTTCACCAGTAGCGAATAGCTCAAATGGCAGAGCGCCCACCTTGCCCGGAAGGGCCGACGTATCGAGGGTTATCGCATATAACTAAAACACCCCCGATCAAACTTCTGGAGGTGTAGGTAAAAATCCTACTTCGTTACAGCAAATTTAATGCTGAATTTTGAATTTATATGTAGTGGGTAGCCAAGTGGTAAGGCGCTTAATATCCTTATTCACCCCTTGCCTGCAAAGGCCGACGAATTGAGGGTTATCGTTAAAAACGAGCATTCGCGGGTTCAAATCCCGCTCCACTACACCAAATCTAGTCCTGAATTTTGAATTTTGAATTTTAAATTTTGAATTTTCATGTGGCGGGTAGCTCAGAGGTAGAGCGCTAAACATCCTTGTTCACCCCTTGCCTGCAAAGGCCGACGAATTAGGGTTATCGATTAGGGTTCGAGAGGTCGCAGGTTCAAATCCTGCTCCGCTACACCAAATAATTTTGATAAATTTAAAATCCAAAATCCAAAATTTTCATGTGGCAGATAGCTCAGTTGGTAGAGCGCCGAAAAACATCCTTGTTCACACCTTGCCTGAAAAGGCCGACGAATTTAGGGTTATCGCCTGATAAGCCGGATGTCGCGGGTTCAAATCCTGCTTTGCCACCTTTCATTTTTGCCTGCAAGGGCCGGGAGATGAAGCGATGAATTACAATTTTTTCACTAAAAAGAAGACAACTACACCCCAAAATCAACCTATCCCCGGACGAGAAGCAGAAATGGTTCAGGGACGTTCCGGCGGCTGGATGTTTGATGCTGGTATTTGGAAAATGCTGCGCCGTTGCTTATTGGTTGGCACAGCAAAAAGCACTTACTACGCTGGTAAACAGGAATTAACTGAGGATTTTGTGACAGTTGTAAGACTTGCTGTTGCCGAAAATCCTGGTCGTGTAGCAGAAGAAATTTTGTATGCTAGCGATGGACGCGCCATCAATAACAGCGCGCCTATCTTGGCTTTAGTGTTGCTATCGATGGGTGAAGCACCAGCAGCAAAACAGGCGTTTGGTGAAATTTTCCCGCAAGTTGTCCGCACTGGCAGCCACTTTTATGAATGGTTGAACTACACCAAATCTCTGCGGGGATTTGGCAAAGTAGTGCGGGAAGCTGGTAAAACTTGGCTCTCAAGGGAAGATGTCAAGGGTTTAGCTTATCAACTGTTGAAATATCAACAGCGTCAAGGCTTCTCCCACCGGGATGCGTTGCGGTTGTTCCATGTCAAACCGCCTACAGAAAATCACCGTCAACTATTTGAGTGGGTAGTTAGAGGCTGGGAAGAATTGCCAGCAGATATCCCCTCAGAAGCGTTAGCGCAGATTTGGTGGTATGAGTGGCTGAAGCGGAATCCTACCCAAACCCATGAAGCTATTTCCCAAGGACGCTTAACCCACGAAATGGCTGCACCAGTGGGCAAAATGGACAAGCTTGCTTGGCAGTTGCTATTTCAGGAAATGCCAATAGGTGCAATGTTGCGTAACTTGGGTTCTTTAACCGAACTGGGTGTGTTGCGAACTGACGAAACTGCCAATTTGCTGCGAGTGGAAGCAGTTCTTAACAACAAAGAACATCTGCGTAAAGGTCGCATCCATCCAATTGATGTTTTGAAAGCACTCAAAACATATCAATCTGCTGGGACATTAGGACGCAGTAAGAAAACTTGGAATCCAGTTCCTCGGATTGTAGACATTTTAGAAAAGGCGGTTGAACTGTCTTTTGATGTTGTGCAACCCACAGGTAAAGTATTCATGCACGCCGTAGACGTTTCTGGTTCTATGGGTAGCATGGTTGCAGATATGGGGCTAACTTGCTGTGAAATTGCCACCACAATGGCACTGGTGACAGCAAAAGCAGAGAAAAACTACATGATTCGCGGTTTTGCTACCGAATTCCGGGAATTAGATATTACTGCCAAAGATAGTTTTAGTTCTGCGGTTCGCAAAGCTAGCAATCAAAACTTTGGTGGAACGGATGCATCTGTAGCTTATGACTGGATGATTAAGAATAAGTTTAAAGCTGATGTAGTCTGCTTTTGGACTGACTCGGAAAGCTGGGCTGGGTATAAGCATCCAAGTCAAGCGCTGAAGGAGTACCGCAAAAAGGTAAATCCCAACGTCAAGGCGGTGTATGTCACCTTGACACCTTACCAAATTACTTTGGTAGATCCTGAAGATTCGCTGTCTTGGGATTTGGCAGGGTTCGACCCAGGTACACCTCGGATCGTTCAGATGCTAGCTACGGGTGAATTGTAGAGATTGCTGAAGGGTAAAGGATGAAACACTTTATCCTTCATACTTCATGGCGGGTTATCCTTGTTCGCAACTTGCCTTTCGGGGCCGAAGAATTTAGGGTTATCGGTTACGTCTCCACCATTGTGGGGATTAGCGGGTTCAATCCCCGCACCCGCCTTTGTTTGATTTTTTCCTTACGCAAAGAAGAAAGCGATTTAATTTTTGAATGGTCGTTTTTCTATTTCAGCGATGGGTAAGAGTAGGGTGTCTTCGATGTGCGTAGGCGCAGCCCGTCGTAGACATCGCTATTTTTAGAAGCACAACGATCGCTTATCATCTATTCACCGACTCAATGTTAATTAAATCAATGTCCCCAAAAAACCGATAATTGGTTTCCAAAAGATACCAGTTAACACATAAGGAGCATATTCTAAAAGCGGTAAACTTGAGTGCTTCGAGGGCTTCAGCGGTAAACACTCTAAGAGAAAAGGCACTATACAAGTGAGTCCATAGGCAGTTGCTAAGGCTATATTCCATTTCAGTTCATCTGCTGGTATGGGGCTACAATAAATACCCAGTAGAATGAAAGAGATCATTAAAAACTGCTTACAAAAAAACCAGGATTGGGGCGATAGAAAATAAACTAACTGGAGAAAGCTTTTGTTATCTATTTTTTGTCGCATTCCCATTAATACAGCCCAAGTCGCAGCCCCAACTACGCCATCATCTTTCAGTCCATAAGTTCTTTGAAAGCGTTTAACACCTCTTTCAGTTTCCCTACTAAAATACCCGTCGGGTTCTTTTTTGAAAAATCCTTCTTCATTAAGGATAGTTTGCAGTTCCTTAATAGCATCCTGTAATTTTGGCGACATACTTTTTTGATTGCGATAAAGCTTTGGGTAGAAAAGGCAAGCCCAACTCAGTGGGCCAACGATTCCATCCACCTGAAGATTATTGGCTTTCTGAAAATTTATTACAGCCTCTTCTGTTTCTATGTCAAATTTACCACTAATAGTTGAAAGAAAACCCTGAGCTTGCAATCGCTCTTGTAGTTCATCAATTGATTCCTGTGCAGAGTTTGGCGAAAAGTCTCGGTATAATATGGGACGTTTATTGAATACACAGACTTGTCTTTCTTCTGGGAAATAACGCCGAGATTGTTTTAGTCCAAACAAGAAGGTTAAAAAGCTAAACGCTTTATTTGTCATAATTTTTTAGAAGTCGATTTATCTAGAGCAACTCCTAGCTATTAAAGACTAAAATCGATTTAGATATCTACTAACATTCACTATTAACAGCAACTCAAAAGTTACTAAAATGTTAATACTTGTGGATTTAATAGTTGTTTATAGAATATGTCAAAATTTTGCCGTTAAAATGTTCATTATAAAACATTTAATTAAAGACAAATAGGTGATATTTATGTCAGATCAGTCAGATGGTGGGAATCTGTCGGAAAACTGGTATCAAAAGGTTTCACACGACTGGGATATAGATCGTTTACTGACTGACTTGGAGTCTAAAATTCAAAAGCGATACAGACAAAATACCAAGAAAGACCTGTTACTTGGGTTGCTATGTGGGTATAGCTTGACAAAGATAAGTCAGGACTTGTACAAAGATAACGCTGGTGTAAGAGTAGTATTGAGCAATATCTATCGAGATATTGAAACTTTGACAGGAGAACCCGATAACAGCGTCAGATCGAGCAACCTTATTTATATTCTTGAGAGATATGGATATCGCAGAGGTGTTGCTGCATCTAGTAGCGAAAGCACCTCTATCCCTCACAATCTGCCATCACCAACCTACACAGAATTTATTGGGCGCGAGGCAGATATGAAAAAGCTACTGGAACGCCTTTCGCCAGAGCATGGCGCTCACATGATTACAGTTCATGGTATTGGTGGCGTAGGGAAAACGGCGCTGGTGTTAGCAGCTGCTTACCTGTGCTTAAAAGCTAGTAACGAAAACAGTTCTGATGCACCTAAATTTGATGCGATTATTTTCACTTCAGCCAAACAACAAGAACTGATTCCCGATATGATTTTGCAACGGCAGCAAGGACAGCGTAACCTGCGCGAGATTTTTCGGGTGATTGCCAATGCCTTAAACGACTCTACTATTATTCAATCTCCTCCCAATGACCAATTTGAGCGTGTCCGCCAATGTCTTTCTAAACAGCGAACGCTTCTAATTGTGGACAATATGGAGACTATAGAGGACAGGGATGAGGTTATAGAATTCCTATACAATTTACCCATTTGCGTCAAAGTAGTAATTACTACCCGCGAACGAATTGCCCTGCTACCAATCAGTCTGCGAAACTTGCCTCTGAATGATGGTTTGCAGTTGATTCAGCAACAAGCTGAAGAGAAAGGTATAACTATCCAAGATGCAGACTCTAGCTTGCTCTACGATCGCACTGGAGGAATCCCCCTCGCTATTGTCTACGCACTCGGTCAAGTCTCCAGTGGCTACTCTTTGAACTTCGTATTGGAGCAGTTAGCCTCCGCTACAGGCGATGTGGCTCGTTTTTGCTTTGATGAATCAGTGCAAAATATCAAGGGACAGCCACCCCACAAGTTACTAATGTCATTGGCGATTTTTCCTGACTCTCCCATCCAAGCAGCTGTGGCTGAAGTAGCTGGACTGACATCTGCTCCTGATTCTGTCAATAATGGCCTGGTACGTTTGCAGCAACTCTCATTAGTGAATCTGAACTCAGAGACTAAACGATACGAAATGCTGTCTCTGACTCGTGAGTATGCCTTAGCACAATTAGCTGCTTACCCAGATTTTGAGAAAGAAGCACGGAAACGGTGGGTGAAATGGTATCTAAATTTTGCTTACAGATACGGCGGAGAAGATTGGGAGAACTGGATACATTACGACAGGTTAAAGGAAGAGGAAGGAAATCTACGGGCAGTACTTTATTGGTGTAAAAACCAAGACCATTATGCAGAAGTTAGGGATTTGTGGTTGCTCTTGAACCACTACGCCAATCTCTATGCTTATTGGGACGATCGCCTTGATTGGTTGCAATGGCTGATAGAACAATCAGAACTACGTGGTGAATGGTCATCTTTGGTGAAGTTCATGATCCGCAAAACCTGGCTGTTAATTCGGGAGTGTTCGCCTCAAAGTCTCACACAAGCAGACGAAATATTGCAGCGGGCATGGGTTTTACGCGACCATGCAGATTCATGCGTTCAAGCTGACTTAGCCGAAAGTATGGCTAGACTGCGAATCAGACAGAATAATTATATAGATGCACGCCACTGGCTAACGGTAGAAGAAAAATTAGCGATCGAGGCGAATCTAGACGGGCGACAGCACATCCGCTATTTTATTCCGGTTCTTTATCATCGGGCTGAAATCTTTTATTCAGAAGGGGAATATTTTTCAACCAAGAAGCTATTTCAAGATGTGATGAAAAGTGCAGAAAAAATAAATTGGCATCGGGTGATTAATTCTGCTCAAAATTGGCTTGCTGATATTGCCATCGACCAAGGCGATCGCGATGAAGCTCAAAAGCTATTAATTAAAGGCTTAACTGTCGCCGAAAGTAGCAATAATAAACGGCGTTTGGCTCGTTATCAACGTTCTCTTGCCCGTTGGGAGAGAAGGTGGGGAAGTGTCCAGAAAGCCTGCCAATTATCAACTCAGGCTATTAATAGTTTTGAGCGTTTGGGAATGACAAGGGATGCAGAGGAGATGCAAACTTTACTTGATTGCCCATAATTGTCTGTAAATATCGCATTTCCAGTTGTTTTCTAGCATGGCTGCTGCCCAAATTAGGCAATGGGTTACACCTTGTCGTCAGCGATCGCACTTCTAAGTTTTGCTCATGATAAAATACTTTATTTGTCAATAAAGTGTAATATAACTTAGTAATCATTGGGCGATCGCTATTCTTTTCGATTTAATACTATTAATGCGGCAATCTGCGAAATATTAGCCAGGTTTCATCCCAAATTGTCCACCCAAAGACAGTAGATGAAGTTTTGTGTGAATAACTATAAGGTATGAAATAGCTCTGCATTCCAAAAAGTGAAAAAGGAACAGATTTTTATGACATTTGATTACGATTTGTTTGTCATTGGTGCTGGGCCTGGGGGATTGGCAGCAGCTAAAAAAGCCGCTAGTTATGGTGTACGTGTCGCCATTGCCGAACAAGAAGCTATTGGTGGCACCTGTGTAAATCGCGGCTGCGTTCCAAAAAAGCTGATTGTCTACGCTGCTGACTTCGCCCTCAAAAATCAAATCGCACAGAGTTATGGGTGGAGTGACTGTCAAACATACTTTGACTGGACATTATTTATTAAGTCAGTACATCAGCATATTGACAGCGTTAACCAATCCTATTTTCAGCAATTGCAAAAAGCTGGAATTGAATTAATTTCTCAACGTGTCACTTTCATCGATACCCATACGATCGATATTGATGGACGCAAAGTTACAGCCGACAAAATTTTAATTGCTGTGGGAGGACAACCCCTTAAGCCCAAAATCCCAGGTATAGAATACGCCATCACATCCCGCGAGATGTTTCAGCTACCCTATCTGCCAAAACGTTTAGCAATTATTGGCGGCGGCTACATTGGCGTAGAATTTTGCAGTATGATGCACGCTTTCGGTTGCGAGGTGACGGTGATTGAAAAAGACGAGATGATTTTATCGGGGTTTGACGATCGCATTTGCTCTGCTGTACAACAGGGGTTGATTAAACGCGGAATTAAGTTTTTCACCAATAGCACTGTTCAAGAAATCAAATACTCAGAAGAAGGTTTGTTGTTAACTATTACTGGTGAGAGCCAAGAAATAATTACAGCAGATACCATCTTAGTTGCCACAGGTTACGCTCCAAATACCAAGAATCTTGGTTTGGAAAATGCCCATGTTGAACTTGGCGAAGATGGTGCAATCAAAGTAGATGAATACAGTCGCACCAGTCAAGAAAACATTTTTGCTGTGGGTGACTGCACCAGCCGCGTGCAATTGACTCCAGTGGCTAAGGCAGAAGGTATTGTCTTTGCCGATACAGTTTTTGGGAACAAGGCGCAAAAACTAAATTATGATTATGTGCCCACTGCTGTTTTTTGCCGTCCAGAAGCGGCTAGTGTGGGGATGACGGAGGCGAAAGCACGAGAAAAATTTGGTGAATCTGTAGAATGCTACTGCACCGAGTTCCAACCACTGTTGTATCAGATGATCGAACAGGATGAGCCAACCACTATAAAGTTAGTGGTAAATAGTGATTCTGGGCAAGTTTTGGGCGCTCACATGGTGGGCGAACATGCAGCAGATATCATTCAAAGTTTAGGTGTGGCAATTCGCAAGGGCATTACCAAGGAAGATTTGGATGAAACAATAGGCATTCATCCCACGACAGGAGAAGAATTTCTGTCGTTAAATTAAATCATGTGCAGGACTGAGTGAAAAAGCCACAAATGAGAAGGGGGAAATCTTTCTTCTCATTTTCCTATTTTCCTGCCCGATTATACTTTGACAACTCCAAAAATTAATACCAGTTCAATTAATGATTGCAACACATCTTTGAGTAAAGACGCGATGAATCGCGTCTCTACAAATAGTCTATTTGTCGCATTATTTTTTCAAACTGGTATAAAATATTCAAATTTTTGTATCCAATACAACTATCAGATTTGGCTTTGCCTACTTAAGAACAGTTTCCAGAGTGATTGGAGATTTTTTTATTTGGAAGTTTCTTGTCCTTCTGAGTAAGATTTTGTGGGTATGTCTAAATCGTCTAAAGTATTCATTAATAAGTCATCTTCTGGAATATAGTCTCTCTGTTGGAAATTTACCAAATTGTCAAGAGCTTTAATAGCTTCAAGATCCTTAAGAGCCTCTGATGCAGACTGATATCGCTCTTTGAAGTCAGCCACCACCATTTTACTGAGAATCTGAGCTAGGGAGTGGCTGACCTGAGTGCGTAGTTTACCGCCGTAGGCATCTCTCCATTTGATTTCCCCCTTAGCGTCTCTATCTAGCTCACGGGGTGCTACACCAGTCAAGGCTTTAATCCCAACCATGCCAACTGCATAGATATCACTACTGTACTGTGGACGCCCAAAACATTGTTCGCTTGGTGCGTAACCCTGAGTACCAATACCAATGGTGAAAGGGGTGGACTCTTGAGGATCGAGCTGTTTGATGCCGACTTCTTTAACGGCTCCAAAGTCAATCAACACCAGTTTTCCGTCTGAGTGTCGCCGGATGATATTGCTGGGTTTAATATCCCGATGAATCACGTGGTTTTCATGGACAAATGTTAATGTTTGCAATAAGTCCCTGATGATTTTGATCGCGGCAATTTCATCAATTGCTCTACCTGCTGGAAGTTCTTGATTTAAAGGATGACCAATTATCTGTTCTTGGACTAAATAAAATTCTTCATCTTCTTCAAAATAGGCCAAAAGTTGAGGAATTTGAGCGTGCCTTCCCAATTTTTCTAGTGTTTGTGCTTCTGAGTGAAATAAACGTCTGGCAAGTTGCAATCCTTCTGGTTTGGTGTTGGCTGGTTTTAGTTGTTTGACAACACATCGCGGATTTCCAGGACGTTGGGTATCTTCGGCAATGTAGGTTTCACTAAATCCACCGGAACCGAGAACTTTGACAATTTTGTAGCGTCTTGCCAAGACTTTCCCTGATAAGGCTAAATCTCGTTGCTGGATTAGGTGTTGGAAGTCATCTTGTTGGCTGATAATCTCTTGGACAACGGGTGAAGTTTTATACTTCTGAAAAATGTCTACTAATTGGCGTTTTCTGATGCTTTCTCTGATGACTGAAGTTGCCAAATAGGAAATTCCGGTCATGGCGATCGCGATCGCTGGTACGCTAGTGGGAAAAACTAACTGACCATAGACAAATAACC
The DNA here is from genome assembly GCF_034530955.1 of Nostoc sp. DedQUE05. Taxonomy (NCBI): domain Bacteria; kingdom Bacillati; phylum Cyanobacteriota; class Cyanophyceae; order Nostocales; family Nostocaceae; genus Nostoc; species Nostoc sp. DedQUE05. The sequence goes on along the minus strand of NZ_JAVRCB010000021.1, from coordinate 71,559 downwards.
CATAACTAATTCCTCCCCAAGCGCCAGACAAAGCGAGGCTATAGAAAAATCTATGGATGCTACGTTTGCGTCTGCTAATCATCAAGGCTGAACTGCCAACTAGCATTAGCACAAACAAACCCTGCAATGGTGGACTCTTAATTCCTGGGGCGATCGCTTTTCCTGTCATCAAAGTGGCGATCGCATTGGCGTGAATTTCCACCCCTGACATCGGTTCAGTACTATTACTACCAGCAACTGGATAATAATCATTATGTAACCGATCTGTTGCACCAATCAGCACGATTTTGTCTTTGAACACCTTTCCTTGCTGCAAATAGCTGTTCCAGTTTTGCGGATCGAGTACGTGCCAAAAAGGTTTTTGCTCAAATGTACCCGCAGGCCCCCAAAAATAAATGCGATCGCCTTTTGGTCGGGGATAATTTACTTGCGCTGCCTTCAGCGCGGCTTCATCAAAAGAGAGTCGCTTTTTGGTAAATAAATTATCTTCACCTAATAATTTGGGATACTCACTCGCTAATCGATGAACTTTTCCATCTACTTCTAAAGGAAAATTAACTGAACCAATGGATACTGACTTTGTACGAAACATTTGTTGTGGGTCTGTCAGTTGCGTAAAAGACCCTTGGTGCGTCTGGGAGTTTTCGTAAACGGCTGCTAAGGTAACTTTATTGCCATATTTTTGCAGTACTGCCTGAAATTGGCGATCGTCTGCAACTCCATAGCTGCTTGCTGTATCAAAAACTACATCTAATGCTACAGCGCGGGCACCTGCTTCGATTAATTTTGTAATTACCTGGGAGTATGCAGCCCGTTTATAAGGATAAGATTTCAGTGTTTCTAAGTAGGCATACTGTTTCGGATCTGTTTTATAGTACTGTTCGGGAACCGATATTGACTGGTCGTCTATTGCTAAAATTACGATGTCTTCTGGAGGCGCGATCGGGCCGCGCAGTTGAAAAAAGCCAGAAAGCACCTGATTTTCCATCAATTGAACCGATTCCCCACCAGAAGCGCTCAATAGTGCGCCCCCAATTGCCCAAGTACCTGCCAGTAGATGACCTAAGCGAACCATCCAGCGAGAGTGGCGAGCAGATGCTGTTGAAGTCACTTTTGTTGGTTTACTTGACAGTCTATTGGCAGTAGAGACATAGTTTTTAGTTAAGGTAGATGTAGGTTCTTCTGCCATATCGTGTTACTGATTGATTTTAGTCCAACACTTTTATTTATTCAGACCGCGTTTTAGTGTAAGCACATTGAAATAAGACTTAAATGATAATCTTATACATTTGTAAAGTATCTTCTATTCATCAACAAAATTTTATTGGCAGAGCCAGCCCCCAAAAAATTCTTACTCAACCACTACTTAATTTATTCTTTTTCTGGTGAATGAGTTACAAGTAGTGATTGTCTCATAGATCGGAGTCGGATATACTCTACCAGTGCATTTGGTTCTGGCAAGATTTTACCCTAACCTAACCAACAAGTACGTTACTAACTGGGTGCCTTACCATAAGCAGTCCAAGGCTGTCTTCTGTCTCTGGCGCAATGTTGGTAATCTCCACAAAGCGTGTCCTGATACTGACAGCTTTAGCGAAATATAGGGTTTAATTTATATCTTACCTTAAGCCGATGTGATACCTCTTTAGGAGTAAACTTTAGGGTTATGCAGCGATGAATGCTGTTATTGGGTCAATTTTCTGGGTGGATTTTGATCGCCGCGTGGCTCTTGCTGTGCTGGGTGAATCAGGTTAACATCCTGGATCTCAACTCCAATATTGCAAGCGTTTTTATGTCTTGAAAGAGGTAGGATAAAAGCTATAGATAAAGAACTACGTTATAGATATTAGCAAACAAGGCATTTGAAAATTGCTATAATCTATTGTTCCATCTAAATTCATATATATTATTAGGTGTAAATTTGTATGGGTTCTCCAATGAATCGTCTATCTATTTTTGTAGATGGAAACAATATGTTCTATGCTCAACAAAAAAATGGCTGGTTTTTTGACCCGCGACGAGTCTTAGAATACTTCAAACATGAGCAATCAGAAACAACATTAATTAATGCCTTCTGGTACACTGGCTTAAAAGATCCACAAGACCAGCGAGGTTTCAGAGACGCTCTAATTAGTCTAGGATATACAGTACGAACTAAAATTCTGAAAGAATATTATGATGATACGTCAGGTCGTTACTCGCAAAAAGCGAATTTAGATATTGAAATTGTTGTAGATATGTTTAATACAGTAGACCAGTATGACCGAGTAGTATTATTCAGTGGTGATGGAGATTTTGAAAGAGCAATCGAACTATTACGCTCAAAAAATACACATATAACGGTAGTATCAACAGAAGGAATGATTGCTAGAGAACTACGCAATGCTACAGATAGATATATAGATTTAAATGATATCAGAGATCAAATAGAAAAAACTGAAGGTTAGTAGCTTTAACAATTATTTACAAAAATAAGAGTAAAAGAAAAACTAGGGTTGAAGATATATTAAGCCACAAGTAAACACTAAACACTAAACAACAAACGGCAAATGAGAAACAAAACAGATCGAATCATCATTTTTGATACAACATTGCGAGATGGAGAGCAGTGTCCGGGAGCGACTTTGAATATAGACGAAAAGCTAGTTATTGCCAAGCAATTAGCGCGTCTAGGTGTAGATGTAATTGAAGCAGGCTTTGCGTTTGCTAGTCCCGGAGATTTTGAAGCAGTCAAGAAAATTGCTCAAATTGTCGGGACAGAAAATGGCCCGGTCATTTGTAGTTTGGCAAGAGCGATTAAAGCAGATATTGAAGCGGCTGCGGAAGCATTAAAACCAGCAGTTAATGCCAGAATTCACACATTCATTTCGACTTCTGATATTCATTTAGAGTATCAATTGCGAAAGTCACGGGCAGAAGTGTTAGCGATCGCCGAAGAAATGGTCGCTTATGCCAAATCTTTCATGACAGATGTGGAATTTTCGCCGATGGATGCGGCTCGTTCCGATCCAGAATTTTTGTACCAAGTGTTAGAGCGAACGATCGCAGCTGGTGCAACAACAGTTAACATTCCCGATACCGTAGGTTACACAACCCCTAGCGAATTTGGAGCCATAATTAAAGGCATTATCGAAAATGTCCCCAACATCGACCAAGCGATTATTTCCGTTCACGGTCATAATGATTTAGGCTTGGCAGTTGCTAACTTTTTAGAAGCCGTAAAAAATGGCGCACGGCAACTAGAATGTACGATCAATGGCATTGGCGAACGCGCCGGCAATGCATCACTCGAAGAATTGGTAATGGCGTTGCACGTGCGGCGGCAATATTTTAACCCTTATCTCGGCAGACCAGAAGATTCTCAAGAATCGCTGACAAATATCGACACCCGACAAATTTACAAAACCTCACGCTTAGTTTCCAATTTGACGGGAATGTTGGTACAACCAAATAAAGCGATCGTGGGGGCGAATGCCTTTGCCCATGAGTCTGGAATTCACCAAGATGGTGTATTAAAGAACAAGCTAACTTACGAAATTATGGATGCCCAATTGATTGGCTTAACAGACAATCAAATCGTTTTGGGCAAACATTCCGGGAGAAATGCTTTTCGGACTCGGTTGAAAGAATTGGGCTTTGAACTGTCGGATACTGAATTAAACAAAGCATTTGTCAGATTCAAAGAAGTAGCAGATAAAAAGAAAGAAATTTCCGATTGGGATTTGGAAGCGATCGTTAACGATGAAATCCAACAAGCACCCGATTTGTTCCGGGTAGAGTTGGTGCAAGTTTCCTGTGGTAGCAACGCCCGTCCCACCGCTACAGTTACTCTGCGCACCCCAGAAGGTGAAGAATTAACCGATGCTGCGATCGGTACTGGGCCAGTGGATGCAGTTTACAAAGCTATCAACCGTGTGGTGAATGTACCCAACCAGTTGATTGAGTTTTCTGTGCAGTCAGTAACAGGCGGTATTGATGCCATTGGCGAAGTGACGATTCGTTTACGTTATGAGTCTAAAGTGTTTTCTGGTCATGCAGCCAATACAGATATCATCGTGGCATCCGCGCAAGCTTATGTAAATGCGTTGAATAGGTTGTATGCATCTTTGCAAACTCAAGAAAAGCCAGAGGAAGTAACTGCACAGAAAGTCTAAGATCGGAATCTGTGAAACTGCCAGTTTTTAGCTGATGCTAACAAACTCTTCTCCAACTTTAGCTACGGTGTACACACAAGTCTGAAATAGCTGATTAATCAGGGTTTTACCCCACCCTAACCCTCCCCTTGCAAAGGGGAGGGAACTAGATAGATTTTCTTGTTTCCCCCCTTGCCAAGGGGGGATTAAGGGGGGTAATTCGACTTCTGTGTACACGGTAGCCAACTTTGGGGAGGAGTTATTTGTGATTTCTAAAAAATTGTTGGAAATTATGCTGACAGAAAAACATATAACTATCAGAGAAGCCACCAGCAAAGAAGATTCAGTGATTGCACAACACTTTTATCAAATGTGGCTAGATATTGGTGTTGATGAGAGTAATCTACTTGTGGAGTGGCAGAATATTACCCTCCAATTTCTAGAAGATGCGCGTCGAGATTTGTTTTACAAGGCTTTTATTGCAGAGGTTGATAATACAGTTGTGGGTTCTGTAAGTTGTCAACTTTTTGCAGGTTTATACCCGAATGTTTTCAAAGATGAATACCGCAAATTTGGATATATTTGGGGCGTTTATGTCGAACAATCTTACCGCAGACAAGGAATTGCCAAATCTTTAACTAATAGAGCAATTGAATATTTAAAAGCGATCGATTGCACGCGGGTGGTTCTTAACGCCTCGCCATTGGGTAAACCAGTTTACTCCAGTCTCGGTTTTTCTGAAGGAAATTTAATGCAATTAGATTTGATTTAAGGACAGCAATTTGTTGCCTTGTAGTGATGATCGAGCAACTTAAATTGATGTAAAAAGATATTTGTCAAACTTACGTTAAATAGGATAGCTTAAGTGTTCAGATGTATGTAGTTACTATTATTCTGATTTGTACTATAAGTCAAGTTTATTGAGTTGATTATGAATATTGTTTACTTTTTTGGACTTTTCGATTTACTTGATAAGCATAAAACTTTATTCTGAAAAACGATGTTTATAGTCAGTTAGCTTGTATGAGTAGCGAAAAGACAACAGAATTGCCACTCTGGGTACAAGATAGAGATATAGTTATTGCTCGTGATGAAGAAGTACAGTGGCGAGAAGGAAAACGCCCGGATTATTCATACACCAATGAATTTCTTCATCAAGAGAGTAAATTTCAGCATCCAGAAGGTTCTTTAGAAGCGATCGCTCAAAACTTAGTCCGCACTTTTGAGATGGAAGCTTCTAATAAATCTAATCCTCAACAGTGGCTTTCGATTGTTACCGAGAAGTTTAAAATGAGTACCAATGGCGGACAACAATTCACTGCTCAGGATGTTGCAGATGAAGGTACTTATAACCTGTTTTTGGGTAAAACTGAGCAATATGACTCTGAAACAGAAACCTTTGAATCTTCATTTCAAGTTTTTCATACAGCCTTTCCCAATGGCTTCCTTTGGGAATTAACAGAAGTTCTTTCGGGGCCGCCTAATGTTACCTTTAAGTGGCGACATTGGGGAACATTTAATGGTTCCTATAAGGACTATGCACCCACAGGTGAAACAATCGAAATCGTCGGAGTTAGTATTGCTCGCGTCACTGATGATTTGAAGATTGAGTCTTTAGAGCATTATTTTGATAATAATGTCTTTCTTCAGAAATTAACTGTAGGTGGTTGCCCTTTCCATTCCTAAAATCAGTAGATATAGTGTGCGTTACGCCGTAGGCTAATACCATTTCACTATAACCCTGATACATATAGATTTCGCGTAGGGGCACAACATGTTGTGCCCCTACCAACGTATTTGTATCATAATTCAAGAACGCACCTTGAATTGTTGACAGTGCGTTGCAGCAATCTGATTCGCCTAACTCACGATCGCAGCGATCGCCCACCCATCCAGTGTTATCCTCAAGAACATTAGGAATTAATTACCAAGGCAGATGACTATTACTGTCAACCTGACTTAAGCAACTGCCAAAACATTACGATATTAGTCACCAACATTACGATATTAGTGAGTAATTTTACCACATTAGTCATCAAACATTACGATATTAGTGACGAATATTACAATATTAGTCACCAACATTACGATATTAGTGAGTAATATTACCGCATTAGTCATCAAACATTACAATATTAGTCACCAACATTATAATATTAGTCATCAACATGAAAGCGATCGTGAATAAACTGAAGCTTGTATAAAGTTCAAATATATTATCTCTATAAAAATTAGCATCTAGTTCTTGACTTCAGCAAAACCACTGGAATTGCCTACAAATATTATTAGAAAAAATATAATGATTTGCGAGTTTTTCTGATACAGAATACAGCTTAATTGAGGCAAGCTAGTTCTATAAATATCTTCAAGGAGTACATCCATGCCTCGTACAAAGCGGACATCGCGGATTCTAGAAAAAGCTGAATTGAGAACGTCTGGATTTAAAGCAGTTGATTCAAACATGGATTTTGGTAATAGTTGCGATTTGGAAAATCTGACTCAATCAATTGAGGAGTTTCGCACTATGCTTGATACTTATAACAACGCTTTAGCTGTGGTTGACTCTACTAAAACGAAAATCGATGAAATGGAAAAAAAGCTAAGTAAACTTTCAGATAAGATGCTGAAGGGAGTTGGTTTCAAGTATGGCACAGACAGCAGCGAATATGAAGTAGCAGGTGGCGTTCGTGACAGCGAACGTATACGCAGAAGCAGGTTGACTCGCTTAAAAGGTAGTGCAGGGCAGACATCAGACGAAAATAAGAAATCTGCCTAGTTCTCGCATGGGTAAGCTACAGAAAAAAATAGTTAACCATAGATAAATATACAGCAGATTGCAACAGGCGTGAGATACAGATAATCGTAGGGGCACAACATGTTCATACGTGTCAACTTAACGTTAAAAGGGCGGTTAGAAACCGCGTCTACACAAACGAAACCCGCCTGCGCGGGTTAAAAACATTAATTTTCTCTTAGTCCGCGCAGGCGGACTTTGTTTGTGTAGCCGCGAATTGCATTCGCACAGGCTTAAGTTGACACCAGTGCAATATGTTGTGCCCCTACCCGTGTACTTAATTTACCTAAAATATGCTGTACCTGCATTTCTCACAAGCGGTGCGTAGCTTGCCAACCTAGGCATCGCCAAAATTATTACATTAAGTGATTACCCTGAGTTTGACCGCTTATTTGACCGCTTATTATCAGGTGTTGATACAGAATTAGAGTAAGCAAATGGATATAATAACTTTGACTACTTTCCTGACTCCTTTTTTACCGTACTTACTGAAGGCAGGAGAGAAAGCAGCTGAAGAAGCTGGTAAGAAATTGGGTGAAGGGTTTGGTGCTAATGCCTGGGAAAAAGCTAAGGCTTTGTGGACTAAGCTGCAACCAAAGGTAGAGGCAAAGCCAATGGCGAAAGGTGCAGTAGAAGAATTGGCCAATTCTCCTAATGATGCAGATGCGAAAGAAACACTCCAGAAGCAACTCAAGAAATTTCTGGATGAAGATAAAAATTTATATGCTGAGATTGCCCGTTTGATGCAAGAAGATTCAGAGGCAATCTCTAAAGTTGTTAATAGTTTTAATCAAACAATATCTGGTGATGACAACGCAGTGCAAAACATTGCGGGTGATGGTAATAAGGCGATTGGCACAGTGGGAGGTGATGCAACTATCAATTAGTCAGAAAACTAGAATAATAGGAAGTTAAAACTGTGCAGAAAAGAAGCCTGAGAAGGTTATGGAAGCAGATAATACTTTTTTTATCTAACTTAGCTGGCTTTTTGAGAGGGAATCGTCGGAGATTAAAACGTAGGCGACATCTACTTAGAGATGAAGTTGCTCAAAGCCGTTTAGATAAGCATATTCAGTCTCAGGTTGAACAACCAATTTTAGGTAACGTAGAAAACAATAAAGCTTCTGTAACCAGTTTAAATCCTGATATTAAATCTCAGTTTAAACAAACAATTTCAGGTAATAAAAATGTTGGTCAAAACGTTGAGGGTGACAACAACATTATTGTAGGTCAGGTAGAAGGCAGCCTCACTATTAATTATCATCGCCCAACTGACAGACCTTTTCAAGCACCGAGTTTACCTGCCCATTTTGTCGATCGCCCACAAGTTACTGTAGAAATTAAAGCTCGTCTACTGTCAAATACATCTAATGCTGGTGCTTTGCTCATCAGTGCTATTCACGGTTTAGGTGGCATTGGCAAGACAACTTTAGTTACTGCCCTTGCCCATGATGAAGATATCCAAAAACGTTTTTCTGGTGGTGTGCTTTGGGCAACTTTGGGACAGGAACCAGATATTCTCTCTGAGTTGAGTAAGTGGGTACAAGCTCTAGAAGGAGACTATAAGATTAGCGCAACTAACATAGAGACTGCTAAAGCCCATTTGCGAAGTTTACTACATGATAAAGCAGTTTTACTGATAGTTGATGATGCTTGGGAACCAGATAAAGTTAAACCCTTTCTGGTAGCAAGTTCCCAATCCCAGCTATTAATCACTTCGCGGCGTGCTGATGTGGCTGATGCCGTAGGTGCTTCTTTGCAACAATTGAATTTGATGACACCAGAAGAATCTCTGGAATTAATTTCTAAGTCTTTAGAACGACAAATAGAAGGAGAAGAGAAACAAGAGGCTTTGAGAGTAGCCAAGACTGTAGGATACCTACCCATCGCACTGAATTTGGTAGCAGCAAGAGTTAAACGGGGAGTTGCATGGGTGAAGCTGGAAACGGCTTTGAAACAAGAGGTTGCAAACTTAAAAATATTATACGGGCCGCGTCAAGAAAACTTTTTAGAAGCAACCTTTAATTTAAGCCTGAAAGCTTTGAGGGACTTTAACGAACAAGCTTGGGAAAATTTTATTTGGTTGGGAGTTTTGCCAGAGGATGTAACAATAGCCGTACCAATGGCAGTCACGCTCTGGAATATGGAATCGCAGGATGAAGTTGATGAGCGTTTAGAGCTACTTTGGAATGATGCCTTACTTCAGTCTGATTCACCTGTATTTGTCGGGGGTGTTGAGTGCAAAGGCTATAGGATACATGACTTATTGCATGATGTAGCTCGTAGCCTATTAATTAAATCTCCGCCTACGGGAATGGGTTTTAATTTACTCAATGCTCACAGCCAACTGCTAGAACGGTATCGGCTAAAGACTGAAAAAAATCTTTGGCATACCCTGCTTAATGATGGTTACATTCATCAAAATTTAGTTTGGCATTTAGAAAAGGCTGGACTGGTAGAAGAGATTCACCAGTTATTACGGGAAGAATCGCAGGCAGGAAACAATGGCTGGTATGAAGTGCGAGAAAAATTAGGGCAAACTGAAGGTTACATAACAGATATTTCTCGTGCTTGGGAACTAATAGAAGCGAATTGGACTGAATCACCCCTACCCCAAGTTGTGAGTTTGCAGTGTCGCTATGCTTTGATCACTGCATCCCTAAATAGTTTGGCAGCAAACGTACCAAAAGAACTGCTAGTTGCATTGGTCAAAAACAATATTTGGACTCCTGAACAAGGACTAAGTTACGCCTTGCAAAACCCGTATCAAGAGCAAAAGGTGTATTTACTTACAAAACTAGTTGACTATTTGTCACCAGATTATAAAGAAATAGCGCTGCAAAAAGCCCTGGCGACAGCAAGGACAATTCAAGATGAGTCTTTTCATGCTTTTGCCCTAGCAGTCTTAGTTGAAAAATTGCCAGAGTTGTTGTCAGAAGCACTAACCGCAGCAAGGGCGATTCAAATTAACGAGTATCGTGCCTCTGCCTTAACTGTCTTAGCCGAAAAATTGCCAGAGTTGTTGCCAGAAGCACTAACCGTAGCAAGCTCGATTCAAATTGAGGAATATCGCACTGATGCTCTGAAAGCCTTAGCTAAAAAACTACCGGCAGAGTTGTTGCCAGAAGCACTAACCGCAGTAAGGGCAATTCAGAATGAGGAATATCGTGCCTCTGCTCTTTGTGCCCTGTCTAATAAACTACCAGAGTTATTACCAGAAGCGCTAACGGTAGCAAAGACCATTCAAAATGAGTATTATCGTACTGAGGCTTTGAGAGCTTTAATTGATCAACTGCCAGAGTTGTTACCAGAAGCACTAACGGCAGCAAGAGCAATTCAGGATGAGTATGATCACGCTTATGCATTGATAGGTTTAGTTGACAAACAGCCAGAGTTGTTAACAGAAGCATTAACGGCGGCAAAAGCAATCCAGGATGAGGAGGATCGTGCTGATGCCCTTTGTGCTTTAGCCGACAAACTGTCGTTGCAGTTATTGCCAGTAGCACTAACGGCAGCAAGAGCAATTCAGTATGAGAGTTATCGTGCTGATACTTTAAGTGCCTTAGCTAATAAATTGCCAGAAGTATTGCTAGAAGCGCTGGCAGCTGCAAGAGCGATTCAGGATGAAGAGTATTGCACTTCTGCTCTACAAACAGTCTTAACCGACAAACTGCCAGAGTTATTATCAAAAGCCCAGGTGGCAGCAAGCTTGATGAATGATGAAGATCATACAGTTAACCTTTGTGCCTTAGACGACAAACAGCCGCCACACTTGTTGTCAAAATCAAAAGCTCTTGCCGCAGCAAGAGCGATTGAGGATGGGTATTCTCGCGTTAATGCTCTTATAGCTTTAAGTGATATGCTCCCGGAACTCTTGCCAGAAGCACTGACGGCAGCAAGAGCAATTCAAGATAAGGAGGATCGTGCTGATGCTCTTTGTATCTTAACTGACAAACTCCCAGAGTTGTTGCCAGAAGCGTTAGCAGCGGCAAGGGCAATTCAAAATGAAAATTATTTTGTCTCTGCGCTGAGAGCTTTAGCTTTTGGTTTATCACAGATGTCATCTGCTGAACTTTTTCCCCTTTGGCAAGATATACTTCATCAATTGTCTCTTAGTACTCGCCTTCAATTGCTCCAAGGTATAAAAGCATTGTTTCCGGCTATTTTTGTATTAGGTGGCCAAGCAGCAAGGACAGAAATTGCTCGTGCTATTCAAGATGTGGCACGATGGTGGCGATAAAGAGACGTGGATATAGGGGAACAGGAAGATGCAAAGACGGAGGGATGCAGTATTTATAGTTTTAGGCAAAGTGCGATCACTATTTACAGCTACTCAACCCAGTTCTCTAACAACAGCGTAGGAATGCGAGGTATCTAATTTACAAACTCTCTCTGGTGTCCATGAGTGACCGATCGCAATTAGTCATAAAATCATCGGAGAAATCGTCTAAACTGTCGATGAGCGATCGCCAGGGGTCGGAGTCAACCACCAACTGAAAATCAAACCACTGTTGCAGCAATTACAGGCAGAATCACAACCTGGCAATTAATCATGGTATTACTGTTTGCACAGTACTAACTGGTGTATTGACTGGAGGTGTAAACCCAGCGAGTTTACCCAACTTTTGGGGTACAAAATCTGTTTCTTTGCTACCTTGAACCTCAGATAAGTAGCAATCTCGCACTGCTAACAACAAGCCTTTGATGGCATCTGGTGCGCCTGTTTTAACTAAATCGTCTGCCTTTTTGAAAAAATGCGATCGCCATTTGCCATCGTTATTGCCATACAATTCGATTAAATACCAACCTGCAAGATACTCAGCTAAAGGGTCAAGACAAAAACGAATTCTATCTTTGGCAGAACCGATAGTTTGAATTAGGTGTAGGCGTTTTTCCAGATAATTGAGGTGTGCTTCCGGGTCATCAATACCCAAAGCTGCTAATGCAGCAACCGCATCTGCACGCTTGGCGGTTCCTGGTTGATAACTTTGCTGCAAACATTCCCAGGCGATGGTTTTGGCAATTTGATGAACAGTGCGGTCATCAAATTGATTGTCTGTAACATCACGATTAAGTTCATTGATATAACCCAGCATCAAATTAGGAATATTCTCTGGCAACGCAGAAATATTCGATGCAACCTCTTTACTGGCAATTAACTGTTCAGCATAAAGTTTAGCCAGCAAGACAGTGATATTATTTTGACCAACCATGAGAGATAGGCGGTTGCAAGCGTCAAAAAATTCTTGATCGGTAAAGCGATCGCGTTTACCTCGCTGCATGAGATAAGCTTCCATAAAGGACGATAGTTTATTCGCCTCAATCCGCAAAGGTTTAATTATCGTCTTATTAACCCGCCCCAGCTTTTCCTCAATTCGGGAAGTGATCGCTAATGCATTCACCGGAAACTCTGGCGACTCCGGCTCAATTGCTTCTCGTGTAGTGGCATTCATTTCTGAGAATCGGTCTACAATTACTAAAATGCGTTTCTTTCTTAACAAACGTAACAGTAATTCTTGACAAATCGGCTCTGGCTCATCAATTAAAGCTTGCAACTGTCCTCTGATGGCTTCTAAAAGCGGTGACTTACCTTCAGTTAGCCGAAATTCTTCTTCCAAAAGCACAGGTAACATCAAATGTTTGCAGAGTTGTTGGTCTTCATCTTCAGCCATTGCCCAGCCAGCGATTCGACACGCTAAACTGGTTTTACCTACACCTCCTTCCCCACCAATTACTAGACAGCTACGTTGTTTCTCGAAAGTTGAGCGCAAATTCTCATTCATCAGTTGGGGAACTGTTGTACCATCCAGAACAACGGGAATAGGAATGTAACAGGCGCGACTGCTAACTGTATCCTTTTTGGGAAATTGTTCGCGGGCTGCTTTGATATATTTAGCTACCCACGCATCTAATACTCTGGGATGGTAATGAAACCAGCCAACAAATAGCACATATCGCAGAGGTACATTAACGCTGATAAATGGGAGAGAAAAATCTGTGTAGGGTTTGAGGGCGTTGTTAATTTTCAACAACCATAAAGGGGCTACCCGCAAGAGAATTAACCAAATACAAGGCAATAAGATAAGGTAGGCGGCAATTCCCAAAAGTAATTTATGCTTAAATAGCGATTCCAAAACTCTATCAAAGAGGCGAGTTTCTTTTTCTGCTTTCAGGGCATTGAGAGGGCGACGTATCAGCCTAATGTCCGTCTCTGTGAATTTATCTTTGTATTTTTGTATAGTTGCCAATACCTGCTCAAAGTCTGAGATGACTTTCTGCAACTTCGAGGTAGGTAAAGCATTGGCCTTGTCCTGAAAGCCTGCCGCGATTCCTCCTAAACCTTTGATAGCACCTAAACGCACGTAAAACTGGTTATCATTCAACAGGGCAATTAAATTCGGGACAGAAGATACTGCATCTGTACCCATTGCACCCAGAGCGTAGGCAGAATTGTAACGTACAGTGGGGTTCTTATCTTTTAAGGCAGCAGTTAATACTGGGACAGCTACTTTTGCTTCGACACCAATTTTTCTGAGTGCAGAAGGAACATAAATGCGAACGAATTGCTCCTTGTCTTGTAATGCCGCCATCAACGATGGAACTGCTGCCTTGGCTGCTGTACCAATATTTCCTAAAGCTAAGGTGGCGTACAGGCGGACTTGTCCATCTTCATCTTGCAATGCCGCACTTAAGGCTGGGACTGCTGGTGCTGCTTCTGCACCCAAATCTCCTAAAACCGAAGCGGCGTGCCAACGAAGATTAATATCCTGATTTTTCAACGCTTCAATCAGAGATGGTACTGCTGCCGAACCGATATTAACTAATGCATCTGCTGCAAGGCTTCTGATGTGGGCATCGTTATCTATCAGCTTCTCAATCAGAGGAGAAATTTTGCTGTCAGCAGTGATTTGCGCCCAACTATTGCTTGTGCATAGTAGGAACAGTGTCAGGCATAAGACAACCACCTTGAGCGCACTAAGTAATACTTGTCTGGTATGCTTTGTCATTGAATCGGATTGAATCACCCGATGAACAACTCCAGTCAGAGAAACTATACCTAAGATTGTAATCTAACTGTCAATGTGGGTTAGCGATGTCTACGACGGGCTATGACGCTCGCAGACTCGCTATCGGCGTCGCACTGGTTTACCCCCGCTTTCAACCTTTGGCTTCAACGAAAAGTCAGCACGGGAGATTATAAAGCCTTACCAAATCAACCACTCTTGTAATGGTCACAAAATTACTGACTGGGAAAAATTTGAAAAATTTGTCGAGGTTAATGGGGATAAAACTCAAGTAGAGATGGCTATTGTTTGCATAAATCCTGGAAGATTAAAAATCTAAAATTGAATACAGTTTTGCCTTTAATAAACATTTTGATGAAATTCATAAACAGATTTTTCCTGATAATCTGAAACAAAAGTATTATTAAATACTGGTATTAGGATGTCAATATCTTTACCAAAGTCCGAAACCTATGAGAGAATTAGCAACCGAGCCACCATCTACCTGGCGTTTTATCCCAATGCTTCAGACATCAGGAGGAGTACAAATGGCGATCGATGCTTGGTTGTTCAACCAATGTGAAAAGGGACAGCACCCGCCTACCTTGCGTTTTTATACCTGGCATCCCCACGCCCTCTCCTTGGGACATCTGCAAAAACAATGGCCTGCCCAATGGCATAATCTGATTTATCAGGGACAGCCACTCGATCTAGTTCGTCGTCCAACAGGAGGTAGAGCTGTTCTCCACCAAGGAAACTTGACCTACTCTGTGATTACCTCAGCTAGTACTGGAAAAAGCTGGGGTACTTATGAAAAAATCTGTAACTTTTTAATCCAAGGCTGGCAAACCTTGGGTATTGAGTTAAGTTATGGTTCTGCTGGACGGGGTTACATTCATAATCCCAGTTGTTTCAACACAGCAACAGCAGCTGACTTAGTTACTGCCGATGGAAGTAAATTTATTGGTAGTGCCCAACGCAAGGGGAAAAATACCATTCTTCAACACGGCTCGATGATTTTATCTACAGACAAAGGTTTATTTCAGCAAATCTTTGAACAATCGGCTCCGTGGAATACTTCACTTTGCAATACACAGGACGAGGATAACTGGATTGCAAAGATTGTGGAGACATTGACAGAGACGGCAAGACAATACTTTGGTATAGAACTAGTTACCCAACCATTTACCGATCTCGAATGGGAAGATATCCTCAAATTGCGATCGCTGTATGAAGTGCGTTAGCGTAGCTCACCGTAAGTATCGCCTGTTGCAAAACTTGAGATTATGTAATAAATACGTATAATACCAAAGTTTTTTGGAAGTAAAATCGCTGTACAGTGTAGTTTTGCAGTGTAAATAAAAAGTTGACATTTCAATTTACATCATTTGCTGTAAAAGCGATCGTTTCATTCGTTGCCACACCAGAACAGCGTAACTTCAGTATCACTCAGAAGGATCTGACTGTTCAATCTCTGTTTTTGTAGATTGCATAGACGTTTGTGATTTTGACGATCGGTCTATTGAGAGCGTGTTCGCTGTGGGTGTGCCAGATCGTTTAGTAAACTACCGTTATCTCCCTATTCCCCTATATTCAGCAATTTCGCCATCGCTAACCGTTGCAGTTTACCGGTAGCACCACGAGGTAGTTGCTCTAAAATGTGAATTTGCCTGGGAACTTTGAAGTCTGCCAGCATAGTTGCACAGTGAGCTAAAAGTTCTTTTTCGCTAGCTTCTGCTTTTAGAACAACAGCTGCGTGGATATCTTCTCCTAAAGATTTGTGGGGGACGGCAAAGGCTAAGGCTTCGGCGACGGCGGAATGGCGTAGCAAGACATCATCCACTTCTAAAGGAGAAATTTTTTCCCCACCCCGGTTAATCAATTCTTTAATCCGTCCAGTCAAGCGGAGGTAGCCATCTGCATCAACTGTACCTTGATCCCCTGTACGGAACCAACCGTTTACAAAAGCAGTGGCGTTAGCTTCTGGATTGTTTTCGTAGCCATCTATAACGTTGGGTGCTTTTACCACCACCTCGCCCAAGCTTCCCTGAGATAACAGGTTGCCTTCAGAATCCATAATGCCGACTTCTACGCCAAAGCCATAACCTACAGTACCTAGTTTTCTGACTTTTGGCGGTAGGGGATTGGTGGTCATTAAGTGAGATGCTTCAGTCATGCTGTAAGATTCCACCACAGGAGCATTCAGAGTTGCCTCTAACTGTTCAATGATAATCGGCGGCAAAGAAGCGCTACTAGAGCGAATGAAACGAAAACGGTTAGCTTTGACAATTTCTGTATTACGGCTAGCGCGCACCAAAATTGTCTGGTGCATGGTTGGCGCTGCGGAGTACCAGGTGGGTTTGTAAGTATCTACCAGTTTCCAAAACTCCAAGGCATTAAAACCATTGGGACAAACTAATGTACCGCCCGAAGCCAGAGTTGCCAGCAAACAGCCCACCAATCCGTGAACATGGAACAAGGGCATTAGGCAAAGTGTAGTATCAGCTGCTGTGAGTGAGTAAGCACTAATCAGATTGCCGGCTGAAGCAATTAAGTTGCGATGACGAATCGGCACACGCTTGGGACGACTGGTAGTGCCGCTAGTGTGGAGAATCATCGCTATATCATCAGCGTTGGGGGCTGTGGGATTCGCGGATTCTGCTGGTTCTGAACCTGTTTTGACTGATTCAAAGCTTAATGTGCCGTCAGTATTTATCTTGGCATTAATCACCATCATATCAGGTGTGACACTAGCAATGGCTGCTTCTGACCCTTCAGACAACGTAATCAGTGCTTTTGCTTGGGTATCTTGGTAGTAAAAGGCAAATTCTTCTTGTTTGTATTTGGGATTTAAGGGTGCAGCAGTGCCACATAAGGCAGCAGCCAAAAAGGTAATTGCCATTGGTGAACCGTTAGTCATGGCAATGGCAATGCGTTCTCCCCGTTTCAATCCAAAGCTGTTGAGTTGAGATACCAGTGCAATAACATTCTCGCGCAATTGCTTATAGGTTAGCGATCGCCCATCAGGTGTAACTAGGGCTGGATGATTGTCTTCTCCTACTAAAAGCTCAAATAAATTCATTGGTTTTTCCAACCTGTAAATATATGATTTAGCTTAAACAAAAAATTGTTACTTAGCTTTGAGTTATGAGAGAGTGCTAGAATGCTGTTATTAACAACAATGTTTTAAACATCCTCATAACAATTTCTCTGACAGATTTTTGTTATGGAGATCATCCTGTAAAATCATAAAAGTATACATTGAATAAATTTGTGGCTCTGCGCTCAAACAGATAGAGTTATTAGGATTAATTCTCAAAATGCTTTGGGAGTACGCCCTTGGATATAAACTAGAATAAATTCATTCAATAGTTTATATAAATATCTGTGTACTCAATTTTCAAAATATATTAATAGCAATTATGAGTCCCATAAAAATTACTATGTTGGGCGAAAGCTTGGAGCGCCAAGGTGGAATAGTTTCTGTGGAAAAGCTCATTCTTGAAGAAACTACTTCTGATATTCAAATTAAACACATTACAACTTTACCAAATGGTTCTACTGTCTATAAAGTGTTAGTGTTTTTGCAAGCAATAGGTGAGTTATTTTGGAACTTATTAAACCAAAGAGCTGACCTAATTCACATCCATGTTTCAGATAGAGGTAGCGCTTTTCGTCATTCAATCACTACTCTGATTGGTTGGCTATTTCAAAAGCCAGTAATTATTCATACTCATAGTGCTGATTTTCATTTGTTTTACTCAAAACTACCCCAATGGCTTAAGCAGTGGCTAAGTTGGTCGTTTTGTAAATGTACGCGTTTCATCGTTTTATCAGATAGCTGGAAAAAATTCTACATTGAGAATCTTGGCTTGAAATCAGAACAAGTTATTGTTCTGCCTAACCCGGTAAAAATTCCCGCACAAATACCACAGCGAAGAGATTCCAAACAAATATTTTTCTTATTTTTAGGGCGCATTGGTGAGCGCAAAGGCACTTTTGATTTAATTAAAGCATTTGCTTCTATGCCTGTTGCTCAACAAAGCCAAGCTAAGTTAGTTATAGCCGGGGATGGAGATGTAGAACAAGCTCGTAGTTTGCTCCCAACTCTAAATCTTACTGACTACATCACTATTCTTGATTGGGTAGATCGAGAAAAACGCGACGATCTTTTCACTAAAGCTGATGTCTTTGTGTTACCTTCCTACAACGAAGGTTTGCCTATGGCACTATTAGAAGCAATGAGTTGGGGTTTGGCAGTTATCACTACCGCAGTAGGAGGAATACCCGAAATAGTTACTCAAAATCAGAATGGTTTATTAGTTAATCCGGGGGATATTCAACAATTGTCAGAAGCAATGCAATCTTTAATTGCAGACGAAAATCTGAGAATATCTTTGGGAAATAATGCACGAGCCAGAGTTAAACACTTGGACATCAACAAATATCTTACATCTTTAAGAGGTATTTATACAGCACTTATCAATCGATAAGCATCTTAATGAAAGTAGGTTTAACTTACTTACCCTATGTATGAAACACAAAATTCAAAAACGACGTAATTTATTCTGTATGCAAGGATAATAGGTGTTACCAAGATAGGATTTTATTTAAAAGTAGGAAAATTTAAGGCAGCGATAAAGGTATTATTATTTTGTGGTTTTGAGTCTTCTAAACTTGGTATACTGGCTAATAAGTGAAGGAGCGCAGAAATGAAAACTTTTCCGGAAGTTAAATTGTTTGATACAAGATTTCATAAAGTTCAAGTACAAGAATTAGTTGATTATTTAATAGAAGTAGCCAAAAATAAAAAAAAGACAGTTGTAGGACATGTGAATATCAGAGCCATGAATTTTGCTTATGAAAAGTCTTGGTATCGAGATTTTTTGAATAAGGCTGATTTAGTATTTTGTGACGGATTTGGTGTAATGGTAGGAGCTAGATTCAATGGTTATTCAATGCAATCTGCACATCGAATGACAGCACCAGATTACATAGAAGATTTAGTATTAAAGTGCGAGCGAGAAAACCTTTCTTTATTTTTGTTAGCTGGAAAACCTGGCGTAGTAGATAAGGCAATTACTAAGTTAGGATCAATTGCGCCTAATTTACGCGTACAAGGACATCATGGTTATTTTGATAAATCAGGAAAAGAGAATGATTTGGTAATAGAAAAAATTAATAAATTCCAAGCAGATATTTTATATATTGGTTTTGGTATGCCATTACAGGAACGCTGGATTTTAGATAACTTCAATAAAATTGAAACTACTGTATTTTTACCTTTAGGTGCTTGTCTAGATTTTTATACTGACTCTATATATCGCGGCCCGCGTTGGCTGACTGATAATGGTCTGGAGTGGTTAACACGCTTAATTACTGAACCTACTCGTTTAGCAGACCGTTATATTGTAGGCATTCCATTATTTTTTTATCGCGTAGTTAAAAAGCGAATCACTCAAGGAATGATAACAAATCGCTAAATAAATTTTTCTAAATTTTGCATTTGTTATAACCATGACTGCCCAAAAGTGGCTAATTCTTTCCCCTAGCTGTGCAGCCAAGACTAGAATTAGAATTGACGTGACATTCTCCTAGTAGCCAAAGTGCCAGACTCTCTGCCATTAAGCGATCGCTATCTTGCCTTAATCGATGAAATTGTCGAAACCACCCTCAAGGGCAAAATTAGCTCTGTAGAACAGGTGTATCAAATGCTGCTTAAAGGAATCTCTTCCGGTACAGGGGAAGTCTTTGAGCTAGCTTTGAGCGATCGCCTGAATTCCCTCCAAAGTCAAGTAGATAACGAAAAAGACGAACTCAAGAAAGCTAAAGCGACTCGCTCTTTGAGAGCCATTAAGACGATTCAAAGTCAATGGCAACGCTGGCAAGAGCAAAACAAAGCAACAGAAGCGATCGCCTCCGCAGTTACAGAAATCACCACAACCCCTGCTGCCGAGCGTCTAGCGACATTTATCCGAGTTACTGACCCGAATCAGAAGTATCCGCTAAATTTACAACAGTTACAGCAGTTGTCCAAGGCATTGCTGCAATTTGCCCAGGCAGATGCTGATTTACAACAATTTTCCGAAGGGATTACCCGTGGTTTAGCTTCTTGGCAGCGATTGCAAGACAACTTGCTCAGTTGGATGTACGAGCAAAAAGAATCTCTGGGGTTTGGCGGTGTACCGGGAGAACGCGGCCCTTGGGCAAGTTGGGCCAAACAACTCAATAGTGAGTTACCCCAAGCACTGCTTCGCACTTTAGCTAGAGAAGAATCCGCAATTGAGTTTGCCGAACGACAGCGTGGTATTACCCTCAGAGATTGGGTGGAAATGGCATTAATTTTACAGTTCTTGCAACGGGGACTAATTAGCTGGTTTGACCAACAAGCTTACGATATTAAGGCTGGGCCAAAGTTGTCTATTTCCACTTTTTTGACCTTTGCGGTGATTTGGAGTCAATTAGCAAGTGGTTTTAGGAGCATTGGGACAATATACAGCGATGCCTGTTCTCAAATCATGCTCCAGATTTTACGAACCTTTGCCCAGCGTCCGTATTTTCCTTTTTACGGCGGGATTTTTGCCTCTTTTACTGGCACTTATTTACGAGATGCCCTAGATTATTTAGATGAACCACTGCGACGAGGCGAGGGAACCCAGGAAAAAGCGCGGATTTTGACACTTTTAGGCTATTCTCAGCGTGCTTTGGGACAATACCAGCGCTCCATTGATTTTCATCAGCAAGCGCTAGAGATAGCCAGAAATGCAGGCGATCGCACCTGTGAAATTGCCAATCTCAACCACCTCAGCCGCACCTACGTACAACAGCAAAATTATGCTGAAGCAATTAATTACAGTCAACGAGCATTAATACTGAGTCGGCAAGCAGGCGATCGCACAGGAGAAGCAAACGCGCTGGTAAATTTGGGTTACAGCGAAGTCATGCAAGCTCAGGAATTGGAAAACTTAGAACCCGAAACCTATGAAGCCGCAATTAATTATTTGGAACAAGGTTTAAAATTATCAGAAAAATTAGGCGATCTGCAAAGTAAAGCCTTATGTGTCAGCAGCTTAGGAATTGCCTATTTAGTAATCGGAGAACACCAAACTGCAATTAAATATCTGGAAGATGGTTTTAAAACAGCGCAAGTTTCCGGTGATTTGTATCTCCAAGGGCGGAACT
Organism: Nostoc sp. DedQUE05; assembly: GCF_034530955.1. NCBI lineage: Bacteria > Bacillati > Cyanobacteriota > Cyanophyceae > Nostocales > Nostocaceae > Nostoc > Nostoc sp. DedQUE05. The sequence goes on along the minus strand of NZ_JAVRCB010000021.1, from coordinate 50,446 downwards.
TAGCTTATTTAGCAGAAGCTTATTATCATCTGCAAAATTCTGAAAAAACTGTTTATACAGGTTGCTTGGGAATGTATCTTTTAGAGCAAATTGCTTCTAATGAGTGGCGTCAAGCAGCAGGATTACTGACAATTTTACAAGGACAAATCGGGGCAGAAGCTTTCCAAAAGTTCTTACAACAACATCGCCCGAAAATTATTGCGGTTATCGGTGTAGATGGTTACGATCACATTCCGCAATTGTTAGAAGAATATAAAGGAGATATGTGAGAACCGAAAAAACCAGGCGATCGCTCCACAGCTTAACAAATCACAACAGTCTCCTCAAGTATATTTTCTAGTAGAACTCTATATCTAGCTTGCTTATTTAAATGAACTGTGGTAATTTCGTTGTAGTTTAAACTACTGTAATTCGATTGAGTTACAGTAGTTTGCTACACTACTCTAGTTAATAAATTTGTTGTCAATAGGTAGTCGAAAAGTTGATATCAGTAAATTAGTAACGTATTTACGGTTATTAGCCAAAAGTTATTTGTAGCATTGTCCACTAGACATGATTGAACAATACGTCTTTGCAGCGATAAAAACTGCGTAGTTTACCGCCGTAGGCATCGCCCACCGAGCCATAATTCTTTGTTGTTATCGCTAGTTTAATGGTGAAGCGATCTCTATCGACAAACCTTGACGCTTTCAGCAGCAGTGAGGCAACGCTGTAGGTCTACCCAATCCATACGTAGGAGTTGAAAATTATGGTGCAAACTTCTCTCGTCCGCCCCAGCAATCCCTTTCAGCCACCGACCTTCGTTTCCATTGAATCAGAGCGTCGCCATCGCCAAGAACGCTTGGCAGCAGCTTTTCGGGTATTTGCGCGTTTGGGTTTTGCTCAAGGATTGGCAGGACATATCACTGCCCGCGATCCCGAACTTACCGATCATTTTTGGGTAAATCCCTTTGGGATACACTTCAGTCGCATTCGCGTATCAGACCTGATATTGGTGAATAGTGAAGGTCAGGTAGTCCAAGGTGAAGGCAAAGTTAGTCAAGCAGCATTTGCCATTCACTCTCAAATCCACGAAGCCCGCCCTGATGTCATCGCAGCGGCTCATGCTCATTCTTTCTATGGCAAAACTTGGTCATCTTTGGGTCGGTTGCTCGATCCGATTACCCAAGATTCCTGTGCTTTTTACCAAGATCATGCTCTATTTGATGATTTTACAGGCATTGTCTTAGAAACAAGCGAAGGAAAACGCATTGCCCAGGCACTAGGAACGAGCAAAGCGGCGATTTTACGCAACCACGGAATATTGACCGTGGGACACAGTGTGGATGAAGCCGCTTGGTGGTACATCAGGTTAGAGGATACCGCTAAGGCGCAATTGCTAGCAGAAGCTGTAGGAAAACCCATCCTGATTGACCACGACATCGCCTTAAAGATCCAACAACGCGGTGGTACTCACCAAGCAGGCTGGGGTGGATTCCAGTATTTATGGGATGAAATTACCCACGACCAACCAGACTTATTGGATTAGGTATTAGGGAATAGGGATTGGGCATTGGGAAAGACAAGGCAGGAGGCAGAAGTTCTACAATGTTTGAATTTTGAATTTTGAATTTTGAATTTTGAATTTTGAATTTTGAATTGATTTCTCCCCTGCTCCCCAACATTTTTAGGAGAATTAATTATGCCAATTGAATTTATTGGATTGATTCGCACAAAACCGACTTCGGAATTAAATAGTGCATCAGGTGGTCTGGGCGATGACATCATCGATCCAGCTTATGTTCGTGAATTTGCCAAAGCCCATGAAGAAGGAGGCTTTGACAAAGTATTGATTGGCTATAGTTCTAGTAGCCCGGATGGTTTGACTGTTGCTAGTTTCGCAGCTTCAGCAACCGAGCGATTGGGCTTTTTAATTGCTCATCGTCCGGGTTTTGTGGCACCAACTCTGGCAGCTCGCAAGGCAGCTACCCTTGACCATTTTACCAACGGTCGGATCGCAATCCATATTATTACCGGTGGCAGTGATGCCGATCAGCAGAAAGATGGCGATTGGCTAGATCATGACAGCCGTTACCGTCGCACCGATGAATATTTAGAAATTGTTCGTCGTGTCTGGACAAGCGACACTCCCTTTGATTACGAAGGTGAATTCTACCGCATCAAGGATGCTTTCTCTGCGATCAAGCCGCTGCAAAAGCCCTACATCCCGCTTTACTTTGGTGGTGCATCTGGGCCAGCCGTACAGGTAGGAGCCAAACACAGTAATGTCTATGCCTTGTGGGGTGAGCCAATTGCCGCAGTTAAAGAACGAATTGCAGAGGTGCGTGCTGCCTTACCACTCGATCGCTCCATTCGCTTCAGTGTCTCTCTGCGACCGATTCTTGGTGCTACAGAACAACAGGCTTGGGAAAAAGCACATAGTATTTTAGCGCGAATTCAAGAGTTACGAGGAGGCGCAAAATTAGCTACCCCAGCTAGACCACAGGCGGTAGGATCGCAACGTCTGCTAGATTTTGCCGCCAAAAATGAGATTTATGATAAGCGTCTATGGACACCGATCGCCGCAGCTACTGGTGCGGCAGGTAACACTACTGCTCTAGTAGGTACACCAGAACAAGTAGCAGAGGCTTTGGTTGATTATTACGATGCAGGTGTGACTACTTTATTGATTCGGGGCTTCGATCCTTTAGAGGATGCGATCGCTTATGGGCGTGATGTTATACCTTTAGTACGTGCAGAAGTCGCACGACGAGAACGGCAAACAGTTGGAGTCAGCAGTTAATACCCCGGTAAACAAAGATAAACTAGGCTAAAGCCCTCTTGCTTCTTGCTTTATTCCAACTACAAATTTTGACGCAGACCTACTTGGAATAATTTACTCAATACTCAAAGAAGTCCTGCTGATTCATATAATCGTTTAAGCATTGCTGAAATTTTTGTACCATAATCTAAATCTGCTGACCATCGCCCTGATAGCTGATCGATTAATGGCGCAATCCCGCGTGTGACAAAACGAAATCTGGGATCTACTACTTCCTGTACCAAAGGTTCTAAACTAGCGTAAGCTTTCAAATGTTGAACGTGCGCCCTAACTCCAATTCTCGCACTTGGGAAAGACGCAGCCTCCGAACCGCCACCGATCGCACCTAAGCCTGCAAAGTTATTTTGCTCAGGTTTAATATCACCACCAAACCGTAAAAATCCCGTTTCTACACACATTTGGCAAAAGGCAATATCATAGTTCACTCCCTCTATACCTGCTTCTTCCCGATAAAGTTTGGGGATGTCAGGAAACTTTGTTATAGCATTTTCATTATTATTTCTTAAAAATAATTGTAACTGTACTTCGGAAGTATTACCGTTCGACATTACCCGCGAAAATTGACCGGGGCAAACTACTAAATTCGAGCGCAAGCTAACAGTACGCGTCGCCGCATCCCAATTAACTGCAACATTAAAATCTCGCAGCTCGATTGCTTTGACATAAACTACTTTGTGATAGGTAATGCGATTGACATTAGCCGCTTTTGAAAGGTCAATTCGGAGAAGGTCTACTAAATCAATGGGGATGTAAGCATTCCCATTAACTAAAATTCCTTGCTCGGTGTAACTTTGTCCATTAATATTAATATTAATAGGTGGATAATTTACTTCGGCTGGAGTTCCGGGAGTGGGGTCAATTACACGACTCCAAGTTACCAATCCATCGACAATTCCCAAAGCAAAATCGCGGCGACGAGTTTGTAGCAAAGCCCGATCCTCTGGATTGCTGAGAAACCCCACTTGTATTACCAAAGCTGGCAGCGTTGTCTGACGACAGAATGCTAAACTACCCAATCCACTATCTGTATCTGGCTTGACTCCCCGATTCGGTAATTGGGGTACGCGGCGCAACAATCCTACTAGTAACTGTTCAGCATTGCTCTTGCGATCGCTATTATTAGTGATGTAGAAAACGCTAGCCCCACGCACAGAAGGGCTGTTAGCCGCATTAGCTGCAATTTCAAGGGCGACATCACCCCGGCGGCTGCGGGAATTGATCCAAGAGATAGTTTGGGCGGCGCTTAAGTCATCAGGAACCGCTAAAATTTCCAAACTCCGCGCTCTCAGTTCCGTGACAATCAAATCTCGCAGCAAAATCATTTCTTTTGCTTCACTTGTACCACCTGCGATCGCACCTTGGTCTATTCCTCCTGCTTCTTTGCCTCCATGAGCTGCTGATATAAAAATACGCCCCATTTTCAGTATTTCCTCTGATAAAATTAAGTTTAAGCAATTGTATACATCATTCTTGGTCTAGCAACAAGAATATAATAGCGATCAGAAGTCATTTGTCCTTTGTCCTTTGTCCTTTTTTCAAAGTTAATGCCCAATGACCAATGACCAATGACCAATGACCAATGACCAATGACTAATGACTAATGACTAATATATGCAAATCCCCCGCTTGCACCCAGACACAATTGAGGAAGTTAAACTACGGGCTGATATTGTAGATGTCGTCTCGGAATACGTAGTTTTACGCAAACGAGGAAAGGATTTTGTCGGTTTGTGCCCCTTCCATGATGAGAAATCTCCCAGTTTCACCGTTAGTCAAACCAAGCAAATGTATTATTGCTTTGGCTGTCAAGCTGGGGGAAATGCGATTAAGTTTGTCATGGAGTTGGGAAAGCGTTCTTTTGCTGATGTGGTGCTGGATTTAGCACGGCGTTACCAAGTACCTATACAAACTCTCGAACCCGAACAACGCCAAGAATTACAGCGCCAACTATCTTTGCGCGAGCAGTTATATGAAGTTCTGGCTTCCTCAGCACAGTTTTATCAACACGCCTTGAGACAATCCCAAGGACAAAAAGCACTTCAATATTTGCAATCTAACCGCCAACTCAAAGAAGAAACTATACAGCAATTTGGTTTAGGTTATGCTCCCGCAGGATGGGAAACTCTTTATCGTTATTTAGTGGATGATAAACATTACCCAGTGCAAATACTGGAAAAAGCGGGATTGATTAAGCCACGCCGGGAAGGTGGTGGGTATTATGATGTATTTCGCGATCGCTTGATGATTCCCATCCGTGATGTTCAAGGGCGCGTCATTGCCTTTGGTGGGAGAACTTTGACTGATGAACAGCCTAAATATTTGAATTCACCCGAAACCGAACTTTTTAGTAAAGGTAAAACCTTATTTGCCCTCGATCGAGCCAAAGATGGTATTTCTAAACTCGATCGAGCCGTGGTGGTGGAAGGATATTTTGATGCGATCGCTCTCCACGCCGCTGGTATTAATAACGCTGTTGCCTCACTCGGTACAGCTTTAAGCTTAGAACAAGTCCGGTTAATATTACGCTACACCGAATCAAAACAATTAATACTCAACTTTGATGCTGATAAAGCTGGAATCAATGCCGCAGAACGGGCGATTGGTGAAATTGCCGAACTCGCATACAAGGGCGAAGTTCAGCTAAAAATTCTCAATTTACCCGATGGCAAAGATGCTGATGAATACTTGCATAGTCACACTCCAGAAGATTATGGAGAACTGCTAAAAAATGCGCCACTTTGGCTAGACTGGCAGATTCAGCAAATTATTCAAGACCGAGACTTAAAACAGGCTACTGATTTTCAGCAAGTAACTCAGCAAATAGTCAAATTACTTAAAAATATTGCTAACAGCGATACACGCAACTATTACGTTTCTTACTGTGCAGAAATACTCAGTTTAGGAGATACCAGACTTATACCCTTAAGAGTCGAAAATCTGTTAACTCAAATTGCTCCGGCTGCGGCTACATATTCTAGGCCTGTGTCAGCGAAGAAAGCATGGGGAGGTGGCAAATCCTCACTGTCCATTCCCAACTCCTCACTCCCTACAGAACGCAGCCTTTTAGAACACGCAGAGGCATTATTATTGCGAATTTACTTGCATTGTCCCGAACAGCGTCAAATGATTGTTGACGAACTAGAGGAGCGAGATTTGCAATTTAGTCTTTCCCACCACCGATTTTTATGGCAACAGATTTTAGAAATTTCATCCGGTGATGGAGAGACAAAAAACTTTGCGTCTCTACCAAATTTAATTTCCCGCCTCCAAGATCGGTTTTTAGAATTTGACAGCGAAATTGGGTTAATTTCCCATTTATTTCATGTGGATGAAAAAAACCAGAAAGAAATACTGCGGACTGGGCAAGTAGTTCAAGCTGCGATCGCTTGTATGGATTTAGTGATGCTTGAAAAACGCTATCGTCACTTTTTGGAACTATGGCAACAAACCGATCCAGAAGCGGAACCAGAGCGCTATGAATACTATTATCAGGCTTTCTACACTGAAAAAATCAAGCTTCAACAAATAGACCGACAACGCTTGTTTTCCATCACCGAGCTGTTATAGTCTTGCACTCACGCTCAACCTAAATATTGATTAGTAGGGGTGCAAGGCCTTGCGCCCCCCTACTTCTAAAATGGTTGTATCCCCAGCAAAGTTAGTAAATCCAGAGAGGCGAGGTGTTGATAAGCTCGATCTATAACTCGCTTACCTCTAAGAAATCCTGTATTAGCTCCAGGACAAATATACTGGAGAGTTTCTGGTGTAAAACGTTCTAACAATAATCGAAGACTCTGAATTTGCCTTGGCCAGTGAAAGGTTTTAGCTGTCCGTAATGGTACTGCTTGACCGTGCTGGTTAGGGAGTAAATGGCGACCAGAAAATAATATACCCCCAAGTTCGCTGTAGTAGAGACAAGATGAGCCGGGAGAATGCCCTGGTGTCCAAATCACTTGCATAGCTGCATCAAGAGTAAATTCTTGTCTAAAGGTAGTTACGGTTAAGCCTGGTAATAAATACGCTTCTTGCTCTTGAATCAGCACCTCGCAGCCAAAAGCTTGCTGAAATTCAGCAGTCTTGCCAATAGCACCGCGATGGGTGACAAATAACCAACGCACGCCTCCATGCGCTGCTAAAAAATCTTGATTTGTTTTTTCTAGTGCAGGGCAATCTATGAGGATATTGCCTTCATTTCTTACAATAAAATAAGAGGTTCCCCCTAATGTGTCCCGATTGGGTGGAAAGGCAAAAATGCTCTCTTGTGCGAAGTCCGATTGCAGAGAACCTCCGCTGAGAACTTCGTCAGGGAAGACAGCCCGTGGTGGCTTAGTTGTATGACTTGGCTGTTGAGGTAAAGGGCACATAATCAAAGAACCGAAACTGAGGAGTTGTGGACAATTTGATGACAGTGTGGAAATTCTCAAGAATTGCAACTTGAGCGTTAACCAGCACTGTTAACCGTTGTGAAAAAAAATTGGGATTTGAGGTCTGCCTTGTAGTTAATGCTATGGTGCTGAAGCTACTGGTGGGGCGTTTTGTCAAAATTACTGAAGAGAACATGGCATTTTGGTTTCTGTTTATCCTCCTGCTGGGGCTTGCTACTTATCTAATGGTGCAGCGCAGCGTTGCTCGCATCACCCGCACACCAGTATGGTTGTTGTGGCTGGTTTTAATGACACCAGCATTTCTGTTGAGCGGATGGACGCTCATCTACGGAGCGAAACAACCTCCACCGCCAGGGCTGATCCTCTGGTCAGTATTTGTCTGCACAGTCTTGTACTGGGTGTTGTTTCAATGGGGGCGTCAAGTACCAAGAGATACGCAGACAGACGAAGCCCAAACCCCAGCCTCAGAATCACAACCGACTATCCAGCCTATCCCAGAACCAATAGTGCGTCCCATTGAACCAGCCGAAGAAACTCAACTGCGAAATTGTTTTCCTTGGTCTGTATACTACGTTCAAAATATTGAGTATCGTCCACAATCTGTGATTTGCCGGGGTCAGTTGCGAACTAAAGCTAGCAACGCTTACCAGCAGATTAAAACTAATATTGAAGCACAATTTGGCGATCGCTTCTTGCTGATTTTTCAAGAAGGCTTCAATGGCAAACCTTTCTTTGTCCTAGTTCCCAACACTCAAGCTGCGAAACAGACAGATACACCACGACGCAACCAGGAACGATTAACTCGACCAGGATTAGCGCTGATACTGCTAGTAGCTACTTTGATCACTACTACCTTGGTGGGAGTGCAAAATACTGGTGTTACTCTGCCGCCTATCTGGCAAATTGGATCTTTGTTCAAACTTCTATCTAACCCAGATGTCCTATTCAAGGGATTGCCTTATGCTTTAGGACTGATGGCTATTTTGGGCACTCACGAACTTGGGCATTATTTAACAGCTAAATTTTACAAGATTCGCTCGACGTTGCCTTACTTTATTCCCGTGCCTTTCTTCTTGGGAACTTTTGGCGCATTTATTCAGATGCGTAGTCCTATTCCCAACCGCAAAGCTTTATTTGATATTAGTATCGCTGGGCCAATTGCAGGTTTTGTTGTCACCTTGCCACTACTAATATGGGGTTTGGCTCATTCTGATATAGTTTCCCTGACTGAAAAAACCCGACTTTTAAATCCTGATGCTCTCAATCCTAAATATTCAATTTTACTGGCTATACTCTCGAAGTTAGCTTTGGGAAGTCAGTTAACAGCAACATCAGCCCTCGATTTGCATCCAGTTGCAGTAGCAGGTTTTTTAGGACTAGTTGTCACAGCGTTAAATTTAATGCCTGTGGGACAATTAGATGGAGGTCACATTGTCCATGCGATGTTTGGACAACGAACTGCGATCATAATTGGTCAAATCGCTCGTGTGTTGTTGCTGTTACTTTCTTTAGTTCGGGAAGAATTTTTGGTGTGGGCGATTATCTTATTATTTATGCCGTTGATTGATGAACCTGCACTGAATGATGTCACTGAATTAGATAACAAACGTGACGTTTGGGGGTTACTGGCAATGGCTTTGTTGATTGTAATTATTTTGCCATTACCGCAAGCGATCGCAAACTTTTTGCAAATTTAAAAAGTAAACATATCAGCGATCGCATTCTCAAACTTTATCGTTTTGCTAATTCTGGAGTCCGCCCTTTTAAGCCAATCATCAATTTCAGCATAAATACTTTTAATATAGGTACTCGCTGCAAGAACCATAAACCCAAGCGACGAACTACCACCACGGGGAAGAAATTATTAGAGAACATCCGATCTAACAAATCGGTGAAACCTAAAATTGTCAGATTCTCTAGCTTGCGCCAGCGTTCATAACCTTTGAGAATCTGAATATCGCCAATATCTTTACCCGCTTTGTGCGCTGCTTGAATTACTTGCGCCAAAGCTGCGGCATCCCGAATACCCAAATTTAAACCTTGTCCGCCGACGGGATGGCAATTGTGCGCCGCATCACCAATTAATGCCAGTCGCGGGAGAACATAGCGATCGCTTTGCATGAGTTGTACTTGAAAAACAAAGCGATCGCCTAGTAATTCCAATTTTCCCATCCGATCGCCATAGCGGCGGCTTAGTTCTGCCAAAAATTGCTCATCATTTAAAGCACACAAAGCTTTTGCTTCTTCATGGGGGGCTGTCCAGACAATGCGGCAACGGTTCCCCGGTAAAGGTAAAATCGCAAAGGGCCCGCTAGACCAAAATCTTTCGTAAGCGGTGTTATTGTGGGGTTTTTCTGGTTTGACAAAGGCGACGATGCAAGATTGCCAATATTTCCAGCCAGAGGTTTTGATTCCAGCAGCTTGCCGAATTGGCGATCGCGATCCATCTGCTGCTACAACTAATTTGCTGCGAACTGTCTTGAGGCGATCGGCAACTTTTATCTCAATGGCGACTATATTCTGCTGGTATTGCGTATTTACCACTTCCGCCGGACACAAATAAGTCACATTGGGGCAATCTTGGACGAAATCTTGCAACGGCTGCAACAAAGCTTGGTGTTCCGCTACATAACCCAACTCTGCTGTATTTATATCATCTGTGGTAAATTCCACCACATCGGGGTGATCGGCATCTGAAAGACGGACTCGGCAATACTTGGCTATTTGAGGTAACATTTTGTCCCAAACGCCAATTCCTTGATAAATTAGCGACGAAAGTTTGTGAACTGCATAAGCTTGTCCCTTGGCTACCGCCGCAGATGCTACTTTCGCCTCAATTAGCAAGACACTCAAGCCAGAATCTTTTAAAGCAGAGGCTAGAGTTAACCCAATAATCCCACCGCCGACAATTACCAGATCGTATTCATATCCCCGCTCATTTGGCGGTGTTAATTGAGGGGAAATTTGCTCAAGCTGCGTTGTGGTCATTGTTAAGTTAGATTACAGCGTCTTAACTCTTATTTTGACGCGATCGCGCCTTCTTGAGCAAGTTTACAATTCAAAATTAAAGACAGCCCTCATCCCCTAACCCCTTCTCCCAACATGGGAGCTACGGTGTATACACAAGTCAAATTACCCCCCTTAATCCCCCCTTATCAAGGGGGGAAACAGGAAATTTAGTTCCCTCCCCAATACATACGGGGAGGGTTAGGGTGGGGTAAAACTGACACGAAGAACCACGTGAGTAAACTATTTCAGACTTGTGTATACACCGTAGCTCAAACTTGGGAGAGGGGCTGAGGGCAAAATATGGCAAGATCCCAGCCCACAAGATTGAATAATTTATTTGCTGACTCGATAGACTGGTCTAACCTGACGATAAGTATTAAGTAAGCTCAGAAATTTCTGACCATCAAAACTTATCGGGTCAACTTTTTTACCAGAACGGTCTACTAAATGGTGCGTAGTGATGCGATCGTCTGGAACTTGACTTTGAGCAATTAACCAAGCAAGAGAATGATATTGAGCCTCCGTGTAGCCGCTATGGGTTTGTTGGCTGCTACTGTCATAACTATCTGGCGGTGTTTCCAAAGAGACGTGATAAGCAAAATTATTCACAGACGCGGGTAAAGTCGGATTAGTCTGCACAGTTTCCACTCCCTGTGGGGTCTCAAACACAGAGTTAGCTGCACCAAAAGCCCGCTTGTCTGGGGGTACTAGATAAACCACCGTTCCGTCTAACTTGATTAAAGCGTGGTAACTTGCTTGCACACTTTCATCGTTATGGGCTACTTGAAAGAAATTGATGGCGCTAGAAGCTGAATAACCAGTTTCATGGATGACGATAATTGGTTGGTTGCTGAGAGGAATGCCATTAACATCTTGGGCGTAACGTTCACCGTAGTTACTTGGATCGACTGAGACAACTTGATAATTAGGTCTGTACTGTGCAAAAGCTTGAGTGGTTATGTATCTTGCGACAGGCTGGTTAGTCTTGACTGGGGACTTGATAACATTTTGAAATTTCTTCTCTGGCTCTTTCGCTGATTGAAATTGCGCCTGGGGATATTTACTGAAAGCTGTAACCTGTGGATTGGCTGCACGGGAGGTTGTCGGATTGTTGTGTAATTTTGTTGCTCGTCCAATTAGCAGCACTACAATTAGAGTGGCGAACATCAGCCAGATTAGTAGCACTCTAGTCACCCAGTCTGTAAACTTCATTTTTCTAATACCCGTAAAACCGTAGATATTAATTTATAGCTAAACTGGCGTGTCAGTTGTAGAGGCGCACTTCTGTAAACCCCCTACCGCTTATAGTATCCAAATAATAATCGCTATAATACCTTAATTCTAGTCAAATATACCTTGAGAATCCCTGCAATAGTGCTGTTAAAAGCTATTTAATTTCAATGCTGTGGGTAGTGGATTGGTGGGTGTGAAAATCTTCATCGTGTAGCGCTCTTAATGATTTGCCTGATTTGTGGCGGTAGGCTGCTCAATTGATTGCCAGAGAGGGATAGATGCGTTGCCTTTTCCCTGGCAGCTTGTTCAATAATTTGCAACAGTTCTTCGTTTGTCACCTGCAAACCTCACCAACTCTGTAGCGATATTTACCAGCTTAGTGTATCGCAGGTTATGGGGAGTAAGGCTAGATTAATGTGTTCTATCTGCGTAGAAAGGGCTGTAATATTTAAATTTGCAGGGTGCTTAGGATACAATACTTGTCGTAGGCGATCGCTTGGCAATAACATTTACTCCTTAACGGAGTTCAAAGACTCGTTAACGGAGCTAAAAGACTCGTTAACGGAGTTCAAAGACTCGTTAACGGAGCTAAAAGACTCATTCACGGAGCTAAAAGACTCGTTAACGGAGTTCAAAGACTCATTCACGGAGTTCAAAGACTCGTTAACGGAGTTCAAAGACTCATTCACGAGTATAAAAGACTCGTTAACGGAGCTAAAAGACTCATTCACGAGTATAAAAGACTCGTTAACGGAGTTCAAAGACTCATTCACGAAGTTCAAAAGGTGTGCTAGCGCGAAAGCGTAACACATCCTACAACTACGATCGCTTTATAATTGCGATCCTAAATCATTCGTGAAAAATTAGATCCCCGACTTGTTCGAGAAGTCGGGGATGTGGACATCGCGCATTTTCACAACTCATTTAGGATTGATATAATTGCGATGTCTACGATGGTCACTGAGCTTGTCGTTCGCGGAGCGTCTCGTAGAGAAGTGCGGGCTATTCGGCGTCGCAGCTATAAAACAAATCCATAAGTACTTATCCCAATTCTCTTGATGGAGAAACGGTTTCGTTAATTTGAGAAGATGGTTTATTCAAGAAGAAATTCCAAATTCTTTGAATAGCTATTATTAGAAAACCAATCACGATCGTTCCTGCTACCACTGGCAAAGCTAGCGCCAGCACAGACAGTCCGATAGCGATGAGCAACTCAATAGTTGACACAACAGGATTGGTTAATCCACCGGAAACGCCTGTAGAACTTATCCGCAATATATTCGTTAATCCCTGAGTTAATCCTGCGGTTCCACCACCAGCAACTAAAGCTAATGTCCATTGCGCCAGTGGATTCATCTCTGGAGCAACAGATGCTGTGACGATTGTCCCGGTGATAAATGCCGCAGGAGTGGCAACAACATCCAGCAGATGATCCAACCAAGGAATGTAATAACCGATAATTTCTAGCGAACAAGCGACTGCAAAAACAATTACAGCTTGAGGTGTTTCCACCCAATCAAAGTTAGTTGGCAAATCTAAATGTCCAAAAACTGAAGCCACACTCAATGCTAGCAGTGGTACAAATACTCGAAAGCCAGCCGCCGCGCTCAAACTAATCCCCAGTAATAATTCAATAAATGTATTGAGATTGAACAAAGAATTTAAATCCATAGTAAGACTCAAGTTATACTCCTAGTGTTTTTTCCATCTTTGAGCTGAACGGAGTAACAACTCTAAGCTGTGATCCCAAGATAAGAAACTTGGCAGAAATATTTCATCTGACTATATGTAGAATCAGTTAAATCCCACCTGTGTCAATACTGCGTAGGTTTTGCCTAAAAAATAACTCCAATGTAGGTTGCGTTTCGTTCCTCAGTGAATTACCCCCCTTAATCCCCCCGATATATTGGGGGGAAATAAAAAATCCAGTTCCCTCCCCTTTATAAGGGGAGGGTTAGGGTGGGGTAAAAGCTTGGTTAATAAGCTATTTCAGACTTGTATGTAAACCGTAGCCTTAGCAAGGGGAGAGGAGACAAAGCGTATCTTTGGTGGGGTTCTTCGGCTCTAATAAGCAATCAAGCCACATGATATAAGGACGCTTTTGCATAATTCTGTTATCGCCAACCTTGATAAATCAGGTCAAAATGAGCCAATGGTGAGTTTCAGGAAAACAGACTTTATGAAAAGATGCCGAAAATATCACAATCTTGGAAAATAATAAAGTAAGTCGAGTATCACAAGACTCACTTGATATCCTCATTTATTCTAGGAAAATATGACTCATTCTTTCCTTGAACGCCTGCGTAGTCCAGATAGCCCAGTCCTCGTTTTCGACGGGGCGATGGGAACCAACTTACAAACCCAAAACCTGACTGCTGAAGACTTCGGCGGCCCACAGTATGAAGGTTGTAACGAATACTTAGTCCACACGAAACCGGAAGCTGTGGCTAAGGTTCACCGCGACTTTCTCGCTGCTGGTGCAGATGTCATTGAAACCGATACCTTCGGCAGTACATCCCTGGTGCTGGCAGAATATGACTTGGCAGACCAAGCTTATTACCTCAGCAAGACAGCCGCAGAATTGGCGAAGCGTGTGGCTGCGGAATTCTCCACGCCAGAAAAACCCCGGTTTGTGGCAGGTTCCATCGGCCCGACAACGAAACTCCCAACTTTGGGACACATTGACTTTGACACCATGAAAGCTACTTTTGCGGAACAAGCAGAGGCGCTGTGGGATGGCGGTGTCGATTTATTTTTGGTGGAAACTTGCCAAGATGTGCTGCAAATTAAGGCGGCGCTGAATGCCATTGAAGAAGTGTTTGCCAAAAAAGGCGATCGCCGTCCGTTGATGGTGTCTGTGACAATGGAAAGCATGGGCACAATGTTGGTTGGTTCAGAAATCAGTGCTGTGCTAACAATTCTGGAACCTTACCCAATAGATATTCTCGGTCTAAACTGTGCCACTGGCCCAGACTTGATGAAACCACATATCAAGTATTTGTCAGAACATTCACCTTTCATCGTTTCCTGTATTCCCAACGCGGGTTTACCTGAAAACGTTGGCGGTCAAGCGCACTACCGCCTGACACCGTTAGAATTACGGATGTCATTGATGCATTTTGTTGAAGATTTGGGTGTCCAAGTGATCGGGGGTTGCTGTGGGACACGTCCAGAACACATTCAACAATTGGCAGAAGTAGCTAAAGGTCTGAAGCCAAAAGTTAGACAACCAAGTTTAGAACCAGCAGCAGCATCAATTTACACCACTCAGCCCTACGACCAAGATAATTCCTTCTTGATAGTTGGCGAACGTCTCAACGCCAGTGGTTCCAAGAAGTGCCGCGATTTGCTAAACGCCGAAGATTGGGATGGACTCGTTTCAATGGCGAGGGCGCAAGTAAAAGAAGGCGCACACATCCTTGATGTCAACGTCGATTATGTGGGACGCGACGGTGTGCGGGATATGCACGAATTAGTTTCGCGCATTGTTAATAATGTGACATTGCCTTTAATGCTCGACTCCACCGAATGGGAAAAGATGGAGGCAGGTTTAAAGGTTGCCGGTGGTAAGTGTTTGCTGAATTCCACCAACTACGAAGATGGGGAACCGCGCTTTTTGAAGGTGCTGGAGTTAGCGAAAAAATATGGTGCTGGTGTAGTCATTGGTACTATCGATGAAGATGGGATGGCGCGGACAGCAGACAAAAAGTTTGCGATCGCCCAACGTGCATACCGTCAAGCTGTAGAATATGGCATACCACCCACAGAAATATTCTTTGATACCCTAGCGTTACCCATTTCCACCGGGATTGAAGAAGACCGAGAAAACGGTAAAGCCACAATTGAATCTATCCACCGGATTCGTCAAGAATTGCCTGGATGCCATGTGATTTTGGGTGTTTCCAATATTTCCTTTGGTTTAAATCCAGCCTCACGGATGGTGCTAAACTCAGTATTTTTGCACGAAGCGACGACGGCGGGAATGGATGCAGCCATTGTCAGCGCTAACAAAATTTTACCGTTATCGAAGATTGACGCCCGCCATCAAGAAATCTGTCGCCAGTTGATTTATGATGAGCGGAAGTTTGAGGGTAATGTTTGCGTTTACGATCCCTTGGGAGAGCTTACCACAGCGTTTGCCGGGGTGACAACTAAGCGCGATCGCTCCTTAGATGAAAGTCTCCCCATCCCAGAACGTCTCAAACGTCACATCATCGATGGCGAACGCATCGGCTTAGAAGAACATCTGAAAAAAGCCTTAGAAGAATATCCCCCCTTGGAGATTATCAACACCTTCCTGCTAGATGGCATGAAAGTTGTCGGGGAATTATTCGGTTCTGGACAAATGCAGCTACCCTTCGTTTTGCAATCTGCGGAAACCATGAAAGCGGCGGTGGCGTTTCTCGAACCGTTCATGGAAAAATCAGAATCGGGTAACAATGCCAAGGGAACCTTTATCATTGCCACAGTCAAAGGCGATGTCCACGACATTGGTAAAAACTTGGTGGATATCATCTTGTCCAACAACGGCTACAAGGTGATTAACTTGGGGATTAAGCAGCCGGTGGAAAACATCATCAACGCTTACGAACAGCATAAAGCTGATTGTATTGCAATGAGTGGTTTGCTGGTAAAATCCACCGCCTTCATGAAAGAGAATTTGGAGGTATTCAACGAAAAGGGAATTAGTGTCCCTGTGATTTTAGGTGGTGCGGCGTTAACTCCCAAGTTTGTCTATGATGATTGCCAAAATACCTACAAAGGTAAAGTTGTTTATGGCAAAGATGCCTTTTCTGACTTGCACTTCATGGATAAATTAATGCCAGCAAAGGCAACTAATAACTGGGAAGATTTGCAGGGATTTTTGAACGAAGTTGAAACTGCTGAAGTTTCGACTAATGGCCACAAAGAACCAAAAGCGACAACTGCTGAAGAAACATCTGCTGAACCAAAAGTAGTAGATACAAGGCGTTCCGAAGCTGTGGCAATAGATATTGAACGTCCCACACCGCCTTTCTGGGGAACGAAGTTATTGCAGCCTAGTGATATTCCCATCGAAGAAATATTCTGGCACTTGGATTTACAAGCTTTGGTTGCTGGACAGTGGCAATTCCGCAAACCAAAGGAACAATCTAAGGAAGAATATCAGGCTTTCTTAGCGGAGAAAGTGTACCCAGTTTTAGAAAGTTGGAAACAGCGGATTATTGAGGAGAATCTGTTACATCCGCAGGTGATTTACGGATATTTCCCTTGTCAAGCCGAGGGGAATTCTCTACATATATATGACTCAGAAAGTCAATCACAACAGATTGCAACTTTCGAGTTTCCCAGACAAAAGTCTTTAAGGCGGCTGTGCATAGCAGATTTCTTTGCACCGAAGGAGTCGGGAATTATTGATGTCTTCCCAATGCAAGCGGTGACTGTCGGGGAAATTGCCACAGAGTTCGCTCAAAAGTTGTTTGCTGCCAATCAATACACCGATTATCTGTATTTCCACGGTATGGCGGTGCAGGTGGCGGAAGCTGTAGCTGAGTGGACACACGCTAGAATTCGCCGGGAGTTAGGTTTTGCTGCTGAGGAACCCGATAATATTCGGGATATATTAGCACAACGCTATCGTGGCTCGCGGTATAGTTTTGGGTATCCAGCTTGTCCAAATATCCAAGACCAATACAAGCAACTGGAGTTATTGCAGACTGACAGGATTAACTTGTATATGGATGAAAGCGAACAACTTTATCCAGAACAGTCTACCACTGCGATTATTACCTATCACCCGTTAGCCAAATACTTTAGCGCGTAAAATCCTACTCGTTAAAGTAATACGTTTGGTGTTAGTGATATTTTGCCCTGAAAAATCCCCCTTCAAAGCCTCTCTTCTTCTAGGCTACGGTGTGTATACAAGTCCTTCTCACCCCCTCTAACTCCCCCTTGCTAAGGGGGAGAACCGGATATTTCCCTCCTTAGTAAGTAGCAGAACCGGATATTTCTCCCTTGTAAAGGGGGAGAACCGGATATTTCCCCCCAATACATCGGGGGGATTAAGGGGGGTAAATCCAAGGTTTGGGCTTCATTACCAAGATGTGTGTGTACCGTAGCCTTCTAGGAGATGTAGTGTATACAAACGAAACAAGGTACTGTTACTTTGAAGATTGTTCCGGGAATCCTGTAGTTGTATACCCACCAATTTTGTTAATCTCTCAGCTTAGGTAGGCTTATTTATGCAACTCATCAGCTCGTTAGATATTAGAAATTCAGAATATTTATCCAAAAATCGCCTCATCAGTTATCATCACCAGTTGCGTCTAATTTTTTCGCTGGGTAATCAGGTAAAAAACGTTCTGGAAATTGGGATTTTTAATTCTCTATTAACAGATATCTTGAAGAATAATGGATACAACGTTTCCACTGCTGATGTTGACCCCAGCCTCAAACCAGAAATAATTTTGGATTTGACTACAGATTTTTCCTTACCAAAAGATAAATTTGATGCGATTGTCCTGTTTCAAGTTCTGGAACACTTTCCCTACCCTCAGTCAGAAGAAGCATTGAGAAAACTTGCTATTGCAACCAAGAAATTTTTGGTGATTTCGATTCCCTATTGCACTCAATACCTCTCGTTTCAGGTGAAAACCTCTTTCTCAGGCAGACCAAGGCATTTACTATTCAATGTGCCAAAATTCTGGAGTACAACGCCAGTATGTGACGAACACTGCTGGGAAATGGGTTTGAAAGGATATCCGAAAACGCGGATTTTAAACTCTGTTGCCAAAGCTGGGTTAACTGTTAAGCAAGAATTTATCGATCCCAGTTATCCCTACCATTATTTTTTGGTGTTGGAGAAGAATTCTAGTAATACTTAAACGGCAATCTGTGGGGAGTGGGGAGTCGGAAGTAGGGGAATCCGAATCAGAAAATGGCGGCAAACAATGCTCAAAAAACGAGCGATCGCCTAAGCTATGCTTTTAAAATCCTAATTGGTATCATGCCCTTCTGTGTTCTCCGGGTTTATCCTGGAAAACAGAGGGCTAGGTTGTATTACCTACTATCATCGTTTCAGATACTAACATCGAAAATTACCAATTATGCTAGAACAAGGCACTATCAGTATTCATACTGAGAATATTTTCCCGATCATCAAGAAGTCGCTTTACTCAGATCACCAAATATTCTTGCGGGAACTGGTATCCAACGCTGTAGACGCCATCCAAAAGCTAAAAATGGTATCCCGCGCCGGCGATTATGCTGGAGACATCGGCGAACCAGAAATTGAAATTGCCATTGACAAAGATAAGAAAACTCTATCAATTTCCGATAACGGTATCGGGATGACCGCAGATGAAGTTAAGAAATATATCAATCAAGTTGCCTTCTCTAGTGCTGAAGAATTTATTCATAAATATGAAGGCAAATCAGATCAACCGATAATCGGCCACTTCGGTCTTGGTTTCTACTCTTCCTTCATGGTGGCGCAAAAGGTAGAAATTGATACCCTTTCCTATCAAGAAGGGGCGCAGGCGGTTCACTGGACTTGTGATGGTTCCCCAGCTTTCACTCTCGAAGAATCTTCCCGAACAACTCGCGGTACTACTATTATTCTCAGCCTGCAAGGGGAAGAAGAGGAATTTCTCGAATCTGCACGAATTAAGAATCTTGTCAAGACATACTGCGACTTTTTGCCAGTCCCAATTAAACTAGATGGCGAAGTAATAAATAAGCAAAAAGCACCGTGGCGAGAGTCTCCGAGTAATCTGACTCAAGAAGATTATTTAGAGTTTTACCGCTACCTGTATCCTTTTCAAGAAGAACCTTTGTTATGGGTACATCTAAATACAGACTATCCCTTTATCATCAACGGGATTCTGTATTTCCCGAAAATGCGACCGGATGTAGATGTTACCAAAGGGCAGATCAAGCTATTTTGCAATCAAGTTTTTGTTAGTGACAACTGCGAAGAAATTATCCCGCAATTTCTGATGCCGATGCGGGGTGTGATTGATAGTACCGATATTCCCCTAAACGTATCGCGTAGTGCCTTGCAAGGCGATCGCACCGTGCGCAGAATTGGTGATTATATTGCCAAAAAAGTAGGCGATCGCCTCAAAGAACTTTTCCGCGATAATCGTGAACAATACATTAGCGCCTGGAAAGACCTCGGCACTTTCGTAAAATTTGGTGTTCTCAACGACGAGAAATTCAAAAAACAAATCGAAGATATCATCGTCTTCCGCACCACTGCCAAGTTGACAGAAAAAGTTGCGGCTGAAACGCCAGTGGTTGAAGTCCAATCTTCAGACGGGGATGCTTGGCAAGATGTCACTCCTGCACCCAGTTCTGACTCAGCACCCAGCGCTCCCTATACTACGCTGAAAGAGTATCTAGAACGCAACAAAGAACGCAACGAAAATCGGGTTTTCTACAGCACCGATGAAGCAACCCAAGCTACATACATAGAATTGCACAAAAATCAAGGTTTGGAAGTCCTGTTTATGGACTCCTTCATTGATACCCACTTTATCAACTTCCTAGAGCGAGAATATCAGGATGTCAAGTTTACGCGGGTAGACTCAGATTTAGATAACACTCTGCTGGAACAAGATAAAGATAAGGAAATTGTCGATCCCAAGACGAACAAAACTCGGAGCGAGACGATCAAAGAGTTATTTGAGAAATCCCTCAACAAACCCAAACTCAACATCCGTATCGAAGCGTTGAAATCAGACGATCCTCAAGGGACACCACCTGCGATCGTGCTTTTACCAGAGATTCTCCGCCGCCTGCGGGAAATGAACGCCATGATGCAGCAGCAGTCAGCAGAGTTTCCCGAAGATCACATTTTGCTGGTGAATACTGCTCACCCGCTAATTCAAAATCTGGCTAATCTGAACCAAGGTAGTATCATTCAAGGTAACGGTGAATCATCTACAGATCAGTTAGTCAACTTGATTTGTCAACACGTCTACGATTTAGCGCTGATGTCTCAGAAAGGATTTGACGCAGAGGGAATGAAATCCTTCGTCGAGCGATCGAATGAGGTACTCACCAAGCTGACGGAACAAGCGAGTAAATAGTGCTGAGTGCTGAGTGCTGAGTGCTGAGTGCTGAGTAGGAAGTTAAGAGTTAGGAGTTAGGAGTTAGGAGTTATTTTTCCCCTGCTCCCCCGCTCCCCTGCTCCCTTGCTCCCCTGCCCCCTTGCTCCCCTGCTCCCCTGCCCCTATGCCCCTCTGCCCCTCTGCTCCCCCTCCTCATCTCCCCACTTCTGCTGCCTAAGACCTAAAATGGAAAGGCTGTATTAATAAAATAACAATCTGGAGATAGTTGCTATGTCCCGTCGCTGTGAACTAACTGGTAAGAAGGCAAATAACGCTTTTGCTGTTTCCCACTCCCACCGCCGTACTAAACGCCTTCAGCAGGCTAATCTGCAAGACAAGCGTGTTTGGTGGGAAGGCGGAAATCGCTGGGTAAGATTAAAATTGTCTACCAAAGCAATTAAAACCCTACAAATTAATGGGTTAGAAGCAATGGCAAAAGAAGCTGGGATTAACCTGAATCATTACTAAGTAATCCAGATTTCATAGCCCGAAACTTTTGTAGGTTGGAATATATAGCGGTTCTTGCTTGGGTACAGTACAGTTTTGACCTCTCTCCAAACCTCTCTCCTAAAAGGAGAGAGGCTTTGAATCTTACTCGCCAACGCTAGTAGGGAAGGGGCTGGGGGTTAGGTTTGTATTCTATGCAATTGGGAATCGCTATAGGTGATTCTTAGGGGCGCACAGCTAGCTGTGCGCCCCTAATGTTTATTAACGTGAGTTCGACGGATAGAAAAGCGCAAAAAGCTTGCTATGTATGGATTAGCTTAACTGAACGTGAGTTCGACAAGCCCTTTTTTGACCTCTCCCCCAACTCTCCGACACGGAGAGGCAGGGCTGTTTCATTCCCTAAAAGTCCTTAATTTACAAGCGTATCAGTCAAAAAAATCAGGTTGTTAACAATCCAATTCAGACAAAAACCAGGCGATCGCACTTAAATTTATCGGTTGAAGCCGTAATTTTTCGATTACCAACTTACTCAAATTTTTTGCTGATACTGTTGACAAAATCGCGATCTGAACGAATGAAACAGCCCTGCACGGAGAGGGGAGCCAAAACCCTAATTTCTCCTTGCTCCTCCCTTTCCCCGTGGGAGAGGGAGGTTGGGAGGGAGAGGTTCATCGAACTCACGTTGATTTAGCAGGCAAGAGGCAAAATAAAGAAGACTCTTTGAATTATACTGAGCTTTTTGACGCAATCAATATGAGTTATTTATGTAATTTTTACACTACGGGTAAATCGCGGTATCTCTAAATAAAAATACTTACCAGTTTTCTATTTTTCATAATTAAAGTTAGACCCTCTATACCCAAAACTAATGATGAATTGATTTTGTAATTGCTCAACACTATTAACAAGAGGCTGAGATAGAGATTACCTAAATAAATAGAAAAGCTACCCGACCTAAAACGACTATAGAACTAGGCAAAATAAGCCTTGATAGTAAAGCTATGAAATAAAATCCATAAACTAAAAACCGCAGAGGAAACTACAAGTAATCAAGACTCTCCACTAACCAAGACTAGTTGAGCAATTACAAATAAACAAGGGAATACTGAAAGCAGGTAGTCTATTTTATTTATAATTTATGACAGCGAACAGTTATGAAGCATCAAAACACTTAGACCTGCAAGAGTGTCACAAACAGCTACAGCTAACGGTTCAATATCAAAAAATATTGGCGAGGATTCTGGCTAAGATTCGTGCATCTGTAAACATCGAATCTCTATGTTCGACTTCTTGCCAAGATATTTGTCGGCAATTGAAGATTGAGCGAGTTGCAATCTACCGCTTTAATGAAGATTGGAGCGGTAGTTTTATTGATCGCTTGGGCTTTGCAGAACATCCTTGGGATGCATTGACCGCCTTTGGACAGGACTTGGTGTGGCAAGATTCGCATTTGCAAGAAACCCAAGGCGGACGATATCGCAAAAATGAGCCGTTTGCTGTAGCTGACATTTACGATGCAGGGCACGCTCGCTGTCATATTGAAGTATTAGAACAGTTTCAGATTCGGGCGTATGCGATCGCACCGATTTTTATTGGTGCAAAATTGTGGGGAATGCTGGCAGCCTATCAACACTCCGCTCCTCGGCAATGGTGTCCTCACGAAGTTGAATTTTTCGCTCAAGCTGCCAGCCATCTTGGTCTAGCAATGCAGCAGACAGAAACCCTAGAACAAACCAAACAACGCACAGCAGAACTGCAAGATGCGATCGCACGGCAACGTGCTTTGACGGAAGTAGTAGGAAATATTCGCTCCTCTGTGAATACCGAAATTATTCTAGACACTGCCTGTCAAGAACTCTGCAAACTCCTGAAGCTAGAGCGGTCAGCAATTTACCGCTTTAATGAAGACTGGAGCGGCGAATTTGTCAGCCAATTCGGCATGGTAGAGGCGCAGTGGGATAGAATCAATCCCTTTGGCAAAAATCTCGTTTGGCAAGATACCCACCTTCAAGAAACGAAAGGTGGACGCTACCGCAATAACGAAAGTTTTGTTGTCAACGACATCTACCAAGCCGGACACTCGCGTTGTCACATCGATATTCTGGAGCAATTCAAGATTCGGGCATATACCTTAGCGCCCATCTTCATCGGGCCAAAACTGTGGGGACTGATAGCAGCCTATCAACACTCCGGGCCGCGCCAATGGGCAAATTACGAAGTTGAATTCCTGGGACAAGTAGGGGCACAATTGGGAGTCGCGATTCAGCAAGCCGAGAATTTGGCTCAGTCGAAACAACAAGCTTCTGCCCTACAAGATGCGATCGCAAGGCAACGAGCATTAACTGAAGTGGTTGGGAAAATTCGCTCCTCTTTAAATATTGATTTAATTCTAAAAACTACTTGCCAAGAAGTATGTAAACTGCTGCGAGTTGAGCGAGTTGGCGTTTATCGTTTCAATGAAGACTGGAGTGGCGAATTCGTCAGTAATTTCGGCATGGTTGAGGCACAGTGGGACAGTATTAATCCCTTTGGCAAAAATCTCGTTTGGGAAGATACTCACCTTCAAGAAACCAAAGGCGGACGCTACCGCAACAATGAAAATTTTGCTGTAGAGGATATTTATCAAGCTGGACACTCGCGCTGTCACCTCGATATTTTGGAGCAGTTCAAAATTCGCGCTTATGCGTTAACCCCAATTTTTGTGGGACGGAATTTATGGGGATTGCTGGCAGCCTATCAACATTCTGCACCGCGCCAGTGGGATAGTGTGGAAGTGGAATTTTTGGGACAGGTTGCTAGCCAACTAGGAGTGGCACTGCAAAGTTCTCAAATGGTGACTCAAATTCAAACTCGCGCTGATGAACTGCAACAATCGGCTGAACAGCGCCGGATTTTATTTGATTTGGTCGTCAAAATTCGGGAATCTTTGGATTTGGAGACGATCTTTAAGACTACAGTACAGGAAGTGAGGCGATCGCTAAATACAGATCGAGTCGGTATTTTCCGCTTCGATCCTAATGTTGGTTTTTGTAGCGGTGAATTTATTGCTGAAGATGTCTTACCCAAGTTCGATTCTGCCCTCGCTGTGAAGGTGCAAGACTATTGCTTCGGCGATCAATACGCACCCCAATATCGTCAAGGGCAAGTGCAAGTAATATCTGATGTCAACAGCGTTGGCTCGAAAGTACCTCATCTGGATGTGATTGAGCGATTTCAAGTCAAAGCACAGATTATTGTGCCATTGATGGAAGGGGATGAACTGTGGGGGTTGTTGTGCATTCACCAATGCACCCATACACGTCATTGGGAAGAAGCGGAATTGGAATTTGTCACTCAAGTGGCGGCTCAACTCAGTGTAGCGCTGCGTCAAGCCAACTTATTTCAACAATCTAGTTTGCTGGGTCAAACTCGTGAAGAAGCGAATCAACTCGCCCAAGCACTGAATGAACTGCGTACTGCCCAAATGCAAATTATCCACGCTGAAAAAATGGCCAGTTTGGGGCAACTGGTGGCGGGAGTTGCCCATGAAATTAATAACCCGATTAATTTTATCCACGGCAACTTAGAACACGCTCATCAATACACGCAAGAATTGCTTCGCTATGTGCAACTTTATTGGCATCATTATCCTGATGCCGCACCAGAAATCCAAGAGTTCTTCAAAAAAGCCGAAATAGCGTATTTGGTCGAAGATTTACCTCAATTATTCCAGTCCATGCAGGTCGGCACTGAACGCATTCGGGAAATTGTCACATCTTTGCGGAACTTCTCGCGCCTAGACGAAGCTGACTTCAAACCAGCAAATATTCACGAAGGCATCGACAGTACATTAATGATTTTACAAAACCGTTTGAAGCCTTCAGCTGATAGCCTCACCATTCATGTGAGCAAAGATTATGGTACTTTACCTCTAATAGAATGCTATCCCGGTCAATTGAATCAGGTATTTATGAATTTGCTGTCCAATGCCATTGATGCTCTAGAAGAACGAACTACAAAGGAATCTTCTGAAGCACTGGCAAAAAACCCCTGCAAAATCCGAATTTCTACCTCCCTGCTCAATAAAGATTGGATTGTCATTCGCATCGCCGACAACGGACTCGGCATAGATGAAAAAGTCCTTTCTCGACTGTTCGATCCATTTTTTACTACTAAGGTTGTCGGTAAAGGTACAGGTTTGGGACTGTCTATCAGCTATCAGATAGTTACAGAAAAACACAACGGTAAAATATACTGCCAATCTGAGCTTGGCAAAGGTACAGACTTTGTGATTGAGTTGCCGATTCGTCAGGTAACAACTAAAAAATAACTAGCTAATAGCAATTCTTTATGAAGGCGCATAGAAAGAACCCCACCGCCTGCGGCACCTCCCCTTGCTAAGGGGAGGTTGGGAGGGGTCAAAATAATGTGTAGCCTCATGTAAAATTGGTATCAGGTCAAGGAGTTAGACCAGGAATAAACAAAGAAGCAAAGTGATGATTTTTCCAACTCACCTGAAAAATTATCACTCGGCACTCAGTACTGTTTTGGTAACAGCAGTATTACATAATTGTTTTACCTTTTCTGTTACCCAATCAACACGATCCTTTCCCCAAAACCTCTCACCTTCAACTACCCAAGTTGGGACTCCGGGACAGCCAAACTGTTCGTATTCTGCCAAAGCTGCCACTGCTGCAAGTTTTGCTGCTTCCCCGTAGATTAACTCAAGAATGCGATCGCCATTTAACCCAACATCATCTGCAACTTTCTTAATCACAGACTCATCATTGACATCAAGTTGGTCAATGTACGTCGCTCGAAAGAACGCGGCATCAAGCAGATGCTCCTTCCCAGTTCCACAAGCAGCGTAATAGGCTCTCGCGGGAAGTTCTTCGCGGCCAAACTTCATTTTCTCCCAGCGCTTGACCCACCTACCAAATTCTTCAAATTCTTTTAGCCGAATTTCAATGCCGTACTTTTTCGCCCACCGCAGACAATCTTCTTTGTGATAGGACGATAACACGGCGCTTTCACTTCGTCCTTGTAAATCAACTATCTTTATACCTCGCTCCTTTGGTATGTAAATTGGTCGTCGTTCAATATCAACAGGTAAACCCTGCAATGCTTTTTCAGCAAGAGCGATACCAATATATGAATTTGACGAGTGGTAAATCGAGTATGAGTATACTTTGACTCGCTGCGACATCTTGGCTACCGTAGCTACCTAACTGATAATATTACGAACTAGCGATCGCAGCAGTAGGCAATATTCAATCATCAGAGTCCCCAATCCCCAATCCGTATCTGATTGCTACAGTCGCGGTGAAAAATACTAAGCTGGTAGATAGCACGTTAAAACTTTAGTGGAAATTCGCGATCGCATTCATCGGCGGTTTAGAATTCCCCATTGGCGAACTACCTGTAATTACATTATGTTTGATGCATTATCTGACCGTTTAGAATCCGCCTGGAAAAAACTGCGGGGACAGGACAAAATTTCTCAATCCAACATTCAAGATGCATTGCGCGAAGTGCGCCGCGCCCTGTTGGAAGCAGATGTCAATCTCCAGGTAGTAAAAGATTTTATTAGCGAAGTCGAAGCCAAGGCACAGGGAGCCGAGGTGATTACCGGCGTGCGACCTGACCAACAGTTCATCAAAATTGTTCATGATGAACTGGTGCAGGTGATGGGAGAAGAAAATGTTCCCATCGCAGAAGCCCAGGCACAGCCTACTATTATTCTGATGGCTGGGTTGCAAGGTACTGGTAAAACCACAGCTACCGCTAAGTTAGCCTTACATCTGAGAAAATTAGAGCGTAGCTGCTTGTTGGTGGCGACAGACGTATATCGCCCAGCAGCGATCGACCAGTTGGTGACGTTGGGTAAGCAAATTGACGTACCAGTATTTGAACTAGGAAGCGACGCCGATCCCGTAGAAATCGCAAGGCAAGGTGTAGAACGCGCCAGAGCAGAAGGTGTCAACACGGTAATTATTGATACTGCTGGTCGTCTGCAAATTGACGAAGATATGATGGCGGAATTAGCCCGCATCAAAGCAACCGTCCAACCCCATGAAACTCTGCTGGTGGTGGACGCGATGACTGGTCAAGAGGCCGCAAATCTTACCCGCACCTTCCACGAACAGATTGGAATTACTGGGGCAATTCTCACCAAGTTAGATGGTGATAGCCGTGGTGGTGCTGCGCTTTCGGTGCGAAAGATTTCGGGAGCGCCGATTAAATTTGTGGGCGTGGGTGAGAAAGTCGAGGCACTGCAACCGTTTTATCCCGATCGCATGGCATCCCGAATTTTGGGAATGGGCGATGTGCTAACTTTGGTAGAAAAAGCCCAGGAAGAGTTTGACTTAGCTGATGCTGAGAAAATGCAGGAGAAAATTTTGTCAGCAAAGTTTGACTTTACTGACTTTCTCAAGCAGCTGCGGATGCTAAAGAACATGGGTTCTCTGGGAGGCTTGATCAAGATGATTCCAGGGATGAACAAGCTTTCAGACGATCAACTCAAACAGGGAGAAACCCAGTTAAAGCGCTGTGAGGCGATGATTAACTCCATGACTCGCCAAGAACGCCACGACCCCGATTTATTAGCCAGTTCTCCCAGTCGGCGGCGGCGGATTGCTGCTGGCTCAGGCTATAGAGAGTCAGATGTCAGCAAACTGGTGGGTGATTTCCAAAAAATGCGATCGCTCATGCAGCAAATGGGTCAAGGTAGCTTCCCTGGAATGCCGGGAATGTTCGGCGGTGGCGGCGGTATGGGCAACGCCTTCGCCGGTGCTGGTAATCGTCCCGCAGCCCCAGGATGGCGAGGTTATGATGGTGCCTCAGCCACAAAAAAGAAAAAACCCAAAGATAAAAAGAAAAAAGGCTTTGGCAATCTTTAGTCATTAGGCATGGGGCATTGGTAATTTGCTAATGAGCGAATGGCACTAACGAAAAGGCGAAAGGCTTGTGTCACCTCGTTCCCAGTCTGAAGACTGGGAATGTATTCCAAGAGGCTCTGCCTCTGGTCAAGCCACTGGAGGCGGAGCCTCCAGGCTCTTAACCCGTTAGGGTAAAGCTTATAGCTTTACAATCGTGCCATTCGCTAATGACCAATGACAAAGGACAAATCACTAATGACAAATAGCAGCAAATGCTAGGCAGTGCTAAAATTAGCATTTCGACCTCAGAATTTATTAGCAGAGGAAACTAACCCTTAATTTATCGGCAGCAGCCAGATTTAGGTTACTTCCTCACCAATTAGTTGCTAATTAATATCTAACTACAGGAGAATGATTCTTCAACCATGATCAAACTGCGCTTGAAACGATTCGGTAAAAAGCGGGAAGCAAGTTACCGCATTGTCGCCATTAACAACCTCGCTCGCCGCGATGGCCGTCCCTTAGAAGAATTGGGTTATTATAACCCCAGAACTGATGAAGTGCGACTAGACGTTCCCGGTATCGTCAAGCGACTACAACAAGGCGCTCAACCCACTGATACCGTTCGTCGCATTCTAGTAAAAGCTAATGTTTTTGAGCAGGTCAGTGCAACAGCCGCATCATAATTTCGGAACAAAACTCCCAACAGCTAGCCCCAACTATGTTGAGCTGGTTCGGTTTTTGGTACAGCCGTTTTTGGAATCTCCAGAAACATTAAGCGTCGATTGTGAAATTTCTCAGGCCCTCAACCGGGTTTGGGTTCGCATCGCCTTTGAAAGCACAGATAAAGGAAAAGTGTTTGGTCGAGGGGGACGCAATATTCAGGCAATTCGTACAGTAATTGCCGCAGCCGCAGCCGCAGCTGGGCAATCAACATACCTGGATATCTACGGCAGCACCACTCCGGGCCGGGAGGGTATGTCTTTTGATGAAGACACTGAAGATCGATCGCCACCGCCGATTAAGAGAGAACCGCGAAATGATGGGCCTAAACCCATTGTTAAACCGCGCCTCCGTTAGGTTGAAACTAAAGAGTAAATCTGAGCGGTTGTTGTTACCTCCGCTCAGAATTTTTATAAAGATGGAAAGTAACAAAAAGATTTTTAAATCTTTTTTTGAACTCTTCACCAGTAGGGGCTATGCCCTCACCCCCAGCCCCTCTACCATGTTGGGAGAGAGTAAATTCTCCAGTTCCCTTTCTCCCATATTGGGAGAAGGGGTTAGGGGATGAGGGAAAGCTGTACGCCCCTATGGATGATTAATTTGTTGCAAATATTTTTCAAAATGTAGGTAATAAAAGTATAAATTCGCCGTTAGCGAGAAAAATTAACCTTTGTCAAATACAGATCCTCACCAATTAAGAAATACTATGGCAGGTGCCTTAACAATTCAGCTGCCGAATATTACCAGTGCGATCGCTCTAGCTGGAGATGGAGAAGAAAATCTCAAAATCTTATCTCAGCAAACAGGAGCCACTTTAGTGCTACGCGGACAGGAATTAGTGATTTCTGGTACTGAAAAGCAAATTGATTTGGCTTCTCGATTAGTGCGATCGCTTGAAGACCTCTGGATTAAAGGCAATACTATTTCCAGTGCGGATATTTTAACAGCCCGTCAAGCCATAGATAGCGATCGGCAAGGGGAACTACAAGATTTACAGCGAAATGTCCTCGCCAAAAGTCGCCGGGGTGAAGAAGTCCGTGCCAAAACCTTCCGCCAGCGTCAATATATCGACGCACTCCGCAAACGCGATCTTACCTTTGGAATTGGCCCTGCTGGTACTGGCAAGACTTATCTCGCTGTTGTTGTCGCCGTCCAAGCACTCCTTGCCAACCAATTTGAAAAGCTAATTTTAACTCGCCCTGCTGTCGAAGCTGGTGAAAAGCTCGGTTTTTTGCCTGGAGACTTACAGCAGAAAGTTAATCCCTATCTTCGTCCACTTTACGATGCTATTTATGAATTTATCGATCCAGAAAAAGTACCCAGTTTAATGGAACGCGGTGTAATTGAAGTCGCACCACTGGCTTATATGCGGGGACGCACCCTTAATAACGCTTTTGTAATTGTAGATGAAGCGCAAAATACTACACCTGCTCAAATGAAAATGGTTTTGACTCGTTTGGGTTTCCGTTCGCGGATGGTGATTACAGGCGATATGACACAAACTGATTTACCACTTCACCAACAATCGGGTTTAGGAGTAGCTTTACAAATTTTAAAACACGTTGAAGGTATTGCTTTTTGCGAATTTTCTCAAAAAGATGTCGTGCGCCATCCGCTAGTTCAGCGCATTGTTGCGGCTTATGAACAATACGAAAAATAGAGATTGAGAATGGGGCATGGGGCATTGGGCATTAGTTATACCAATTTGAAAAAAGAATGCGACAAATAGACCATTTGTAGAGACGCGATTCATGAGCCAGCGCGTTGCGGGGGTTCCCACGGCAGTCGCTCATGGGGGGAACCCCCAAGACCGCGCTGCCTCCCCGTTGTAGCGACTGGCGTCGCGTCTTTACCCAAGGATATGTTGCAATCATTAATTGAATTGGTATTATGAATCATCGTTTAATCAACGACAAATGACAAAGGACAAATGACAAATGACCACAACATTAAAAGACTTTTTAGAAGCTTGCGAGACTTTGGGAACTTTGCGTTTAATTGTTACTAGCAGCGCAGCTGTATTAGAAGCACGAGGCAAAATAGAAAAGTTATTTTATGCAGAATTGCCTAAAGGTAAGTATGCAAATATGCACACCGAAGGCTTTGAGTTTCACTTGAATATGGACAAAATTATTCAGGTTAAATTTGAAACAGGTGAAGCGAAAAGAGGTAACTTTACAACCTATGCCATTCGGTTTTTAGATGATAAACAGGAGTCTGCTTTAAGCTTATTTTTACAATGGGGTAAACCAGGAGAATATGAACTAGGACAAGTGGAAGCTTGGGAAACTTTAAAAGAGAAGTATGGGGAAGTTTGGCAACCTTTACCAGCAGAAATTTAATACAGCTAAACTGATAGGGGTGGAGGAAATCGGATATCTGCACTGAACTGCTCGATATTAACGCTGCGATGAATCGGTAAAACATATTCTAAATTTTCGTGGGGACGGGGAATAATGTGATTAGAAAGTACCTCGCCACCGTCAACTCGCAGCACCGCCTTTAATCCTGCTGTCACTGCTACATTCACCTCGCCTATAGCTCCTCGAATTAAGACAGTAATTCGTCCCAAATCAGTGTTTTCATAACCAACAAGGGTTACACGGGCAGCTTTACACATGGCATCTCCCACTTCCACTGCTGTGGGAACACCATAAACTTCAATCATACCTAATGCCAATGTCATGCTATCACTATAAATTCGGGATAGGGCTAATTATCTCACTACAAAGTTTTAATTTATTACAGAAAATTACTTAATTTTTAATCGGTAAACAATAACCATTAAATACAAAACTGCTAATGCTTGTAATCAAGGTAATTTTGAGTTTTTGCTTGCTGTTTTTATTCCTTATGTGGGGTGGTGAAGCTTTTGCAGGAGAGTTATCTCAAAGGTTAGCAAATTTTCCCCAATGGGAAAAACTAACTTCAGTGCAATCGGCTTCAGGTGATTTAGTTTACCCTGAATGGATGGCTGGAACTTGGAAAGTTACAAGTACCTTAGTAGATTTAGCTGCGCCTTTAGCACCAGAAATTGTAACACCAGGGTTTGAAGGTAATCATCGGCAATTAAATCAGCCTGTGAGTTTTGTAGTAAGATTTGTGAAACAGCAACCACCTATTTCTGGATTAAAAATACTTACTCAGATAGGTGACAAATCCCCAATTTTAGTAGCGGATAGAGCGTTTAATAGCTTGAATTTGGCAAGAGCTTATTTAGGGGATAAAGCAGTGTTATCAGTCAAAGTAGATCCAGATTCACCTAATCGTCAAATTACGTTCTTGCGTAGCAGTCGCCAACTAGTTTCTATTGTGACTGCACGTGCTACAGAAACTACCCCTGATGGCAAGTTCATCACCACAGAAGTGTTTCAACAACTATTTAAAGGCGGTTCGCGCCCCTATTTAAACTCTGTAGAATCGACTACGGCTTATCATCAAGTTTCAACATCTAATCCGGTGATTGAAGCAGATCAAGTTACTGCTGTCTATCTTTCATCCCAAGATCCAGATTACTTTAAAGCTGGTTTTCGACCAGTTGCTCTCTACCGCTATCGCCTCGAATTTTTCCCTCAAGAGCTACCAACTACTCCCAAAGAGTGATTTGTCATCTAGCTCTTGACTACTTTTGTAATACATTTGTAGTATATAAATTCCAAGTTTACGATCGCGCTCTTGGACGGTGTGCATCATGGCCAAATTTCAAGATATTGTCAATTACTTTCGCTCTGATTGGAAGCTGAGTCTCTTTAGTATTGGAGCATCCAGCGTTTACGAAGTTATTGATTTGGTTGTCCCTTATGCGATCGGACAGATTTTAAACATTTTATCTGCTCAACCCTTGGACAAACCACTTCAAAGTGCGATCGCAACTTTTTCGGACATCACCAATTACCCAGTTAATAAAACTCTATCTTTGGGTGTATTACTGGGTTTAATTTTCGTTGTCACCGTAGTGAGAGCGCCAACACAACCCTGGTTAACCAATTGGTTTCATTGGGATATAGCTTTCAGGTCGCGTCGAGAGAAAAACGAAACAGCGATCGCTAAAGTTCTGACTCTGCCACTAGAATTTTATGATGAAAATAACCCTGGACGCATTGCCGGCAGAGTAGCTAGAGGTGTTGCTAACCACACTTGGGCATATCCCGAAATCGCCGGACAGTTGATTCCTAAACTGGCTCGTGTACTGGGGATTTTTGTGTTTATCTTGTTCATTGAGTGGCGGATTGCAATTTTGTATCTAATTTCCTTTGTAATTATTCTCAGCTTCAGCTTGAAGGGTTTACAACAGCTAATTAGGTACGAAACTCGTCTGGATAAATATGGAGAGAACACCGAAAGCCGCACTTCCGAATTAATCACCAATATCAAAACGGTGAAAGCATTTGCTACAGAAGCTAGAGAACTGAAGCGGCAAAAGCAACGTTTGAATCGCGAACTAATGGTGCTTGATTATCGCA
Organism: Nostoc sp. DedQUE05; assembly: GCF_034530955.1. Lineage (NCBI taxonomy): Bacteria > Bacillati > Cyanobacteriota > Cyanophyceae > Nostocales > Nostocaceae > Nostoc > Nostoc sp. DedQUE05. Next base: position 17,416 of record NZ_JAVRCB010000021.1, on the reverse strand, counting down.
TCCACAAAGGTTATACGATATTGGGTACTTGGCAAAGAACCGTAATTCAGTTTTGTGTGTTTGCAATACTGGGTTTAACTTTAGCAGCAACAGTAAATGGGAGAATTTCTCTCGGTCACTTTGTCATGACCTTAACTCTTTCTAGCATGGCTTATGCCGAATTAGAACCTATTGGTAGCTTGGCAGAAGTTTTTGCCCGTCGTTATTCTTCCATGCTGCGGTTTCACGAATTTCTGCAAGAGCCAACTGCATCTGATTCAGCTAGTCTCTTAGAAGAAAGCAACCAGACAGAATCACCTTATAAATTTACTGGAAAAATTGAGTTGTCGCACCTCACTTTTGGATATGATGCCAACCGCCAAGTTTTGCAAGATATCAACTTATTGATTGAGCCATACCAAACAGTGGCATTAGTGGGGCGTTCTGGTTCTGGTAAATCTACTTTAGTAAAATTGCTGTTGCGATATTTTGAACCTCAAGCAGGTCAAATTCTGATTGATGGTCAAGATATTCGCACTTTGGATGTCGGTAAGTATAGACGGAGATTAGCGATCGTTCACCAAGAAGTAGACGTTTTCAACGGTACTATCTTGGATAACCTGACTTATGGCAGAACGAATGCCACTTTCGAGCAGGTTCAAGAAGCCTGTAGAATTGCCAGAGTCGATGAAGTAGTGCAGCACTTACCCAAAGGTTATTACACTGTCGTGGGAGAACGAGGTGTCAGGTTATCTGGAGGACAAAGGCAACGCTTGGGAATTGCTAGAGCATTGTTAGTGGAACCAGACGTGCTGATTTTTGACGAAGCCACCTCTAGTTTAGATTATGAGTCTGAGCGTTCAATTCAGCTAGCGATGCGATCGATTCAGGGCACTTGCACCACCATTGTTATTGCCCATCGTTTAAGCACAGTCCGGGAAGCTGATAAAATTGTCGTTCTAGAACAAGGAAAGATTGTAGAAGTGGGTAGCCACGATGAACTCTTGCGTTACGAGGGTATTTACCGCCGCTTGCATTCCCTGCAAGAAACAGGAGAACTCATAAGTTAGGGGACATACACATTTTGGATTTTGGATTAACCCCATAAATGAATCCACCTGATTAAATCGACTTTATTCACAATAAGGAATAAGGTCGATTTCTTTATAGATATCTTCAAAAATTAAATATGTGTTATCTAAAACCCTTTCGCGTCTGTTCGGTGGTATAACTAATATTATCAAATGGGGAATTTGCTCCTATTCCCCAAGAAAAGCGTTAGCCATTGAAATTAGTTTTACGCGCTTGGATGAAGCGCGATAAGTAAAGTAAACGATCCATTGATCGCTACTGGATACTAATCACTAATCGAAGTCTTCCAATCAGAAAAAACTAAGATTTGCTCTTATCTGCTTCTTTCTGTGCCGCCTCACTGTATTTTTTATAAAGTTGAGTACGAATTTTAGCTTCTTGATAACGGCTGTGGGTTTGTGGTACCGTACTCATTAAATCTGAAGCCCGTTGCCACTTAGCAGCAATCTCTAACCACTGAGTTGAGGTTGTAGCTGTTTTTCCAGATGCAGAAGCTTGGTTGGCAATTCGCACAGATATTTGAAATGGATCGTCAGAAGGCTCAGAAAAGCTATTGTTAGGAGCGCGAGACGGTGTTTGGGCTTTGCTATCGTTAGTGTTTTCTGTAGTTAAAGATTTGGAAGTTTCTGGTTGTATTAGGTTTTTCAATTTATTACCTAGCTGGGCATAAACAACCCAACTAAGCAATAACAGCGAGCATAAACCTGCTGCTGCTAATATCTTTGTTTTAGGTTTATTTTTGTATTTTTCTTTGTTAATGAGTACTAAAGGACGAGAGACTTGAGTTTTAGGATAATTTGGTTTTCCTAGTTCAGCTTGAGCTTCTGTGAAATCTTTAATTAATTGCTTTACAACATTTGGCTGAATTAATGTAATTTCCTGTGACCAAAGCAATTGATTTTCGCGATCGCTATCTATTTCTTTTAACCACAGCAATTGTTGTTCTCGAACAATCCGACTGTTGATCTTGACGCGGCGAATGTGACGTGGGGCGATAGACTCAAGAATTTGCTGGATTTGTTCTACCAGGGGAGATTGCTCAAGTTGCTCTACTTTAGCTGCCTCGCACAGAATTTGTAAGACACCATCAGAAAAAATGGCTCTAGTTCTGACACACGACTGGGCTAGCTTTTCGTTCAATAGCTGAATAATCGCCGCAACGCTGCCTTGGTGAGCTTGCCAAGCTATATCGTTTATCCGGTCTATCACCTGAAATTTAGTGATAGCTCTTCCACCCTGACTGATTAACGTATTCATTAATTTAGGGACTCTTTTCTACTGACCTTGATCTTGTCTTCGATTTTACGAGTAAAAAGATGAGTTGCCAAATAATATCATAAATATGGAAATATAGAGCCTTCCTTTGCGGTTTGTAAGGAAGCTCGCTGATGGTCAGTTGATTTGTACGCTTACACGCCTTGAAAATGTGGAATTCTTCGGTTGAAACTGCGCTTTCAAGTTAACGCCTATGCTGACGGACAATTTACCTGTTTGATATAGTACACGATCGCGTCTTTTTGTGATAGTGCGAAGCACCCGCCACATGCGATCGCAAATCTATAGCTAGATAATATCAGGGTCAACGCCAAGCGATCGCAGTTGTTCTTTCAACCTTTCCACCTGCGACTCTGCTTGTTCTCTCACCAATCTTTCCTGTTTCAGTGCCTTTGCCAACTCTTCTGGAATCAGCAACTTTTCTCCAGTGTCTTCTCGATAAAAACCAATCAGTTGCCCTTCTATTTGCAAGCGCAGCTGCAAAAGTTCACATCGACTATCTGTAATTGGCTCATACACCTCACCTCGCAGTCGATACCCTTGCAATTTCTCCTTAATCCACTCTCCCTTGGGATCAAATAACCAGTACTCTATTACGCCTAATTGTTCATAGAGCGTCTTCTTGAAACCCGTGTCCTGGTTTTTAGTACCCTCGGAGGTCATTTCAAGGATTACTACAGGCACTTGTCCCTCTTCCCATATCTTGTAATTATCCCGTCCTCCAGGAGCGACATTAAAAATCACCATTACATCAGCAGCTACCCGTAACCTTGGAAAACCCTGAGCATAATAGAGAAACTGGTTACTCAAAACCGTTGCTTGCCGATCCAGCAAATATTGCCTCAATACTTCTAAAGTTGCCAGTAAAGCACATAAATGAGCATAACTTTCTGCTAAAGGTTCACCATCCGAGCTTGGATAAAAAACTTCTGTTGATTGAGAACTGGGTAAGAGGCTAGTCACGTCGCTTCTCTTCGAGACGCCAAGGGCGAACGCTCCGAATTCAAAATTCAAAATTAACAATTTCCATAAATAAATTTAGTTGCCTGTATCCTTTTCTGTTTCGGTCATCATTAGCCACCTGTTGAGAAGATGCCTGGATGATTATATTATCTCAGGCACTTTCCTTGAAATTTCTAGAACTGCCGAGTAAATGAAGAAGACAAAGGTGATGAGAGAGAATAACCATGTCCAATGTCCCTCAAGAGTGCTGTTAGCGGAAAGCTAAGGTTTAGCCCGTGCTGTTAGCGGCTAGCTAAGGTTTTGCCCAATGCCCAATCCCCAACAATGTTGTTCAAATACCAAACAAAATAGTTATATCGGGATACTTTTGTGAGGAATTATCGTTTTTTTTAGCTTTTTGCCACAATGGCAATACTAAATAGCACAGCGATCGTTACATTAGAAGATATATAAATAAAAATCAACAATGATTTTTTTTCGTTCGCAGTTCACACAAAATCATGAGTGCAAGTACCATTATTTCCGATAATCCCTTACTCCAAGGCACTGGTTTACCTCCATTTACAGAGATTAAACCAGAACGAGTAGTACCCGCCTTCAATCAGTTGCTAGCAGAACTTGACCAGCAACTTGCCACCTTAGAGGCTAATGTACAGCCGACTTGGAGTGGTTTAGTAGAACCCTTAGAAAAGCTGACAGAACGGCTTACCTGGAGTTGGGGGGCGGTAAATCATTTAATGGGTGTTAAAAATAGCCCGGAACTGCGCGAAGCTCATGAAATCGTACAGCCACTAGTCGTACAATTTATCAACAAACTCGGTCAAAGCCAACCCATCTACAATGCTTTTAAGGCACTTCGTAGCAGTGATAGTTGGGCAACTTTAGAATTAGCCCAACAGCGCATTGTAGAAGCCGCCATTCGAGATGCAGAACTTTCTGGGGTAGGCTTAAAAGGAGAAGCAAGAGACCGTTTCAACGCCATTCAGATGGAGTTGGCAGAACTTTCTACTAAATTCTCTAACCATGTACTTGATGCCACAAAAGCCTTTAGCTTAACCCTGACAACAAAAGCGGAAATTGACGGTTTACCACCAAGTTTGGTGAGTTTAGCCGCTCAAGCTGCACGAGCCGCAAAAGAAGAGAATGCCACACCAGAAAATGGCCCTTGGCGCATTACTTTAGACTTCCCCAGCTACGGCCCTTTCATGCAGCACAGCACCCGTCGAGATTTGCGTGAAAAGCTCTACAAAGCTCATATCACTCGTGCTTCTAGTGGCGATTTAGATAATAACCCGTTAATTGTGCGTATTTTGGAGTTACGGCAAGAACTCGCAGATATACTTGGCTTTAAGAGTTTTGCCGAATTGAGCCTTGCAAGTAAAATGGCTCCTAACGTTGAGGCAGTTGAAGCACTATTAGAAGAACTACGCCAGGCCAGTTATGATGCTGCTGTCAAAGACTTAAAAGAACTCCAAGCTTTTGCTGCATCTTATGGAGAAGAATATCAAGATTTAAAACATTGGGACATCAGCTTTTGGGCAGAACGCCAACGAGAAGCAAAATTTGCCTTTACCGCTGAAGAATTACGTCCCTATTTTCCCCTTCCCCAAGTGCTAGATGGCTTGTTTGGACTTGTTAAGCGGCTATTTGGTGTTACAGTAACCCCTGCTGATGGCCAAGCCCCAGTATGGCATGAAGATGTCCGTTATTTTCAAATAGCCGATGAAACTGGTTCTCCCATCGCTTACTTCTACTTAGATCCCTATAGCCGTCCAGCAGAAAAACGTGGTGGTGCTTGGATGGATGTATGCATCAATCGTGCCAAAAATGAAAATGATGCAACTGCCATCCGTTTGCCTGTGGCTTATTTGATATGTAACCAAACTCCCCCAGTAGATAGTAAGCCGAGTTTGATGACTTTCTATGAAGTAGAGACTTTGTTCCACGAGTTTGGTCATGGATTGCACCACATGCTCACCAAGGTTGACTATGCGGGAGCCGCAGGTATCAATAATGTGGAATGGGATGCAGTGGAACTACCCAGTCAGTTTATGGAAAACTGGTGTTATGAGCGACCCACTTTGTTTGGTATGGCTAAACACTACGCAACTGGAGAAGCTCTACCAGAGCATTATTATCAAAAGCTGCTAGCGGCGCGTAATTATATGAGTGGTACTGGTATGTTACGGCAAATTCACCTTAGCAGTGTTGATTTAGAACTACATTACCGCTATCGTTCTGGCAGCAATGAAACTCCAGCAGATGTGCGTCATCGCATAGCTAAGACTACTACTGTTTTACCACCACTTCCAGAAGATTCAATACTGTGTTCTTTTGGGCACATTTTTGAGGGTGGTTATGCAGCAGGTTACTACAGTTACAAATGGGCTGAGGTACTAAGTGCTGACGCTTTTGCCGCTTTTGAAGAAGCTGGGCTAGAAAATGAAGAAGCTATAAAAGTGACAGGTCGGCGTTATCGGGATACAGTACTAGCACTCGGTGGTAGCAAGCATCCAATGGAGGTGTTTAAAACTTTCCGGGGTCGTGAACCAAGTACGATCGCTTTGCTCAGGCACAATGGTTTAGTAAGTGTTGCTGCAAACTAAACAACACAACTGTAGAGATGTTGTATTGCAACGTCTCTACATCAAATCTTTGCTTATACAAATTCAATCGATGAATCGGTGTAAAGTCAAGACGCGATGAATCGCGTCTCTACAAATGGTCTATTTTTTCCATTCTTTTTTCAAATTGGTATAGCAACAGTCAAGGTGGTTAGGACATCAACAGACGATAAAACTTAGACACAAAAAGGCTTTTCACCCAGTCCCCAGTCCCCATTACCCCTTATCCCCAGAGGGGACCCCACCATCCCCAGTCCCTTGCTATATTAAAAATTTTTTCCTAGTTTAAGGTGTTCCTGGAAGAATGGGTTCTCCGGCAACATCATCTAAACGGATGCTGCTTAACAAATTTCGCCACTCTGCTTTTAGGGCTGCATCTTGAGGATTTTTTTGACGCAGTTCAGCCAACGTTGTCAGTGCCTCGTACCATATCGCATTTTGGGCATAGATAGCATAGCGCTTTAGAGGTTCTGCCGTTTCTAGTTGTTTGACTGTTGGTTGACTGAGGTTAACTCGTTTTATTACCCCTTCAACAAAACTTGGGGGAGCATTCTGTTGCTTGTCACAGTTAATTGTGAAAAACCAGCGGTATTGTTGGCCTACTGCTAAACCGGGAGCAGTGCTAGGTAAAGAAACGGGGATGACTCCTGGCTTATCTGGTAGAGCGATCGCTTTTTTGTATACCTCGTTAGCATCTGGATCTTGCAACACAAATTCAACTGTATAGGGCAAATCTTTGGTATATGGCACATAGAAGAACCAACTTGGATGTTCTACTGTTGTTTGTCCCCAGACATTAATCACTGAGTTAGCTTCCTGAGTAAAGGGGACTAAAGCAGTCAGGTCAGGTTTAGTAAGTGGACATCCCTCCGGCCCGGTGCGCTTCGCTCCACCACGAACGCGACCTCCAGGAGGGGAGCCAGCTGGAATTGGAGGTTGATTAAAGGTTTTAGCTTGAGCAAGGATTGTTTTAGCATCAGAGCGGTTAGGGGTTGGTTTCGCCAGTACTGGAGTCAGACTAACTGATAAACTTGTACAGCTAAAAGCTACTACTAAAAACAGCTTTATCGGTTGTGAATTTGAATTCATAGACACCTGACCTCATAGGATTTTAGATTTTAGATTTTAGATTTTAGATTGGGCACTGGGCGTTAGGAGTGCTGAGTGCTGAGTTAGGAGTTAGGAGTTTTGTTTATCTCCTTGTCCCCTTGTCCCCTCATCTCCTCTGCTCCTCTGCTCCCCTGCTCCTATTCCCCATTCCCCGCCCGCACTTTTGTTTTTGAATTACTATAAATTGACATTAAAACTCCCATAGCTAACAACGATAAAGCCGACGGTACGAAAGGCACCCAAGCACCTGAAATTAACAGACCAAAGCAAACTACATACAAAACGCTAGAAGCAACACCCATTGCCAACGCCAACCAGGGTAAAGAAAACCTGCGCCAAGCTAGGACTCCCCCAATCAAAGACCAGCCCCAAATCCAGATTACCTCTGCCCACCATGACCAAGCCCGCAGCAACGGCCGCCCATCTTGGACTGCACCAAGGATCTGGCTGACCATGTGAGCTTGTACCAGTACTCCTGGCATTTGCTCGTCTAAAGGAATACCATAAGGTGTAGGCCAGGTGTCTGGAGAATCACCCTTTGCAGTCACACCAATGAGAACAATCCGGTTTTTGATGGCGTTAGGGTTAATTGGACTAGATAAAAATTGCCTTAGGTTTACCTGTTCGGCTATTTCTTTTGAAGAACGATAGTTGAGTAAGATTTGACCGCCATTCGCATCAATATTTTGATAGCCACCAGTACGAGACTTCAAATTCTCAAAAATAGTCTTACCCAACTGCAAATTTCCTTCAGGGGTGAACTTTGTTTGAATTCCTAAAGGGTGCAGATAAAGGGATGCTAGTTGTAAACTGAAGGAATATTCAGCAGTACACAATGATGTCGCCTCTTGCTTCATGAACAGAAGATGCCGACGAATAACTCCATCGCGATCGTGAATAAAGTCACTGAATCCCAGATTTGCTGGAGGGATTTCTGGTGGCGGCTTAATGCCTTTGATATTTCCTGTGCGATCGCTCCCCTTGCATACGCCAACCAAGTTCTGAGTTTGCTGGAGACGAGTAATTAAATCTGGCTCTTTGGCCTGAAAATCACGGTAGACATCTAAGCCGATCGCGCTGGGTTGGTATTGATTCAGTTTTGCTAAGAGTTTATTCAGAGATTTTTCAGAAATAGAAGCTCCAATTAAGGACTCGCCATTTTGTCTTTGAATTGCTAAATCCTCATCGTCAATTGTGATAATCAACAGTCGGGGATCGAGTCCTTCTGTGGGGCGCGATCGCATCATTAAATCAAAGGCTTGAATCTCTGGATTTTCTAGCAATCCCACCAATCTCACGCCACAAACCAAGGCTGTAACTGCCAAGCTGGATAACACAGTTCTCTTAAATCTGCGTTTGTTAGACAAAGGTAAACTTGCTGGCTCTTCATCTTCAGATTTTGTAGACCTTAATTCATCCCAAGTCGGTGGTATCTGCGCCGGATTTTGGCAAATTACTGGTAGCCAAGTTGCACAAGGAAATCTATCCTCAAGTCCTTGCAAGCGTTCCCGTGCTTGGCGTACCGCTTGATATAAAGACTCGCCACCGGCAAAGCCTTCGAGAAAATATTTTAAAAACTCCTTCGCAACCTGGTCTGGGACGGGTTCGCGCATGACAATTATTTGAGGAATTTGCAAATCAGCTAATTCTCGCGCCAATCCCAAGCCATCACAGGAGTTAAATATAGCTAATTGCAAACCATTTTCAATGGCTTTTTTGAGAGCGTACTTTAACTCGCCAATGGTAAGACTATCAGTTCTATTCAGATAAATTCGTCCGCTTTCGCCATTTCCTTGACTGGAACTGTGTCCGGCAAAGAAGAGAATATCCCAGTTTTTTCCCCAGAGATGCTCAGTCAAGTCCTTACGTTGTGGTTCTACCAAAAAGCTCACCTGTGCGTTACTACACTGTTGCAGTAAAGCTCGATCGGCTTGGGTATCAATCCCTTTACTATTGCCGACAATTGCCAAAATATTGACTAATTGATTGAGAGTGCGTGGCTTGTGAATGCGATCGTAAGATGGTGAAGAAAGGGCAATTTCAGCTTTGGGATAGCGTTCTAATAACTCCCACAGATGCCAGGGTAATAGCTGCAATTGGCTATTTTCTGTTTGCAAAATTACCCGTACTTCGTCGCTGGATGATAATCTTTCTAACCATTTTTCCCTCAAAGGGCGAAATTCCTCTGCTCGCAGCCAGGTATTAAAGCGTGCCCGCAAAATATGAGAAGCGTTTTCGCAGTCTTGCACCATCGATACATTCGTCACTTGCATTTTGTCAGCATGGAGGCGATAACGATTACCTATCTGCCGATAACTAGACTGCCAATGACTATAATAGAGCGGCATTTCCGGGAATGAAGGGAGCCTCCCAGTGATTTCGGTTGTAGCACGCTCGTGTTCTTCACCAATTTGGAGGGTGACAGCAAACCCCTGCTCAAAACTACCCTCTCCAAATTTGATCGCCACTAATTTACCCATAACCGTCGCTATTTCCCCATGCAAGATCGTGCCCTGTTCTAATGTCCGATCGCAAGCTTCACAAGTATCTACAGATTTTTTTCAAAATCCCCAAAAACTAGCTTGGATTTTTAATTTTTAATTTTCAATTAATGAATTATCACTTAATAAATTACTGACAAACAAGGAAGATAGTTACATATTTCAAATTCGGAAATATTCGGTAATACTGGTATTATCCAAGGCGACCCTAACACTAAATTGCTCTGTAGGTTCACCACGAAACTGCAACTGAATGTAGTTGTCTGATTTTCTCGATTGAGCGTCAAGAAATATTGCTCCTGAACTATCTATAACAGTGAGATGAACTCCTGGTGGCAAGTAAATTTGATTTCCAGTGGCGTGCAATTGGAGATGAATACTAGTTTGTCGATCTTTTTCGGGGTTGATTTCCACAATCAACATCACAGGTTGGTTGTGGATTTGGATACCTAAATCAATCACTTTTGCCCGTTTAGTAATTGATTCTGGTTGTTTGAGGGTATCTAATTCCAAAGTTTCAACACTGCGAAAGGCATAAGTTGGCATGAGTTCCGGCACGTTCCACAGCGATTCAATAGTTTCCCAACCAGTCTCAAATATACCAGCAAACCATTGGCTCAAATTCACTAATGAATTAGCTGGGGATTGACGCAGTTCCCAGATGCGATCGATAAACGCTTCCAATGGTTGCAGTTGCGCTAAAGGAACTGTTTGGGTTGCTACACTAGGGATAAAACCAAGCAGCCTTGCTTCTTCGAGCGATTCATCAAATTGAACTATTAAATAACCCACCCGTTCTTCCCAAGTTTCTGGAGGAATAAAACATATCTCCTGATGCAGATGGACAGGGCGACACTCCAGACGGCCAATTGAGGGCAGTTCTAAATCAGCGACATCCCCACAAAGGCGCACAATTGGGTTCCAACTGTCACTAGCTTGAAGATCGGTAGGAATATCCATCATCTGCAAGTAGTCATTCACCACCCATACAGCTAAAGTATTCAGCCGGACTTGCTCTGCTTTTTCAAGATTTGGTTGCTGGTTAGCAAATTGCTGGGCAGTTATGCGAGCTGTTTGGGAAATCGGCAATGTTAAAGCGAAATCATCTAGCTGATAGGTGGAGTTATTCATAAGTCAATTTCTAGGGTTCAATGCTGCTATGTATATATCACCCGCATTCAATAAATTTATGCCACAAAACTGAATACTGGAAAAAGATAATTGGGATTGGGGACTGGGGACTGGGGACTGGGGATTAGGTAAAAATATCCCATAAAATTGAGGGATTGTTTGTATATTATTAAGATGATATGGGAGATAGAGGTTTTGAGTCTTTAGACTTCTATCAAGATAGCGTCAAGCTACTAAAAGCAGCTTATCGACTAGCAGATAGGTTGCCAACTTTTGAGCGTTACAATTTGAGCGATCAATTACGAAGATCGGCTTGTAGTGTTTTACTGAACATAGCTGAGGGCTACGGACGTTATCATTATCTAGATAGATTGCGTTTTATGTACATTGCTTGTGGTTCATTAACTGAGACTAAAAGTGCTTTCATTATTGCTGAAAGCCTGGGGTACTGCAATACAGAACAATTACACTGGGTTAGTCAACTTAAAGACCAGATTGAAAAAGGTCTTAAGGGTTACTGTCGTTTCATTCGTTCCCAACAACAAGGTAAAGAAGAGTATGGCACTAGATTAGGTAATTGGTGATTAGTGATTGGGAGATTTGAGGTTTTGAGCTAGATGAACGAGTCCCCAATTCCCAATCCTCAGTCCCCAGTCCCCAGTCCCCAGTCCCCAATTCCCAATCCCCAGTCCCCAGTCCCCAGTCCCCAATTCCCAATCCCCAGTCCCCAATCCCCAGTCCCCAGTCCCCAATCCCCAAATCACAACCAATTACCAATCAATACATAAGCAGACCAAAAGCTTGGCGCTCTGTAATTGGGGTGTTTCAGCAGTTGTAGTTGGGCACGATGGACTGCTTCGGCTTTGGTGATTTTGCCACTCTTGAGTTCTCGATAGAAGGCACTAACAAACATCGCTGTTGATTCATCATCAATTTGCCACAAAGAAGCGATGGTACTACGTGCCCCAGCTCGGACAGCTGCTCCTGCTAGACCCAGTGCTGCCCGGCTGTCTCCTGTTGCTGTCTGGCAAGCACTCAAGACTAATAATTCTACTACGGTTTTACCCTGGCTGTGGAAGAGAGTATCAAAATCTTTGACATTTATCTGACCATCGAAATCTAAAATAAAAGTGTCTTCGAGGCGGGAGCTAAACTGACCGTGGGTTGCCAAATGCACTATGTTGAATGAAGCAGCATCAATTTCACTTTCCAAATTCTTTTTCTTAAAATCCCCATCCAATAGGCTAGTTGTCGAAACTCCTGCTTTCGTAATACCGTCAAATTCAGATTTGATCGCTAGCAATGGTGCAAACTTGGGAAATCCTGGCGGTGGCTGAGTCAGTCCTGCGGTTAGCGCTCTGAGTTGCTGTTTAATTAGCGGTTTCGGGTCGAGGAGTTGTAGACCGACGCTCAGGGCGATCGCATATTTCTCTACTAAATATTGTTTACCATCGTAGAGAGCCGCCATTGGTAAATTGCGTAATGGCCCATCTAGGACGAACACTAACGTATCGACACCACTTTGCTGCAATTGTGACTCAATGGGTTTAAGCAGCCAACTGTAAACTTGTTGCGATTGGGTTTGGACGATCTTAGTAGCAGTTGGATCGACAAGATTTCTTCGCAGTTTTATTAGGAGTTGCTCTACTTCCCCTTGGGAAATCTTGGTACTATAGCTTTGCAGAGATTGTTTGGGAATTTTGACAATTACCTGGAGTTCGTCACGAAGAATAATTGGATAAAGGATGGCAGCCTTGGTATTGTCTTTGTCTACTACTCGATCGAGGGCTACTTTCTGGCCTTGCAGACAAGCTTCTTGAAAGAAGTCGTCTAATTCTGCTAGTTGGAGTGCTTCAATCCGTTGGCGTGCTTTATCCAATATTTTTTCATTTGGTTTTCCTTTTTGAGATTGCAGCAGTAACTCTACTGACTGGCGGTAGACGGGTTCTACACTGTCCCGGAAATCAAATTGCACATCTTGGTTTACTACATCTTTATTGACTACTAAATCTCTGCGGAGAGATTCAAGAGTGTCTACAGCAGCATCATAAGCGGCGATCGCACCATTAATATCTTTTTGTGCCCAAAGCAATCTACCTAACTGCCACTCCAAGCTATAGGTAATTTCTGGTGCATTGCTACTCTGTGCCAAAGCTAATCCTTGCCGGGTCAAGTCTTGCGCTTCTGACCACTGTCTGGTTTCTTCGTACAAGCCGCCTAAACTCTTTAGAGCATAAGCCTCTGCCCGCTTGTCTTCTAAGCTGCGGGATTGCTGGATGGCACTAGCGAGTAATTTTGCTGAATCTTTTGTACTTAATCCTGAGTAAAAACTATGACTCGATGCTTGTAATACACCACTCTTGACTTTTGCCAAACTTTGTGAAAAGTTAACATGAGCGTAAATACTCGCACGGCTGAGAGGGAGTTGCCTGAGTTGGGACTCAATCGACGGCAAAAGAGTTTGCACCTTTGCCCATTCTTTATCTTCGATCAGTAGTCCCAGGTGATTGAGTTGTGCTTGAACTTTTGTGAGGGGTGAGGGAGATAGTGCGACTGTTTTTTGATAATAGGCGATCGCCTGTTCCTTTTGATTTTGTTTACGGGCATTATTCCCCAAGCTGAACAGACTAGCCCCAATATCAGCGCTTGATTGGAGATTTTGAGCAATTATCAGACTTTCTTCTAATGCTTGACGTGACTTTTTCAAATCGCCCAATACCAAAAGAGCATCACCGAGCGATCGCAAACTCACTGTCTTTTCTAGAGAATCTGGTTGAGATTTTAACGTCTGACTTATTCGATCGAGGGTTTTGATCGCCCGCGGGTAAAATCCTTGAGTGCGCCAAGCTTGTGCTTGATTGATTAGCGATCGCACCACACCACTTTGATTATCTGCTTGTTTGTAAATTTCTTCTGTTTGCTGCCAAGTTGCCAAAGCCGCTTCCGACTTTCCCATTGCCAATTGCAGACGACCTTGAATATCTAGTGATTGGGCAAATATTTGCAGATTTTGGTTTTTATCCGGTTCTTGGAGTACATTTAAGCTTTCTGTAATTGCCTGCTGCGCCTGATTCCATGCACCGAGTTGCTGGTAAGCTAGGGAAAGATTACCCAATGTGACTGCTAGTGCAAGGCTCTCCCCTTGCTGCTTATATATTTGGACAGCCTGTTGTAAAACTTCTACAGCTTTGGCAAAGTTGCCATTACTGTATAAAACTTTGCCCTGCTGTAAGAGTGAGGCGGCATCAGTGGGCACAGCCAGCGATACTATACTATTTATTGGCAGTTGGGATAAAGAATTGATTGAGCCAGGAACTTTTGCTAGCACTGGTGAACCGAGAATGCATAGCAAAGCGACCAGGAAGTACAAAGGCAAACGTAAAAAGTGAGTTAGGGGGGTGAGCCAGCGCGTCCTTGCCGTTTCTCGACCCCTGCTTTTAAACTTTAGAGAATTTGCGCCAAAAATCCTAGTTGTTTTAGCCATAAGCATGACGAGAGGTAGGTGATAACCAGAAACACATAGGATGAACTATTAGGCTAACAGGCTAATGTTACCATCTCTATTCCCGATCAATCTTTGAGCTTCTACAATTTTCTTATTTATGGCGATCGCTGTGAAACTTGATTAGCAAAGTAAATGAAATACACGGGTAGAGGCACAACATGTTGTGCCCCTACGATTATCTCTACCTCATCATGCAATTTGTTGTAGTTAAAAAGCGATCGCTAACCTTAATCAAAAACTCACTGAAATCGCCTTCTCCAATAATCCGGTCTGCGCTTGCTATGTGCTATTGCAACAATCCAGATAAACTCTTCAATTTCTGCATAGAAGATGAGATCAGGAAAATCCTGAATCACATAACGACGCAGCCCTACAATTTAATACGGCGCTCCTATGTTCGAGTTTTGCTGAATCTTGCTAATAGACTGTTCCACTTCAGATAAAAAATCTAGCCCTAGACCTGCTTTTTGCTTCTCGTAGTAGCCGAAATTATCTAACTCTTCTCGTGCTTTGGTGTGGATAATAATCGGCTTCACGAATACTTGTCTCGCAGTTCGGTGAATACCTTATCTGACTGTTCACCAGAAACTATTCCACTACTAATATCTTCCAACCTTTGTGTTAACTGAATATCCCAAGCAAGGTCTATATCTTTATCCACTTCTTTGTCTAAAGAATGGCTCAAAAAGTAAGCAAGCTCTGCACGCTCTTCTATGGATAGCTGAGAAAGTTCAAGCCTAAGTTTCTCTACCGTTTCTTCCCAATGCCTATAGGACTCATATTTGATTTTTGAAAAAAACTCAGTACAGCTTTATTCCTTCTTCCCAGTCCCCAGTCCCCAGTCCCTAGTCCCTACGATTAATTCAGAAATCAAATCAGATTGCTATATAATTTAAAATCCAGCCAAACGATGTGAAGGTTTCAAACTCAGGGATGATGAGTAATTAGCAATTAAATTGACAAAATCAGACTATAAAGAGTGGTATTAAGCGATAAATAGCGCTTGTAAAGGACTAACGGGCATGATTAAATCTTGGATGGTGATTGGGGGCGTGGCTTTCTTGGTTGCTTTAGCAGCGAACGTGATTACGCCTAGCGATCGCCAATGGTTCAAGCGTTTACAACGACCGAGATGGCTAACTTTTGAGGGTGCAATTCCGATTATTTGGACTGTAATATTTATTTGCGGTGCTTGGTCAGCTTATATTGTCTGGGAAAAAGACCCAGGAAGCACCTCAACCTGGTTAATCATGGGTTTATATCTGCTATTAGAAATTGTTACGATTGCCTATACGCCTGTAATGTTTAAGCTTCGCAGTCTGAAAGTGGGTACAATTCTCGGTGGCACAGGTTTGATTATTGATATTTTATTGATACTTGCAGTCTTAGGTTTTTCTGGTTGGGCAGCCCTATTACTAGTTCCTTATTTACTCTGGAGTCCCATTGGTACTTATACCACTTGGCAGATGATGAGTCTCAATCCTCAAGATGCCTAAGAATCGCACCAGAGAATGATTAAACATCTAGTCTAAATTGTCAAACTTGCAGTGTATGAATTGACAAAATACACAAAGCAAGAGTGCATTATGATTCCATCTTGGATAATAATTGGGGCTGTAACTTTCTTCGTCGCCCTTGGTAGTTTCTTCATCACGCCACGTGATGTTAAATGGTTTGCAAACTTAAGTCGCCCTCGTTGGCTAGTTTTTGAGCCGCTGATTCCAATTATCTGGACTGTGATTTTTATTTGCGGTGCAGCTTCAGCTTATTTTGTCTGGGAAAAAAATCCCGGAGGCATAATTACTTGGCTACTAATGGCTTTGTACCTCTTGGTGGAAATTATCACCGTTGCCTACATACCTACAATGTTGAGGTTTCGCAGCCTCAAAGTTGGGGAAGTTCTTGGGCTAATCGGTTTGATTTCAGGCGTTGTCTTGGCAATCTGCGTTTTACCGATTTCTCTAATAGCGGCGTTGTTACTCGTTCCCTATCTAGTTTGGACTCCCATTGGTACTTACACCACCGACGAGTTAAAAGAACTGAATCCTCAAGATGCTTGAAGAAGTATTCAGTAGTCTGAATTCAGTAGTCAGAAGAAGAAAGTGTAGGATGAACGCTTATTTATTCCTTATGGATTCCGTAAGAAAGATTTCGCATTTAGTATCACCATTTATTCAGCATTAGATTGAGCAAGTCTGCCAGTTAGACTCCAATTCAATTCTGAATTCTGAATTCTGACTCCTGAATTTTTTTGTAATAACGCATCTATACAAGCCGCCCATAACGTGCTGTGGTAGGATTGGCTGGATTAGATTGATTATTTAGCCAAGCCCACATTTGATCGCCAACAGAAAAATGCCACCATTCTCTAGGATTGCGTTGAAAGCCGGCTTTTAACATTACATCTTGCAATAGTTGACGATGAGTATGATACTTTTGCGTTTCTGAGCGATCGCTATTGGCATAATAATCGGGATGCGATCGCTCTGACATTTCATCAATCGGCGAACCCATATCCACTATTTCGCCAGTATCATCTACCAGCGTCACATCCACCGCCCCACCAGTACTGTGAGGAGGCGGAGTTTTTGCATCCAAACTCGGTGCAGCCCAAATTCCATAAACCGCTTCCCAAATCTCTTGGCGTTGGTTTGGGGATAACTCCACCTCAGTCAGTCCTCTATCCCGCACTGCTTGGGCGAAGCTGTAATCTACCATAAACTGCTGGACTGCTACTGGGCGATAGGCATCAAAAATTTGAATCCGCCACTTCTGACGCAACAATTCTAGGTAATTTTGCGCTTGGAGCAAGTTTTCAATAACACTTTGACGAAGATAATAGGGAGAGCGATCGCCATAAGGCGCACCTAACTTTTCATAAGGATGGGGAGATTCCACCGCAAACAATTCTAAAGGAATCGCTACTAGCGGTTCACCACACTCAAAAATCGGGATTTGATGATAAGGTCTCATCTAGTCAGATACACAGGACTTACGCATTTTAACGCAAGCATAGCATTGTGCATAACGATTCTCTTCTTCCTCTGTATCCTTTGCGGCTCTGCGTGCAATACCAATTTTTCTCAACCCTGAACAATTTGTTATTTCGGAGTACTCATTTGTTATTTTGGAGTACTCATTTGTTATTTCGGGGTACTCATTTGTTATTTTGGAGTACTCATTTGTTATTTTGGAGTACTCATTTGTTATTTCGGAGTACTCATTTGTTATTTCGG